>NZ_VOYT01000001.1:0-521142 GCF_013420145.1 Acinetobacter sp. YH12021
ATCAACAATACAAAAAATTTCTGTAAAATCGTACATGGTAGTTAGAGCCTTTGGGTTGTGTCGTAACTTTCTAAATGGCTCTAACTACCTTTTTTTCAAGGGCTTTTCTTATCCGTAATTCGGGTTATAGTAAGTTATTAAAAAATATCCAATTTCATTAAAATTAAAACTAAGTAGTTCATTTCAATAAAGTTTTTACCAAAAATTATAATTAAAATTGAATACCAGCATTAATCCACCATATTTTGTGACGCAGTTTACATTATTTTATGACAAACGGTATTGATAGGCAAATTTATATTGTTTTAATAAGTTAAATTCTAATTTATTTCATAGCTTGCGCCCCTATTTTTAAATCAGTTAGGCAAGCTGAAATATCACAATCTATGCTGTTTTAAATGTCATTCATTATTAGATTGAAATTTTACGCATAAAAATAAGGGCTGAATAATCAGCCCTTATTTGATCTTGCTTATCGCTCAACACTCGAACAAATCATAGATTTGCTCTTGCGTTTGCTTTTCCTAACTTAGGTCAACTGAGCAGCAGCAATTTTCTTGGTGTCTACATTCGCAGCAGCGTCTGTGTAGCTTTCCATCTGGTCAAAGTTCAAGTACTTGTAGATGTCAGCAGACATGCTGTCGATTTGAGAAGCGTACTGTTGGTATTCTTCTGGTGTTGGTAACTTACCAAGTACCGCTGCAACAGATGCAAGCTCAGCAGAAGCTAAGTAAACGTTTGCACCTTGACCTAAACGGTTCGGGAAGTTACGTGTAGAAGTAGATACTACAGTTGTGTTCGGTGCTACACGTGCTTGGTTACCCATACATAATGAACAACCTGGCATTTCTGTACGTGCACCAGCTTTACCGTAAGTGTTATAGAAGCCTTCTTCCATAAGTTGACGCTCGTCCATACGAGTTGGAGGCGCTAACCATAGACGAGTAGATAAAGAACCACCAGGAACTTTGTCTAATAACTTACCAGC
This sequence comes from Acinetobacter sp. YH12021, assembly GCF_013420145.1. Classification (NCBI taxonomy): domain Bacteria; kingdom Pseudomonadati; phylum Pseudomonadota; class Gammaproteobacteria; order Moraxellales; family Moraxellaceae; genus Acinetobacter; species Acinetobacter sp. YH12021. The sequence goes on from NZ_VOYT01000001.1 coordinate 989, forward strand.
AGCACGGAAGTGACCGATGTTTGTCATACAAGAACCGATGAATACTTCATCAATTTTGTCGCCTTGAACGTCAGAAAGAAGTTTTGCATCATCTGGATCGTTCGGGCAGCAAAGGATAGGTTCTTTGATGTCTGCAAGGTCAATTTCATACACTTTCGTGTATTCAGCGTCAGCATCAGCTTTAAGAAGTGATGGGTTCGCTAACCATTTTTCCATGTTCTCAACACGACGAGCCATAGTACGCGCATCGCCATAACCTTCAGAAATCATCCACTTAAGCATGGTGATGTTTGAACGAAGGTATTCAGCAACTTTCTCTTCAGAAAGTGTGATAGAACAACCTGCAGCTGAACGCTCAGCAGAAGCATCAGACAATTCAAATGCTTGTTCAACTGTTAAGTCAGTTTCCATTTCTGTTAAGTCGATTTCTAAGATACGACCAGAGAAGATGTTTTTCTTACCTTTCTTCTCTACTGTTAAGTCACCTTCTTTAATTGCGTAGTAAGGAATCGCATGTACAAGGTCACGTAAAGTGATACCAGGCTGCATTTTACCTTTGAACTTCACAAGTACAGACTCAGGCATGTCAAGTGGCATAACACCAGTTGCTGCAGCGAACGCTACAAGACCAGAACCCGCTGGGAAAGAAATACCAATTGGGAAACGAGTATGCGAGTCACCACCAGTACCTACTGTATCTGGAAGAAGCATACGGTTTAACCAAGAGTGGATAATACCGTCACCTGGACGTAAAGAAACACCACCACGGTTCATGATGAAGTCAGGAAGCGTGTGTTGCATTTGAACGTCAACTGGTTTTGGATACGCAGCTGTGTGACAGAAAGATTGCATTACTAAGTCTGCAGAGAAACCTAAGCAAGCTAAATCTTTTAATTCGTCACGTGTCATTGGACCTGTTGTATCTTGAGAACCAACAGTAGTCATCTTAGGTTCGCAGTAAGTACCTGGACGAACACCTTGACCTTCTGGAAGACCACAAGCGCGACCTACCATTTTTTGAGCTTGAGTGAAGCCTTTGCCTGTGTTTTCAGGTTGTACTGGAGTACGGAACAAAGTAGATGGTGCAAGACCTAAAGCTTCACGCGCTTTAGCTGTCAAACCACGACCAACGATCAAGTTAATACGACCGCCTGCACGTACTTCGTCTAGAAGCACTGGAGTTTTAAGTTCAGATTCAGCGATTTGTGCGCCGTCTTTGAACGCTGTTACTTTAGCAGCAGCATGGTCGATTTTAAGAGTGATTTCATCACCCATGTTCATATTAGAAACGTCGATTTCTACTGGTAAAGCACCCGCATCTTCCATTGTGTTAAAGAAGATTGGCGCAATTTTACCACCTAAGCAGTAGCCGCCATCTTTTTTGTTTGGAATGTGCGCGATTTCATCACCGAAGAACCAAAGTACAGAGTTAGTTGCAGACTTACGAGAAGAACCTGTACCAACAACGTCACCCACGTAAGCAACTTGGTTGCCTTTCGCGATAAGGTCTTTGATTTGGTTTAATGGACCAACTTCACCAGGAACTTCTGGGTTGATGCCATCACGTACGTTTTTCAACATTGCATTTGCGTGCAATGGAATGTCTGGACGACTCCATGCGTCTTGTGCAGGTGACAAGTCGTCAGTGTTGGTTTCGCCAGTAACTTTAAACACTGTAAGTTTGATTTCTTCAGGTACATCTTTACGGCTAGTGAACCATTCAGCATCAGCCCAAGATTGTAAAACTGCTTTCGCGTTTTCGTTACCTGCTTTTGCTTTGTCTGCTACGTCATGGAACGCATCAAATACAAGCAAAGTGTTTTTCAATGCTTCAGCTGCTAAGCCAGCCAATTCAGCATTGTCTAAAAGCTCTACTAAAGGTGCTACGTTATAACCACCAAGCATTGTACCTAGTAAGTAAACTGCGCGCTCTTTAGAAACGAGTGGAGAGGTTGCTTCACCTTTTGCTACAGCAGCTAAGAAAGCAGCTTTAACGTATGCCGCTTGGTCAACACCTGCAGGTACACGGTTTTCAATCAAATCAACCAAATAAGCTTCTTCGCCTGCTGGTGGATTTTTTAATAATTCAACTAATGCAGCTGTTTGCACATCATCAAGTGGCTTCGGTGGGACTCCGAGTGCGGCACGTTCTTCAACGTGTTGGCGGTAAGCTTCTAGCACGGTGTTATTCCTCTTTTTTAAAAAATTATTTGTGAATTCCTGCTTTTAAAGCATCACAAACAATATGGACTGCAAAATTTTACTAAACTTCAGGTTAAAAGTTAATGCAACTAGAGTGTTTCTTTGTGATGCCCATTATTTTATAACTAAATGATGCGCATATTGTTCAATTTACAGGCAAAACACGACTTAATTTTAACTTTGTCTGTATGTACACTAACTTTTCGCCTAAAGTTTAACTCGTAAAAAAGGCAACGCTCATGTTGCCTGTTCTAATGAATGAATGATATTCCACCTTAGTGTACTGTCGTAGCTTGAAGATAGTGCTGTAATTGTTCACGACTACCTTCAAACTTGAGTTGAATTTCATCTTCATGCAGCATGCAATGTTCTGCACTGGTAAACGAAATTTGAACTTGATATATCTTTGCAGGTGCATCAATTTGCTGACGTAAATACACCCGATCACCTAAACTTAAAACATAATGACTGCCGCCAATCACTGCGACACCTTGTTCATCTTCTAAGAGCAAATCTGCATTATGCAGGTAAGCAACCACTTCCATTATGCGCTCCTACTGTTTTTGTTATCTTTTTAATTATTCATGAAAAAGATAAGCTTTGCCAGTTTTAAGATTTAGAACTTGTCACAATTTATTTGTTATTTATTTTAGTTTTAGACGTTTTATTTACTTAGGCTATTTTTGATAAAAGATATAGAGGTACAAAACATATTTCAATTTTAATTCATAAAAAAACCGTTCTTTTAGAACGGCTTGTAATCAGGCATTTTATCATGCGGTGTCGCGATACATTTTTCAGTAAATTGCGTACGGACTTTTTCACGTGCCGCATCAACATCACCATTAATTTCTTCAAGTGGCAATGCATAGACTTGCTCAATAATCTCTGAGATAAAATTACGGGTAATGTCATCTTCAATTTTATTGGCATGCTCAATGGCACGTTCTTTTTCAATCGCATTTTGACGATCTAGCATGATGGTACGCGCAGCATTGCCAACACTTCGGCAATAGCCTTGCCATTGTTCTTCAGGGGTTAAGGGTTTCTTTTCTGCACAACCCATTAATGCAAGCACTGCAGTCACCACCAAAATCTTTTTCATTGAAGCTCTCCTGTTGTGCTTATGATAATCAAAAGTTGACATAAATACGAAACTATCCATGCACAAGCTTAAAAAATGCGCTCTGATAGAACGCATTTTTAAGTGAAGTTGCCGTTAGAAGCGCCAGTTATAGAAAATATCCACGGCGCGTTCTAAAGCTTGACTAGCTTCCAAATACAGTCGTTTATTCATTTGATAACGCAAAGTCAACTTATTGACAGGTGTGAAAACCCCCACGCCATAACGAATAAACAAGTCTGGGGTGATATAACCCGTCAAACTGACTTGGGTATCATCGCCTGTACCTTGGGCATCAAGTGCCAAACCACTTAAACCGAATGTACGTCCAATTTGATTGGTCAAGGCACGTGTACCACCCAATCCCATACTAATACCTGCCGCTGCAATAGTATTGTTGACGTCTGACTTAAAGCTTTCGGTCTGACTCAAACCACTGGTACCTTCATTGATACGACCTGTGATCAAAGCATTTAATGCTTCTTGTTCAGATAAGCCTGCATCGTTATAGACCTGAATGTTCGGACTGCTGGCTGTGCCTGTAACTCTAAAGCCGACCATGCTGCCCTGTACATTTTTATTGGCATCCATATCTAAAGTTGGGTTAGAAATTGGGCCATTAAAACGCGCAATGGCACGGTTCAAATCCAGACTTTGTCCATAGGCTTCAATTTTCACACGCTGGCTGACCCCAATCGCACCATTGGCACGCATCGCAGTTTCTAAACCACGTTGAGATAAATACAAACGTCCAATCAGTGGAATACGGCTATTAAAACCTTGGAAAATAACTCGATCACCCAAATTCAGTTCAAGATCGGCACGAATATCCCACGGACGAGCTGAACGTAACAATGCCAGTTGATCTTGTCCTTCATGCACCACACGCACATCCGAAGAAACGTTAACCACAGGTGCCGATACTTCAGGCATAGAAATTAAAGCCCGTGGTACATCTACACGTCCTTTTAAACTCAGTTTTTTCTGGAAAGGTAAAACATCTAAGGATACATCTGGCGTAATCATTGCAGTAATCAGCGGTGCTTGACGAATCAATAAATCTTTACCGTTTAAATTTAACTGAATACGCGGATCATTTTTCCAATCTACACTGCCTGTTAAACGCCCTACACCACCACCGCTGTTAAATGCGCCATTAATACTGGCCTGATCTTGGCGGATAGAGGAGTAGACCTGCACATTGGTCAGATTTACAGGTAAAGAAATCATGCTGATCGCACCATCTTTCAGGCGCATTTCACCCGTCAGCAATGGTGAAGTTAAAGTCCCATTGACCTTGCCAGCAAAGGACAAAATGCCTGCCATTGAGCGCACATCGGCAATAAACGGTTTAAAAACTTTAAGTTGTACCTGATCAAAGGCAATTTCACCGCGCATTGGCATGTTTTTAGTGTAAGGATCAATCAGCACATTGGCATAACCTGTACCAATTTCAGGTGTTTTCACATCTATGCGTAATTTCAAGCCTTCGGCAATGCTTTTTGCGACCACAGCCACTTGTTCATAGCGCAAGGTTGAGCCTATATCTTGTGGATCGTCCGCAGCAAGTCCAATGACGCCATCACGCGTGACCAAATGTGCATCAATTTTTGGCTTCTGTCCTTTTGCCCACGCCGCTTTGGCATACCCATTAACCTTGCCTGTAATCGCCAAACCTTCAGGCATAAATGCAGAAAAGTCATTTAAGTCTAAGTTTTGAGTCACAAATGATGCATTGGCTTTGGTTTTACTCACACGAATAGGTTGATCAAAACACAATTGGCTTTGCTGACTCATCCAACAATGCGCACCAACATACAACTCACTGGTTCTATGTTGATAAATCACGGCTGCGTTTTGGCGCTGTGCCAAGTGGGTTCTTAAGGAGTCAAAATCTCCTTTCTGAATTTGTCCCATCCAATCATTTTGTGCATTTAAACCACCCGCCAATTGCACATAAAACTTACTCAACTTATTTTCAGCTTCCAGTTTTAAAATATGCGCCTGACGTGTACCTGCTAAAGAAATCTGCCCTTGCTCAATGCCACGGTTACCACTGCGTAAATTTTCCATGGATGCCGTCATCAGCGTTGGCGTATTTTCAGAAGTTGGCAATTCACCTTGTAGGCGCAATTTACGCACGCTGAAAATATTATTTACACTGAACTGATCAACAGCGAAATTGGCAGTGGCTTGTAAGCGTGGCTGCGACTGCACATTGATATAGCCATACGCACGTCCACGTAAACCTGAATAGATTTCGTATAAAGCAGGCGCATTGACTTTAATACGCAGATTTTGTGCATTCCCCGTTGCTTGTAACTGATTTTTGGCATAAGACAAAAATAGATTATTGGCTTCAAACTGTTGTGGTAAAAAGCCTTTTTGATTAGCATCAATCAACATGGCTAAATTCCCCGTACCACGTACAGGTTTATTATTGAGCATGCCTGCCAAATTCAGACGTTCAATGTTGATCCGTTTTTGAGTGTCTGACCAAATACCTTGAGTGCGAATATTGCCCGATAATTCACCACGTACACTGGACACAAAATAGTGCGGCTTAAAGCGAATTAAAGAAGCGTTTAAATTCCAGCTCACCCCCTGATTCAAATGCAGCAAACCATCCGCCACAATTTGCCCTGCAACACCATTATGGCGTAAGTCGCTAATTTTAATTAGTTCCGGCGTACCCGATAATTTTAGTTTTAAATGTCCTTCACTGCCTTGAATGGCACTGGCATTTAACCCACCATCATAATTCACGGCAAAACTTTTAAAGCCACCACCAGCTTTCACATCATGGAACAATAAAGCGATGGTGCTTTGCCCAGTTAAATGTACGTTTTCATTTTGATTGACCAAACGCCCTGTCAAATTAATATCTTTCAAATGAATAATTTGCTGATTCGGCAATGCAAAACCATTGGCTTTAAACTGCCCATTTAACACATTAACAGGTGCTGCGGTGCTGATACTTTGCGGATTAAAGTTTTTCGCAGCCAATACCGCATTCCATTTCAACTGACGTTTATCAGTTGGTAAATCAATGACGGCGCTGCCTGCCAAATGACTATCTGCAGTATCAAATTTAAAATTAGGAATATTTAAACGATTATTCTTTAAATTCAATTTGGCTTGGTACATGCCCGCAGGTAACATGGTTTTTTCATGTGTGCTGACTTTACTCGCCACAAAAATATCTTGCTGACCTTCTACCAAGGCCAATTGCACATCACCCGATTCACTTTTCAACCAACCCACATACGGCACAGCACGGTCTATGTTGTTCCAGCGCACATCAAGCAACATCGGATTTGCCGCTTTGCCCTGCGCAGGTTTTTGATCGAGTTTTAAATTCCAAGTTTCATATTGGTCAAAATCGACTTGTGCAGTTAAGTGTGTGCCTTTTTCCAAATGACCTTTAGATGCTAAATTGGCATCTAAACTTGGCGGTAAAAAGTCTTTGACCACTTGAGGAATTAGTGGATCTTTAGGATTAATTTTATCCAGACGTCCTGTTAAATCCCAATTGACTTTTTTATCCCAACTGACAATGCCCGCTACATTGGCAGCACCTTGCATAAGTTGTGCATTTAAATTACTGATATTCAGTTGATGAACTAAATCGGTATACATCAGACCTGTATATTGACCTTTAGGAATGTGTTTACCGCTCAAATCTGTATTGACATCAATATCTAAACGCTTGATATCACCTTTAAATTTGGCTGCACCTGCTTGGGTAAAAAGCTCCTGCTCGGTCAAAATAGGCCAACGGTAGTCTTTAAATTGTAACTCACCAAACATTGGCACTTGCTTACGCATTGGATGCAACACTACCCATCCCGTGAGCAAATCAGGCGTATTTGTTGCAACACCCGCCTGAATCGTGTCGAGTGTGCCTTTGCCTACTACTTTAATATCGTGAATATTTAAGCTGTCATGTAAAGAGGGAATATTTAAATCACCCACCACATTAAGCGGATATTTACCTTCAAATTTCATATCGCCTGTGGCATTGCGTACATTCAAATATCCCATATCCATATTGGAATCTTCAAATTTCAGTTCTGTACCCGACCACAAGGCATTATTTAAATGAATATCGTAAAAATCCACCTGCGTACCAGAGGCGGTTTGAATCAATAAATGATCGACATCGGCAGTATCTAAACGCAAAACAAAAGGTAAGCGAATTTCATTGAATTTGAATGGATCATCACTTGGTGGGCCTTTCGGATAAATCCGCAGATTACGCACATCGGCACTGTTGAGATGGATTTCTTTATCTAAAATCGCACGCCAACCAAGAATGACATCGGCACGGTCAACTTTGACATCAACAGGCTTTAAACTGACGATGATATTGCGCAGAATAATCCCACGCCATAAATTACCGCCTTCATATTCATAATGAATTATTTCTTGGCGCTGCAATACGCTGTCTAATAAGAACTTTGAGCCACGGTCTGTTGAGAACATCACCACCAAAGCGGACACCAATAAAACCAGCATCAACAGCAGTGACAGTAAAACACTCCTGAGTATTCGACGCTTTTTAGGTGGCGTTACTGGAGTTTCTGGTTGCTGTTCAACTTCAGCCATAATGTTCTCTAAGTCTTAAATTTATAGTTGAGAGCCAATAAAGAAATGTAAACGGATTGGATGGTTATCATCTGAAATACCAGAAGCCACATCAATCCGAATTGGGCCAATTGGTGATGCCCAACGTACCCCCAAACCTACGCTATATTCGGTGTCGTTGCTAAAGTCTTTATCGTAAGCATTACCAAAATCACTAAATACTGCTGCGCGCCACCCCTCTTTAAATTGATAGTTATATTCTAATGAACCAACCGCCAAAGCCTGACCTCCAATTTTAAAGCCTTCAATTTGTGGTGTTAAAGACTTGTAGTCAAAGCCACGTAAAGACTGGTCACCACCAGTAAAATAACGCAAATTATAAGGCACTTTATTAAAATCTTCGGTGTAGATATAACCTAAGTCACTGCGTCCGACAAACTGATGATCGTCATTTTCACCCAATGAATAAATAAAACGCCAACCTGCATTTAGAATGGCTAAATCTGCATCGCTGAGCAGTGATTCACTCCCCAGTTCTATTTTATAAATTTGGCGGAAACCTTTGCTTGGGTTAACACGACGGTTACTGTCGGTACGTGAAACTTCATAGCCAAGCAATAACGATTGTTGCTCGACATCACCATTGGCAATAAACGCATCAGGCACTTTTTCCAAAAATACAGTGCCATCTTCAGTTAAGCGATCCAGTCGATAACGCAAGCCAAAAGTATGTTGCCAACTGCCCATTGGGTTTTTAATCACACGGTCTACACCTGCAACCGCAGATTCAATCATCAAGCCGCCACCTTGTGCAACATCGTCACGTTCTTCACGCTCATAACCGCCAACCAACGCGACATAATCATTCAAGGGATGGTTATAAGGAATATTATAACGTCCATCAATGGCTTGACGAATTTGCGAAAGCTCTAAGTTGGCATCGAAAGAGTGACCACGTTTATTGACAATGGCACGGCGATATTGCCCACGCAAACGCACGCCTGTGTCAGTTCCGTAACCTGCACCGACTTCGGCACTATTTAAGCGGTCTGCATTTAAAGTCACAATCACAGGAATTTTTTTGTCTATGCGTGCTTGCTGTTTTAAGCGTTCTTCTTCTGATTGTTTGTCTTCTTGCTGTGCTTGTAGCATGCGCAGCTTATCGTTGCTCGCACCTTCTTCTGTGCCAGCAAATTCAGCTTCGTTCACCACAGATTGCGTCACTTCCTGAGATGACGCCACCCGTTTTTGATCGACGACTGTGGCATCGTAAACTGAGATTTTTTGTTGATCGACCAAAGCCTGAATATCAGGTGGCAATTCCAAAGGATACTCGACAGGATCAGGACGGATCGTATCAACTAAGGTGTAGTTGAAATAACGCGAGTTGGTGAGGTTATTGGCCAAACCATTTACACGCCAAAAAGTATAGTCAGCATTGTCCTGCCAAGTGACCATACTTTGCAGAATATCCATATCCAAAGGGAATTCTTGATTTGGATCGCTCATACGAAATTCAACATTTCCGAGTTTATAACGCTCGCCTGTTTCATAACGTAAATTGATATCGGCTGTATTTTGAGGTTGAGCGACTTTAACGTCATGCAAACGCCAGTAACTGTCAAAATAACCGTTATCTGAAGCGGCATCGGTAATTCGTTTTTTGGTTTGCTCATACAAACCATGATTAAACACATCATCTACTTCTTGATCAGGCAAGACACCAATAACCTGAAATTGTGCCTCGTATTGTCCTTCACCTGTAAATTCAATATTTTGCTGTTTAATCGCCACAGGTGGATTTGGCACAACCTGCACACGCACGCGGCTATCACTGAGTTTTTCAAACTTAAACTCGGCATTATAAAAACCCACCGCCTGCGCAGCCTGATTTGACAACGTACGCAGTTGCGGCAATGCCGATGGAAAATCTGCAAAAGACTCCTGGGTAAAACTGGACAGTTTGGCCTTAATATTGGCACTTAACTGATCTACCGCTGTACGATAAGCATCGGGCGATACCTCTCCAATTGAGTTTTGTGTACCATTGACACCATTTGCAGTAATGACCACATCTGCACTAATACGCGGCACTTTGGCTGTATTTAGCTCACGCGGTGGACGGACTTTATACAGTAAACGTCTGAAAAAACTGGGTTTATCGGCATTTTCCACCTGCGTCATCCAGCCCAATTCAGCCATTAAGGTATCGTTAGGATTGGCTTCCACTACAAAATTACTGTCTGCCTGAATATTGGTTATGAGCCGATCGACATTTACAGGCGCTTGATCAATTTGCAGTAGCTCCTGCTGTGTTGCGTCTTTAACCAACGTTTCTGGCACTTGACCATTGCGGTCTAGCATCGCTTCTTGTTTGGCTTGTTCTGCCACCTGAAAAATTTCATTGGCAAGCCCCTGATCTACAGGTGCAATGGGTAAATCTTCTAAGTCTTCAAATTCGATAGGCTGAAATTCAGCAAAAGATGCCCCTGCCTGTTGTTGCTGTTGCAGCATTTCTAGACTATTAAATTCAGGTGTTTGCGCTTGCTCTAAAGCTTCTTCTATTTTTTGTAGATCTTGGGCACTGTCTTTACCTTGTGCTGCTGCCAGTTGTTTAATTTCTGCAGCTAAATTTTGTGCTTCTTCTGCAGTTGGAGTCTGTAGCGGTACAGGATTTTCAGCAAGCTGAGCGTTTGAATTGGGTACAGTAAGACTTTCTGCAAAACTTGAAGATGCAACTAAACCTAAAAACAGACTTAGTCCCAGCTTTTTCGGCATATTCCAGCATAAAATTGCATGCATACTGGAACACAGTACTGATTTTTTAAAGTTTGTATTTACAAGCATAAAAAACTCTAAACTGATTTAATTTTTATGGAAAAACCCCAATGAACCCGCGTACAAACACCAATTTATTTGATTTTTTCATCAGTGAAAAGACTTGAAACATCATACATGATTTTCTGTACTATTATATCAAGCGGTCACATTTCTTAATAAAACTAAACGAAGTTAATCACGCATGGAAAAAAATGAACATTTGTTGAGGAGTCGTCGCTTTTTGCCGACGTTTCTCACTCAATTTTTTGGCGCACTCAATGATAATGTGTATAAACAAGCGCTGCTTTTAGTCTTTACCTATGGTCTGATTAGCCAGCAATCTGCAAATGTCAGCACCTTGAATAATTTAGCAGCCTTGTTGTTTATTTTGCCGTATTTTATTTTTTCTGCCACCGCAGGACAATTAGCAGACAAGTATGAACGTGCCCAATTGGTGCGTGCCATCAAACTGCTTGAAATTGTCATCATGCTGATTGGTACCGTTGGTTTTATTTTAGGAAATTTGTGGCTATTGCTGATTGCCTTATTTTTAATGGGCGCACAATCGACCTTTTTTGGCCCAATCAAATATGCCATTTTGCCTGAAGTACTCAAACCGCATGAACTGATGTCGGGCAATGCAATTTTCCAGTCAGGTACATCCATTGCAATTTTATTGGGGATGATTTTAGGCGGTGCAGTGATTTCGGTATCTGCAGGCAATTTAGTCTGGATTAGCTTAACTGTGGTGATTATTGCACTAATTGGTTATGCCTCAAGTCGTTTTGTGCTGACGCAGCGCGTCACGGCACCCGACATTCAAATTGACTGGAATTTTTTCCGCACCAGTTTCCAGACTTTAAAATATGCCAAAAGCCTGCCGATGATTTTTTTGATCTTACTTGGAAACTCTTGGTATTGGTTTTATGGGACAACGTATTTAACCCAAATTCCACAACTCACTCAACAAAACTTGCATGCTTCTGAAAACGTGGTGAGTTTATTACTGACGCTCTTTTCTGTCGGTATCGGTGTGGGTTCTTTGCTCTGCCGTAAAATAGGCGGTACAGACGTTAATATTAAAATGGTGCCTATTGGCGCAGTCGGTTTAACCGTCTTTGCTTTTTATTTGGCAGGCGCATTGGCTTTTGTACCAGAAAAAACAGGTGCGCTATTGGGCTTAGCCGAAGTCTTTCAGCAAGACTGGAGTTATTATCATGTCATGTGCGCAGTCACTTTACTCGGCATTAGTGGCGGTTTTTACATTGTACCCTTATATGCCATGATGCAAGCCTATTCCCCTCGCTCGCACCGCGCACGTGTGGTCGCAGCCAACAATATTTTAAATGCGGTATTTATGGTGTCATCTGCCATTTTTTCGATTTTAATTTTAAGCATTTTAAAAATTGATTTAAAAATTTTATTTAGTATTACGGCTGTTTTAAGTGCTGTTTTCACCTTTTGGCTCTTGTTAAAGCTCAAGCCAATGTTAGATACTGCACAGGACTCTTTGGAGGATTAATTTCATGCGTCATTACACAGGCATCGACAAGTTTATTCATTCATTTGACCAAGCCTTACGTAGTTTAGTACCTGGCACAACTTCGGCTCAACGTGAAAACCCGGGCAATACGGTTGAAACCAAATTGGCTGTGAGTGAAGCACGTCATGTTGCAGGCTTAATGCGAGTAAACCATAGTGGTGAAGTCTGTGCACAAGCCTTATATCACGGTCAGGCTTTAACTGCGAAATTGCCCAATGTACGTCGTGAAATGGAACAGGCTGCAATTGAAGAACAAGACCATTTGGCGTGGTGCGAAGACCGCTTAAAAGAGTTAGACAGTCACACCAGTTTGCTTAATCCTGTATGGTATGGCTTGTCTTTTGGGATGGGTGCAATTGCAGGTATTGCGGGCGATAAATACAGTTTGGGTTTTGTGGCAGAAACTGAACGTCAAGTCAGCTTGCATTTAGAACATCATATTAGCCAATTGCCTGAACAAGATGATCGTTCACGTAAAATTCTAGTCCAAATGAATGAAGATGAATTGCATCATCGCGATACGGCGCTCAAAGCAGGTGGTGTAGATTTGCCTGTACCTGTACGTTTGACCATGACTGCGATTTCCAAGCTCATGACCAAGACCAGTTATTATATTTAATGAATTGATAACACTTAAACGCTCACAATTGTGGGCGTTTTTTTATGTCATTGGAATAGAAAACATCTCGATTAAAACGATCAAAAAATAACAGAGAAAGAGCCGATCTTGAGTTATCCCAAGATTTATCCGCAGATTTTGTGGATAGTTTTTAAGTGCAAAGCCGTATAAATACAGAAAAATATTATTTTTGATGGTTTTTCATACAAACATATCAGCAAGATATGACACAATGATGTAAGCCGAAATCAGATCACGTATCACAGCCAAAATTTAAAAATGCATCACTGATCTGCCAATTTTACTGGCTGATTTACTCTTCACAACTCACAATGGGATAGTCATGCGCAGAATGCACAAAAGCCTCATCTTGCCAAATATCCCACATTGGAATTTTAACATCTAAAGCCAGTGGCAGTTTTTTCGGATTGAATTGCATTTGAGCTAAATTTTCACCCCACGCAATAATATCAATATCCAGCGGAATATCATGCGATGGGCGCACACGCCCTGCTGCAACTTCCAATTCCTTAAGGATGACGTTTAGATGCTCAAAGCTTAAACGGCTTTTTAGCAAACAAGCAGAATTCCAATAGTCTGCACCAATTCCATCACGGCATGGAATCAGATAAATGTGCGAAAAATGCACTTCACCCAATGCAGCAATTTGCTGATAGGCATTTTTAAACGGACGCGGTGCTTCGCAGTTACTCGCCAGAGCGAGGGCAAAAATCGTTTCGGTGGCGTTCAAGACGAATTCCTACAGAATTGGCTTCTGGAATAATGGCAGGTTTGCGAATGGTGATGGTAATGGATTCAATGGCGGCAAAAGTCGTAAAAAGTGCATCCAATACCAATTGTGCGGCATGCTCAATCAATTTGGGCGCAGCCTGCTGAATCACTTGCGCTGAAATGCTGCAAATTTCTGCATAATTGAGCGTGTCTTGCAACTCATCTGAAGCTGCAGCTTGGCTTAAATTGGTGGCAATAATCAAATCCAACATAAGCGGTTGTTGAATCTGACGCTCCCATGCAAAACAGCCGACGACTGTTTCTACCTTTAAGCCTTCAATGATAATTGCATCCATGACCACACTCTATATTTCATTTTAAATCCTTCTATCTCTGTCTATTGAAAGGGATATTTGCCGTATTTTAAAGCCACACTGAACTCATAAAACAAAAGATCGGTGGCTTTAAAATATGCAACCAGAAGGCTTGATTCGCCCAATATGGATAATTAATGCTTTAACAACAAATTCGGATCAATACTTTGTACCATCTGCAGTCGTTGATCGGCATAAATATCGGTATAAGGTGCTAAAACGCGCATGAAACGGTCAAAGTACAACATTTGCTTGAACAGTAAAGCAAAGTCACGTGGGAAACGAATCCCATGACGCTCACCCACAGCAACCATATCAAGCATGATGTCATTTAAATCTGCAGGGTTAGAAGTCAGCAATTCTTGAGGATCAGCCAGCAATACGCCACTAAATAAACGCTCTAAATCTGCTGCCAAAACCTGAGTATCAATTTGCGTGTCAGTCATGCCCATTTTGAGCATATTTTCCGCCATAAGCGTGTAGTTGGTATTTTGCAAGGCATCCATAAAGGCCATACAAGCAGTCCACACTTCAGGATTTAGCTGTCCGACAATACCAAAATCAATAAAGCCGACACGCCCATCTTCAAGCAACATCAGGTTGCCTGCGTGTAAATCGGCATGGAAACTGTTACACATCATCAAACTACCGAACCATGTATTCATGGCAGTAATCAATACTTGCGATGGGTCGTTAGATACTTGTTTCACCACGTCAAAATCGGTCAAAGGTACGCCATACAAACGCTGCATGGTCAATACGCGACGGGTGGAATATTGATGATAGACCTTAGGTGCAGTGGCTTTTGTATTTTGGGTCAAATTCAGATAATTAATAAAATCATCTAGGTTACGTGCTTCTTCAATAAAGTCGACTTCACGCACCATACGGGTTTTGATTTCTTCGACAATATCGGCCAATGACGCAAATTTGACTTTAGGTACAGCTTTTTCGAGTAATTTGGTCGCCCAGTGCAAGACGTTTAAATCGGTATAGAGAATAGTTTCTACACCCGGTTTTTGCACTTTAATCACTACATCTTCGCCACTCACCAATTTTGCAGCATGTACTTGTGCGATAGATGCTGAAGCTAAAGGCTTTTCATCTATTGAGGCAAATATTTCATCTAAATTGCGCCCTGCAAATTCAGATGCCAATACTTGCTGTACATAGCTAAACGGTAAAGTTGGAGTTTGGTCTAAACAACCTTGAAATTCTTCGACATATTCACGTGGGAACAATGACGGTGTACTGGCAATAAACTGCCCAAGTTTAATGTAGGTTGAACCTAAAGATTCAAATGTTTCGCGCATGAGTTTGGCATTACTTGGCTTTTCAGTGGCATATTTAATGCCTGCTTTGGCTGCCACTACGGCAGTTTCACCCATGCGAGCAACTGAACGTAAACCATCTAACCAGATATTATTTTTCATCATGTCTGAGTCATATTAAAGTAGTGAGAGTTTAACAAAAAATTGCCAAGTAAAAAGGCTATCTTGCCTGACAAACTGGACAGTTGTGGTCTTGATCAAACGACAATAAGCGTTGTTTCATGCTTAAACCATCCCAAAGTAATAGCTTTTGTTTCAGCGCGGTGTTGCCTAAACCCAAGTACAATAAGGCATGATGCGCTTGTAAACTGGCCATGACGTTGGGAGTGGTTGCCAATACGCCACTGTCAGCGCAGCGCAAACTTTCATTGGCATGTTGTTCTTTCGGGAACAGACATTCATAGCAAGCAGAATCACCTTCGACCATGAACATTTGCCCTTGAAAACCAATGGCAGAGGCACTGAGTAAAGGTACATTCAATTGTCGGCAATATTGATTGACCAAATATCGGGTACTGAAATTATCACAACCATCTAAAACTAGGTCTTGTTGGGCAACTAAAGTGCCTGCATTTTGCGCATCTAACAGCGTGGTTAAACAAACAATCTCGATATAAGGATTAATTTGCATTAATCTTTTTGCGAGAATTTCGGCCTTATAAAAGCCTAAATCTGCGGGGGTATAGGCGATTTGTCGTTGCAAATTACTGGTTTCAATCACATCAGCATCAATCAGAGTGATTTTTCCCACGCCTGCACGTGCAAGTAATTCTGCGCTTAAACAGCCAATCCCGCCACACCCCACAACAAGTACGTTGGCCAGTTTTAATTTTTCTTGGGCTTCAATATCCCAGCCATCCAATAAAATTTGTCGGCTATATAGATGCATTTCTGCATCGCTCAATTCCAACTGAGTATCGAATATGCTTTCCAAGAAAATGCCCTATTCTGCAAAACCAAAACGCCAAGTATAACGGGTATTCAAAGCAAACCGCCATGACGGCGGTTGAATTGTTGCGTATTTGAACAGATGGAGATGTGCAACGACTTGCTTAAAAGTGCATCCGCATGCCTACGTTATAAGTAACGCCATCGGCATCGCCTATATATTCATTATAATAGGCAATTCCACCATTCCAGTAACATGCCGTATTCCCGACTTTGTCTGAGGTTGTCCCATCTTTACAGGTGGTATTCGAGGTGCTGTCATATAACCATTTATAACCGGCAGTGGCGTAAATCGAGAAATCAGGAACAAAGTTCAAACCGACTTCTACGCCCACAGGTAAAGTGACAAAATTGACATCATTGGCAAGCAGCTTTGAACTTGCGCCGCTATAACCTAGACCTGCGTATGTATTGAAATAAAAACCATGATAGCTGATCAGGTTTAAATTCCCGCCCATATTGAATTCATAATAATCCAAATCGTATTCATTGTTTTTTAAGAATTCCAATCTGCCATAAAAACCTGAGCGATGTGGCGTGGTGGAAACACCCAAAGCAAAACCATCTAGTTCTACTGCATCGCCACTGTCAAAATCTGCTTCAAAATTGGCGTATTCGGCAAAGACTGCATAATTTTTTTGTGGCGTTTTTGCTGCTGGATAGCTGGAATAGGCTGTACTTTCAGCAGTTGGCGCTGGGTTCCAGTTTTGTGCATAACTGCCAGAGGCACACAACAGTAAAGCTGCGCCCATCCATATCGACTTCGTAAATATCCGCTTTGACGGCTGCGTGAAATTTAAATGAGCTGTTACCATGATGTTCTCCCCCAATATGTATTGCGCTGCCTACATGCTTTTATCGTAATCGAAGTACATGCAGCCTTGTTCATTGTGTCAGCATAAAGTTGAAAATATCACATCACCAATATGATGCACACATTTTCTATCGATTGAGTTCGTGCTTGCATAATCGGGTGGTTTAAATAAAGAATACAGATTTAAAAAAACGCCAATCTGTATGAATGGCGTTTTTCTTATGGCGCAATAATTAACAGGGCCTATTGGCTGAATTTAGCTCACTTTTTTAAAAGCATTTTGTTTTGCAATTTCTTGTTGCTTCAATAAATTACGCTGAATTTTTCCACTGGATGTTTTAGGCAAACTGCTGACAAATTCAATTTCTTTAGGATAGGCATGTTTCGATAAGCGTGAACGCACATACTGTTGCAGCTTTTCCTGCAATGCAGTGCTTGGTTGATATTGATTTTTTAACACCACAAAGGCTTTTACCACTTCTGTACGCTCTGGGTCTGGCTTACCAATTACTGCGGATTCAAGCACTTCCTCACATTCAAGCAAAGTACTTTCTACATCAAAAGGCCCGACACGATAACCCGAAGTTGTAATGACATCGTCTGCACGACCAATAAAATCAATCCCACCAAATTCATTTAAACGTACCGTATCACCCGTTAAATAATACTGTCCCACAAATGATTTACGGTCATCCCCATCGTAACCTTTGAACCACATTAAAGGCGATTGTGATTCATCCAGTGCAAGTGTGCCAATTTCGCCGTGAGCGACTTCCTGATGCTGTGCATTTAAAACCGCGAAACGATGTCCGGGAATAGCATAACCCGCAGAACCTACTTTTTTCTGATGTTCCAGTGCATGATGATTGGCAATCACCATCCCCAATTCGGTTTGTCCATATTGATCATAAATATTGACTTGTAAATCATGCTTAAACCAATGAATCACTTCTGGTGTGAGCGGCTCGCCTGCACTGCTAACCACACGCAGATGTCGTTGAATATCACCATCAAACTTTTCTTTAAAACCAAAGAACATTCTAAATGCGGTTGGTGAACCTGTTAAATTACTCACCTGATATTTACGGATAATTTCCAGTGCATGATCAACACTAAATGGACGTTCATCCATAATAATGCTATGCCCCAAACTCAGTGGCCCTGTAATACCGTAATACAAGCCATAAGCCCAACCAGGGTCGGCTAAATTCCAAAATGAATCTTCTGCTCTTAAATCGACTGCATGCTGCATATAACCTTTAAATGCCACAATGGCTTTTAAAGGCACAGGTACAGATTTAGCTAAACCCGTAGTGCCTGATGTAAACATCATCAGAAAATCATCTTCAAAACTGCGATACACGGTTTCAAAGTAAGTGTCTTGAGTGCTTAGAACTTGCCAAAAATCTGTATCATGGTTTTGAGCTTGATTTGCTGCGTCCACAGTTAAAATTTTCACATTAGACAAGGCATTTAGTTTTGGACGCTGCTCAGTATTGGTCACAATGAGCTGCGTCTTTGCAGTTTGAATACGGTGCTCAATCGCTTTAGATTCAAAAGCTGTAAATAAAGGCTGATACACTGCCCCAATGCGCCATGTGGCAAAAACCGTAATTAACAATTCAGGCGTACGCGGCAATAATCCTGCAATACAATCACCTGCTTTTAAGCCCAGTTGAGTAAAATAATTTGCCAATTTTCCAGATGCTTCTGCCAGTTGATCAAATGTCCACGATGCAGTTTGACCGTGTTTGCCTTCCCAAATTAAGGCAGTTTGTTGAGTACCCGTATAGCGTCCGCAACATTCTTCATAGGCATTAAGTGCCGTTGGCGTTCCTGCCAATTGGGTTTGAATCAGTTGCTCAATATCAAACTGTTGATATGCCTCTTGCAAAGTTTTCATTCTTTTAAGCTCCGTCTTAAACTGATGACACTGCAATTCATTTGCAGCAATATGCGTTATTGTTTTAACCGTTTTTACAAGTTAGGATTGAATCGCTCTTTAAAATTTAAATTAGGTTTGCTGTGTTGAAGTCGATCATGCAACGCAATCACGACATGATCTTCGCGTATTTTTCAATCAAGTTAGCTAAACATGATTTGAACATTTTCTCAATTTCCACATCCTGCAATAACCTTGCAAGCTTTGGACACCGACTAAAGTTTTAGATACTCAGCTTTAACGCTTAGTCACTTCACGTGCAATCACCAAACGCTGAATATCGGATGCACCTTCATAAATTTGGCTAACGCGCACATCGCGGTAAATACGTTCAACAGGGAAATCAGATACATAGCCATAGCCCCCATGTATTTGAATCGCATCTGAACACACACGCTCTGCCATGGTTGAAGCAAAAAGCTTGGCCATAGATGCTTCTTTTAAACACGGTAAGCCTGCATCTTTGAGGCTTGCGGCATGTAGAATAAGCTGTCGTGCAGCTTCAATCTGTGTTGCCATATCTGCCAAGCGAAACGCGACTGCCTGATGTTGCACAATTTCAACTCCAAAAGCTTTACGCTCATTGGCATAGTCCACGGCTGCATCTAAAGCTGCTCGTGCCATACCCACCGATTGCGCGGCAATACCAATACGCCCCGACTCTAAATTAGAGAGTGCAATTTTGTAGCCTTCACCTTCTTGCCCCAATAGGTTTTGTGCAGGAATACGGCAGTTTTCCAACACGATGGTGGCGGTATCGGAACAGTGCTGTCCCATTTTGTCTTCTAAACGTGCCACGATATAACCTGGTGTGTTCGTCGGGACTAAAAAGCAGGAAATGCCTTTTTTACCCGCAGTTTTGTCCGTTACAGCAAAAACTAAAGCAACATCTGCATATTTGCCTGTGGTGATAAACTGCTTGGTACCATTTAAAACCCAATCCTCGCCATCTTTTTCAGCTTTACATTCAATCGCGCTGGCATCAGAGCCGACTTGTGGTTCAGTTAAACAAAAGCAGCCTAACCATTCGCCTGTTGCCAGTTTAGTTAAATATTTTTGTTTTTGCGCCTCTGTGCCGTAGCGTTGTGTAATTCCGCATGGCAATGAGTTTTGCACACTCACAATCGTTGAAATTGCACCATCACCCGCAGCAATTTCTTCTAAGGCTAAAACGAGAGATACATAATCTAAACCTGCACCGCCCCATTCTTCTGCAACGGTCATGCCCAAAGCACCTAGCTCACCTAGTTCCTTTAACTCCTTTGCAGGGAATTCAGCAGTTTTATCACGTGCTGCTGCAGTTGGTTTAAGCTTTTCCTGTGCATAACTGCGCAGCATATCCTGAATCATTTTTTGTTCATGGCTTAAAATCATGGTGACCCTCTGTGTATATGGTAGATGTTGTTTTTGTCAGGAATGCGCGCAACATCCTTGTGCTGTATTGCAACGGTTTTTTAGTATCCAGTTTTTCAATACTTGAATTTTTGCTTAGGCTATTTTATGGAGATAGCATCGTCATAACTTATTTCGGTTGCATACGAATTGCGCCATCCAAACGAATCACTTCACCGTTTAAATAACCATTTTCAAAAATATGACCCACCAATTGCGCAAATTCTTCAGGCTTTGCCAAACGTGGTGGAAATGGCACCATTTGCCCTAAAGCATCTTGCACATGCTGTGGAAATGCTTTCAGCATCGGGGTTTCCATAATACCGGGGGCAATCGTCATCACCCGAATGGCTTCACGTGCCAATTCACGTGCCAAAGGCAGCGTCATCCCCACAATTGCACCTTTCGATGCAGAATACGCACTTTGTCCAATCTGCCCATCAAATGCTGCAACCGAAGCAGTATTCACAATCACACCACGCTCTTCTTCATCGGCGGCTAAGTCATATTTCGCCATCAGTTGTGCCGCAAAACGGATCATATTAAAACTGCCCGTGACATTAATATTCAGCACTTTTTGGAACATCGCCAAATCATGCAAACCATCACGTCCCAAGACTTTGGCAGACGGTGCAATGCCTGCACAATTCACCAAACCATTTAACTGTCCGTATTTTTGCTCAATATGGTTAAAAAGCTGCTGTACTTGGTTTTCATCGGTCACGTCTACAGCTACGAACTCTGCATTTTCGCCCAATTGCTGTTGAAGCTGCTGCCCAAGTTCTTGATTCATATCAACCAAAATAACTTTTGCACCTTGCGCAACTAAATGTTGTGCAGTCGCAGCACCTAAACCCGATGCACCACCCGTGACCACACAGACTTTTCCTTGAATTTTCATTTTATTTTCCTTATAAATTTTCAGGTTGATACAACTTAAGAAACAGATTAATCACACTCAAGCTAGAGTACAATTTCCAAACCCTGCATCGACTATGATGTATTTGAACACTCAACTTGTAAATGGAATACCACGCCATCCCATGAATGCAACTCAGCTCACTTACAGCAAAGGTACAATTTCAATTGCTTTAGTCCATGAAGCTTTGCATACTGCACAGCAACGCGGTATGGATACTCATGCGATTTTGCAGACGGCGGGTATTCCTGCAGAGCTTTTACATTCCAACAAAGCGAGGGTGTCAATTCTGCAATATGGTCAATTGTGGATTGCACTGGCAGATACCATGAATGATGAATTTTTTGGCATGGACAGCCATGCTATGCGTCGTGGCAGTTATCAACTCTTGTCTAAATGGGTGTACCAAGCAGAGCATTTAAAGGCCGCATTACAGGACATTTTAAATTTCTTTAATTTAATACTGGATGATTTTTCAGGTGAATTAAACGTAGATGGTGAATATGCAATCTTAACCATTCACGATAAATATCAAGTGAAACCGATGTTTAGTTATGCCACATATTTAATGCTGATTCATGGCTTGATGTGCTGGCTGACAGGACAACGTATTGCTATCTTAAACATGCAACTCAAATGTGCTGCTCCGCAGGATGATGCTGATTATCGTGTCCGTTTCTGTGACCAAATTGAATATGCGTGTACAACGCATAAGATTTATTTTGAGGCAAAACATCTTGATTTAAAAATCAAGCAGGATAAAAAAAGCTGGAAACGCTTTTTAAAACAAACGCCTTTTAATCTTTTAGTGCGTTATAAAAACCCACATGCGCTGAGTCATAAAATTCGTAAACAATTAATGCGATTGCCGCCGAGTGAATGGTTAGAGCTGAACGAATTAACCCAACATTTCAATATGTCTGAAGCGACGTTCCAACGGCGTTTAAAGCAGGAAGGCACTAGCTATCAGCAATTAAAAAATGAAATCCGTCGAGATACGGCAATCGAATTGTTGAGCAAAACCCAACAATCACTTCAAGAGATTAGCGATCAATTAAATTTCCATGATCCTAGTGCTTTTCATCGTGCCTTTAAAAAATGGACAGGGGTCAATCCTGGGGCATATCGACAATATACTGAAAACACATAACTGAACGCTCATAATTGCGTGACTTATCACCTACTACTCAGCCACTATCTTGTATATTTTACAAACAACTTAATTATAAAAGAAAACTCAAAGCTGTGATTTCAAGGTTTAGCAGTGAACTGGACGTTCATCGGCACAGCATTGTCAAAGTATTAAATTTAGTTTACTTTTCAATCAATTTAAAGCATAAATTTTATGCAATTCGGCTGTCATACTCCCCCTGTAATATTAAATGTACGAGCATCTTTGGAGGTTTCCCCATGCTTAAGATGATGGATGTACTTGAACACAATCTAGTTCAAAATTTCTCTCACTCCCTCAACCAAGCTTCTGAACAATTAGATGAATTACTCAATCAAAGTATTCTAAATACCTCAGAAGAGCAGTTACGTAATGTCATGTCTGCGTTTTTCAAACGTGAAGATGCACTTGAAGCAGCGCAAGCCCTAGATATTTGCCAAGAAGATTTACAATCTTTGCAAGCGGGTTTGGCTCTCAAAGATGAACACCTGTGCGATACCGCTAAAATTGTTGCGCTATGTTTGGCTTTAGAAACAGACAGTTTGGCACAAGTTGAAATTCCTGACTGTTTGCAAGATTACCCGATCTAAACTAAAACTTCGGGTATTCATTTGCTGAAAGTATTTAAAAAGTGATGTCTTCATGGCATCACTTTTTTATTGGCTGTTGCAATAATAAATAAGAAAAATTGACTTTAAGCCGCTTGCTGCTTTTTGAATCAAAAGCTAGCTATCATCTTGCCAAGCGTTGTTTGTCTATGAAACACTAAGGACAGCTTCAAGGATGCATCAAGATGATTATTCGCAATAAAAACAACAGTTTTACCCTACTGTTTGCATGGTATGGGACAATTTTACCCACGGTCTTACCTGCACTTGCAATTGTGGTCTTCCTTTCTACGGTCTTAGTGTATTTGTCTTCTCACCACTTTTTTCAAGTGCCGAGCGTACCAGCCATTGGCTTTACCATTTTCGGTATTATTTTGTCTATTTTCCTCAGTTTTAGAAATAACGCCAGTTATGAACGTTGGTGGGAAGGTCGAAAATTGTGGGGGACGTTAATTGCAACATCACGGCATATTTCACGTGACTCATACGTACTGCCAGATCAACAGCGTCGGGTCTTGATGTATCGGGTCATGTTGTTTAGTAATTTATTGCGTAACCGTTTACGCAATCAAAACCAACCTATCGATTTTTATCAAAACAAAGTCAACCTCACATCTGCAGATTATGAAGCATTATTTCCGCATATTAATGCCGCACAGTTTATTTTAGAAAGCATTCAAAAAGAGTTAGTCAGCGCACTGAAAACAGGTGAAATTTCCGATATTATTTATCAAGGCTTGAATCAACATATTGTTGAATTGGGTAATGTGCAAGCAGGTTGCGATCGAATTCTCAGCACACCCTTGCCTTTTTCTTATTCAGTCTTGTTGCACCGCACTGTGTATTGCTTCTGCTTTATTCTGCCTTTTAGTTTAGAAGCAAGTTTAGGAATCTGGACACCAATTTTGGTGGGTTTAATTGCCTATTTATTCTTAGGTTTAGATGCTCTCAGCGAACAACTTGAAGAACCTTTTGGCCTGCAAGACAATGATTTACCGCTCAACTCCATGGTGCGATTAATTGAACGGGAAATGCTGAGTTCACTTGGCGAAGAACTGCCACCTGCAATTTTGGCAGTGAAAGGCAACCTAAGCTGACATCAGTTGAGTTGAGGCTCATAAATTGGTCTTGCACTTAAACTTTGCTAATCATTCGTCTATGTTTGCAAGCTGATAAATAGATCTCACAAGATTTTTAACTGATATAACACATCAGCCAGCAAGCCATTGTGCTAAAGTCACCCGATCATTGCCTGCATAATCTTTGACTGTACGAATGTCAGAAAAACCGTGTTCTGCAAAAATCGCTTGCACTGCTAAAGCTTGGTCATAGCCATGCTCTAGTGCAATCCATCCATTTGCTTTCAGCCAGTGCTTACCCTGCGAAATAATCTGCAGAATATCTGCCAAACCCTGATCTGCTGCCACCAATGCACGTTCAGGCTCTGCTGCCAAAGCAGACATGTGTGCATCATTAGCATCTATATACGGCGGATTAGATACAATTAAATCAAAACGTGGCTCGGCTGCTGAACCCAATGCCTCAAACCATGCACCACAGGCAAATTGCACCTGATTTAAAGCATGCTTGCTTGCATTTTCTTGAGCAACTGCAAGTGTTGGCAGGTAAATATCGGTTGCGGTTACCTGCCAATCTGGACGTTCAGATGCTAAAGCCAAAGCAATCGCCCCTGTACCTGTGCCTAAATCGACAATTACAGCATCACGTTGTAATGACAAAGCCAACACAGTTTCGACCAAAACCTCGGTATCAGGACGTGGCACCAAAGTATCGTGCGTGACTTTTAAATCCAGTGTCCAAAATGGCTGTGAACCTGTGATATACGCCAAAGGCTCGCCTGCTGCTATACGTGCCAAAGCCTGCACATACATCTGCTCTTGCGCGGCACTCAATTCCTGATCAGCACGATATTTTAATTCAAGCGCACTGAGTCCTAAAAAATGCTCTAACAACCAAATATTTTCTTGACGCTCATAGCTATCGACTTCACCACGTAGCGCCAAGGCTTGTGCAATATTCATTAACCACCGTTTTGCTGAGCAAGCATCGCCAACTGATCTGCCTGATATTCACGATGCAGACTATCTAGTAGTTCAGTTAAATCACCTTCCATCACCGCATCCAACTTATATAAAGTCAGGTTAATACGATGATCTGTCATACGTCCTTGCGGATAGTTATAGGTACGAATACGCTCAGAACGGTCACCCGAACCCACCAAATCACGACGCATTTCTGAAGTTGCTGCATCTGCTGCAGCACGTTTGGCATTTTCCAAACGTGATGCCAACAACGCCATCGCTTTCGCTTTGTTTTTATGCTGTGAACGCTCTTCCTGACATTCCACCACAGTACCCGTCGGAATGTGGGTTATACGCACTGCAGAGTCGGTTTTGTTAACGTGCTGACCACCCGCACCCGAAGCACGATAGGTATCGATACGCAAATCGGCAGGGTTAATATCTACCGTGGTGTCTACATCTACTTCAGGTAAAATTGCCACAGTACACGCTGATGTATGCACACGACCTTGCGATTCAGTCGCAGGAACACGTTGCACACGATGCGCACCACTTTCAAACTTCAAACGGCCATACACGCCTTCGCCATTCACCAAGCAAATGACTTCTTTATATCCGCCGTGTTCACCTTCATTTTCAGATAAAATTTCGATTCTCCAGCCCTGACTTTCGGCATATTTGCTATACATGCGGAATAAGTCACCCGAGAAAATCGCGGCTTCATCGCCACCTGTCCCTGCGCGAATCTCCAAATAAGCCGAGTTGGCATCATTCGGGTCTTTTGGAATCATTAAAATATTTAAGTCAGCTTCAAGTTGCTGAATCAGCGCTTTATTGTCTTTAATTTCTTCTTGCGCCATTTCCTTAAAGTCAGGATCAGACAACATTGCTTCGGCTGTTTCAATATCGGCTTCGGCTTGTGTGTATTGTGACCACACTGCCGTAATTTCGTCTAAATCACTGTGTTCACGTGATAATTGACGAAAACGCTTGTTATCTGAAATCACTTCAACATCTGCCAACAAAGCAGTCAATTCTTCATGGCGGTCAGAAAGCTGATCTAATCGTAAACGTAACGATTCTTTCATTGTTTAAAAAATCTCAATGCAAAGGCTGTTACATGCAACACGCAGCACAGCGAAATAAAAAATTGCGCATAGTTTACCGATTCTACCACCCAAATAACATCATTATTAAGTCTGTACGATGTTTGAAATGCCTATCTGCAGATGTTCTAGCAGTATTTTTGCTTGATAATGCTGTGCATTGCGGTGAATGTACAACTCACCAAGTACCGCAATTAGCATCCGCATTTGGACATTTTTTTAGCAATTTTAATCAAACTCATACAAAGCCCACACCAAAGAACACCAATCTCGTCTGCACTCTCCACATTTTAAAAGCGGCGCTTTGTTAAATTGAGCCCATCAAAATTGATCATAAATAAGTCCTGTAAATGGACATGGAGTTCAACATGAAACTTAATGCAATGTTAATGACAGCAGCTTTAGCCACAGCTTCAATGCTCAGTGCCAACGTTTATGCAGACAATACTACGCGCGTTGCCGCAGCCAGTGCTTTAGGCAGTGTTGCAGGTACAGCTATTGGTAAAAATATGGGTGGTACTACGGGTGCAACACTAGGCGCTGCCTTAGGCGGTGCTGGTGGTGCAGCCGTGGCGAGTGATAAGCGTCATCGTACTGAATCTGCAATTGGTGGTGCTTTGGGTGGTGGTGCGGGTTATACCGTAGGTAAAAATATGGGCGGTACCAATGGGGGTTATATTGGTTCAGCTTTAGGTGCAGCAGGTGGTGCAGCACTCGGCAATAAAATCTCGAAAGATAAAGAATATGACCGCTATCAAGAACGTAAATGGAAGAAAAAACGCAACCGTCGTTAATCTTGAACGATAGGCATAGAGCAGCAAAAAAGCATCAACACAGGTTTGATGCTTTTTTATAGGATTAATTTTTCTTCATATATCAGTTCAAAAAAACGACCATAATCAATATGAAGAAATTTAGCAGTGCAATTACAAAGTCTTTACCAAACTTTGCAGATTTACCTCATTGCCCTTCACGATCTTTGCCATCTGTTTCTATATCTTCATTACAAAACATATTAATCAATATTTGGAGCATCCGCATGAAACTTAATCGTATTTTATTGGGTAGCGTTATCGCAAGTTCTGCCTTGCTTATGAGTACTGCACATGCAAACGATACACGTGTTGCCGTAAGTTCTGCCTTGGGTGGTGCTGTCGGAGCAGCAATTGGTCAACAAATGGGTGGACAAACAGGCGCGATGATTGGTTCAGCCATTGGTGGTGCGGGCGGTGCTGCAGCTTCTGCCAATAAACGTGACCGTAACGGTGCCATGATTGGTGCTGCCTTGGGCGGTGCAGGTGGATATAGCGTTGGTCGCAATATGGCAGGCAACAATGGTGGCTATGTCGGTGCAGGACTCGGCTCTGCAGGTGGTGCAGTATTAGGTCAAAAAGTTAGTGAAGACCGTCGTGATGATCGTTATGACCGCCGCTATGATAGCCGTGGCTATCGCTACAATGACTACCGTTATAATGACCGTTACCGCAAAGACAATGGCTTACATTTAGGTCACTATAAAAATGGTAAACGTCGTTAATTTCTCACGATACTTCTAACAATCAGCACCTTCGGGTGCTTTTTGTTTGCTGACTACTTGCTTGGATAAATGTTTTTTTATAAAGCGTGCTTTTTGGATGAATGTCGCGCGTTGTTAAATGGCAATATCTCATGACTCGCCCATATATCGAAAATTTTCGATATACAAAATCAGTGCAGCATCGTATGATAAAACTCTCTTTAATCAAGCTGGAATAAATGATGCGTTCCCTGCAAGACACAAAATTTGCCATTCTTGAACTCGCACCTGTACGTGATGATCAATCAGTACAGTTTTCACTGCATCATGCACTTGAATTAGCACGACACGCAGAACAACTCGGCTATGACCGTTTGTGGTTGGCGGAACATCATAATATGGATGGCATTGCCAGCTCAGCAACCGCAGTTCTTTTGGGTTATTTATTAGCAAATACGCAAAAAATTAAACTCGGTTCTGGCGGTATTATGCTCCCCAACCACGCACCGTTAGTGGTCGCTGAACAGTTTGGAACTTTAGCGACTTTATATCCTAACCGTATTGAACTCGGTTTAGGTCGCGCACCAGGCACAGATCAAGTGACCATGCGTGCGCTGCGTCGTGGGCGACAGGAAACTGAAGATCAATTTCCGCAAGATGTTTTAGAAATTTTGCATTACTTTAAAGATGCTGAACCACAACAACGTATTGTTGCTACGCCAGGACAAGGGACACACGTTCCTGTATGGTTGCTTGGTTCAAGTTTATTTAGCGCACAACTTGCTGCAAAATTAGGACTACCCTACTCATTTGCCTCACACTTCGCCCCGCGTATGCTTGCTCAAGCCATTCAGTTATATCGTGACAATTTTGAGCCTTCAGAATATTTAGAGCGGCCTTATGTGTCTATGGGTGTGCCAACAGTGGTTGCAGATACCGACCAAGAAGCAGAATTTTTGGCGACTAGTGCCTATCAGCGTGTTTTAGGTTTAATGCGTGGACAAAGCCTAAAACTCAAAGCTCCAGTCGAAAGTATGGATGGCTTATGGTCACCTGCAGAAAAAATGTCAGTTGATAGTTTTTATGCCATGGCGCAAATTGGCTCAAAGGCGACTGTCAAAGCAGGATTGGAAAACTTATTGGCGAAGTATGATGTCGATGAGTTTATTTTTACCTGTGACATCTATGACACAGAAAAACGCTTACATAACTTTGATTTGCTCATGCAAATGAAGTTAGATACTTAATTAGCTCCGACCTTGTAGTTCTATTGAGCTACAAGGTTTCATCAATTAAAAACATTTAAAATAAATAACTTAAATCCGTTTTCTTGTTCTCTTTCGCTTAAATCTCAGTAATCTCAGTTGAATTAATTTTCAATCTTTAGGAATGACTGGCTCGCCTGCACAAAAGACTTTACCAAACAGTACTGCCCCAACAAAATAGAGTAAATGTTCTAATTTATAAAATGAATATATCAAGAGATTCAGCATGGTCAGTCCTAAACACGACGTACATAGACACGCTTTTCAAAACTGCTTGGCAGATTTTCAAGAATTCCAAGGCGAATGCATTCCTGCAACTGAAATCAAACAGCATGACTTCACAGGTTTACGCGTTGCAGTTATTGGTGCAAATCAGGACAGCGTGGCACAACTCGATAGAATTTGTCAGCAAGCAACATCTGTTCAAGTCTTTCAAATTGCACCGCATTTTGTCCTGCCAAGTACAGAACGTGGCATCCATCGCCTAATTAGCCATCCTTTGGTGTTTAAAAATCGACGTTTGTTTAATAACCGCGTCAAAAATATTTTGGCTTTACGCTTTATAGATGCTCAAGTCAAAGACACGTGGCTTAAACGTCAACTCACACCAAACATTGCAGATACACATCAACGCTATTTTAAATCTGATCATTATTATTCAGCTTTACAACGCGAAAATTGCCATTTGATTACTTGGCCAATTGTCAAAGTCTGTGCACATAGCGTGCATAGTATTGATGGACAAGAACATCCAATTGATACCATTATCACTACATTTTAAGTCACACTAAAAGCATTATCATTTAAATAAATAGTAGCTTGATTTTTATTCTATTTAAATCCAATAAAAAAGAGCCAAAATAAAATTTTGGCTCTTTTAATACATATAGTTTCATTAACCAATACGACGTTTTAAACCTGTCATTTGTAAAACACGTGTTGAAATTTCTTCAATCGACATTTCTGAAACATTTAAATATTTAATCCCTTCTGAAATATAAATACCTTCAATCGCACGCAATTCCATTTGGCATTGATTAAAACTTGCATAACGGCTATTAGCTTTACGTTCAGTACGAATTGCCACAAGGCGTTCAGCATCAATCATCAAGCCAAATAACTTATGTTTATGCGGCTTTAATACGGCTGGCAAACGGTTGTCATCGAGGTCTTCTTCAGTCAATGGATAGTTCGCCACACGAATCCCGAACTGTAAAGAAAGGTAGATGGAAGTTGGCGTTTTACCCGAACGCGACACCCCAATCAGAATCAGATCGGCCTTGTCGTAATGGCGTGTACGTGCGCCATCATCGTTATCTAAGGCAAAATGCACCGCATCAATACGTGCCTTGTAAGATTCAGAATCTGTTACGGCATGCGTCTGCCCGACCAAAGTGGTTGGTGGTGTTCCTAACTCTTCAGAAAGCTTACTAATTAAGCCTTCAAATACATCTAAATTAATTGCTTTGGCAGTGTTGATAATGTCACGCACATATTGGTCAACCAAGGTATCAAACACCAAAGGTAATTGACCATCAATTTGTGCTCGGGCATTAATCTCTGCCACCACATTCATAGCCGCTTCTTCAGACGTAATATAAGGATGAATATGAATATCAAAGTCCACATTTGGAAATTGCGCTAAGAGTGAATGTCCAAGGGTTTCAGCCGTAATTGCAGTTCCATCGGAAATAAAAAAAACACTCCGCTTAATTTGTTTACCATCTGACATTAAAATTCTCCTTAAACATTTGTCTTAGTGCTATATAATCTTTATAGTAAACCGATCTTACATGACTGTCGCTTAGTAAAACCAAATTGCTAAGTAGATTTATTATAATTTCATGACAAGATAGTGATTAATACTGCAAAAGTGGAGTAACAACTTTGGAAGCGCGCGTAATTGGTCTGGAAAAATTAGGGAAACACGATGTTGAGCTCGTGGGTGGGAAAAACTCATCTTTGGGCGAAATGATCAGCCACTTATCTAATGCTGGTGTATCGGTACCAGGTGGCTTTGCAACAACAGCTGCTGCTTATCGTGAATTTCTCGAGCAAAGTGGCCTAAACGCTAAAATTCAAGCAGAGCTAAAAACACTCAATGTAGATGACGTGAATGCGCTTGCTGAAACTGGTGCAAAAATTCGTCAATGGATTGTCGACACTCCGCTTACTGCATCACTAGAACAAGAAATCCGAGTTGCTTTTGAAGCACTCTCTAACGGCAACCCAAACATCGCGGTTGCCGTTCGTTCATCTGCAACTGCAGAAGATCTACCAGACGCATCTTTCGCAGGTCAGCAAGAAACATTCCTAAACATCCGTGGCATTGACAACGTATTAATTGCCATTAAAGAAGTTTTTGCATCTTTGTACAACGACCGCGCGATTTCTTACCGTGTACACCAAAACTTTGACCACGATGTCGTTGCTTTGTCTGCAGGCGTACAACGTATGGTACGTTCAGAAACTGGCGCTGCTGGTGTAATGTTTACCCTAGATACAGAATCTGGTTTCCGTGATGCTGTATTCATTACTGCTTCTTATGGTTTGGGTGAAATGGTGGTTCAGGGTGCAGTTAACCCAGATGAATTCTATATTTCTAAGCCTTTATTAAAAGCAGGCAAACACTCAGTTTTACGTCGTAACCTTGGCTCTAAACACCAAAAAATGATTTATGGTGAAGAAGGCGCGGCTGGTAAATCTGTAGTTGTGGTCGATGTTGAAAAACAAGATCGCCAACAGTTCTCTTTAAATGATCACGAACTACAAGAATTAGCGAAACAAGCGTTAATTATTGAAGAACATTATCAAGCGCCTATGGATATTGAATGGGCAAAAGATGGTGATGACGGTCAAATCTACATCGTTCAAGCACGTCCTGAAACTGTAAAAAGCCGTGAAAACGTCGGTACTATGGAACGCTACCTATTGAAACAAAAAGGTACGGTCATTTGTGAAGGTCGTTCAATTGGTCAGCGTATCGGTTCTGGTAGAGTCCGCGTTGTAACGTCTATTAAAGAAATGGACAAAGTTCAGGAAGGTGACGTTCTTGTTTCAGACATGACTGATCCAGACTGGGAACCAGTGATGAAACGTGCTGCTGCAATTGTCACTAACCGCGGTGGTCGTACTTGTCACGCTGCAATTATTGCCCGTGAATTAGGCGTACCTGCAATTGTAGGTTGTGGTAATGCAACTGAAGTTTTGACTGATGGTCAGGAAGTTACAGTTTCTTGCGCCGAAGGCGACACAGGTTTCATTTATGAAGGTGCTTTAGATTTTGAAGTTCAAAAGAACTCAATCGAATCTATGCCTAAACTTCCGTTCAAAATCATGATGAACGTTGGTAACCCAGACCGCGCATTTGACTTTGCTCAAATTCCAAACGAAGGGATTGGTCTTGCACGTTTAGAATTCATCATCAACCGTATGATTGGTGTGCATCCTAAAGCATTGCTTAATATTGACAGCTTACCACGTGAAACACGTGCAGCAGTTATGGCGCGTACTGCGGGCTATTCATCGCCAATCGAATTCTATGTAGAAAAATTGGTTGAAGGTATTTCTACCCTTGCTGCTGCATTCGCTGACAAACCAGTGATTGTGCGTATGTCTGACTTCAAATCAAACGAATACGCAAACTTAATTGGTGGTAAGTTATATGAGCCAGAAGAAGAAAACCCAATGTTGGGCTTCCGTGGTGCAAGTCGTTATGTGTCTGACAATTTCCGTGACTGCTTCGAGCTTGAATGTCGTGCCTTGAAAAAAGTACGTGACGAAATGGGCTTAACCAACGTACAAATTATGATTCCATTTGTACGTACCGTTGCTGAAGCAAAACGTGTGATCGAATTGCTTGCGCTGAATGGTTTAAAACGTGGTGAAAATGGTCTGAAAGTGATCATGATGTGTGAATTACCAACCAACGCATTGTTGGCTGAACAATTCCTTGAGCATTTCGATGGTTTCTCTATCGGCTCAAATGACTTAACTCAGTTAACACTTGGTTTAGACCGTGACTCAGGCATTGTTTCTCACCTGTTCGATGAACGTGACCCTGCAGTGAAAGCATTACTTTCTATGGCAATTCACGCATGCCGTAAAGCAGGTAAATATGTCGGTATCTGTGGTCAAGGCCCTTCAGATCACCCTGACCTTGCACGTTGGTTAATGGAACAAGGTATTGAATCTGTATCTTTAAACCCAGACTCAGTTTTAGACACTTGGTTCTTCCTTTCTGAAGAAAAAGCTCAACAAGCATAGTAAAACGTGTTAAAAGAAAACCCATGCACCTGCGTGGGTTTTTTTTCAAATTCATTTTTTGAGATTTTATATTTATGCAAATTTACTTGGCACGAAATAATCAACAAGCTGGGCCATACACCTTAGAGCAGCTCAACCAAATGCTCGCCAGCCAACAAGTGTTGCTGACAGATTTGGCTTGGCACCAAGGCATGAGCGAATGGAAAGCTTTAGGTGAACTCACCCAAGGTAAACTTGTATATGAACCACAAGGCTACGTCAGCACACCACCTGCCCCTGAACATTCACCTTTTCAAAATACAGATTACACGGCTACAAACACATCACGACCAAGCTCAGCATCGTCAAACTCCAGAACACAGGCAACAAAAAATGAATTGGCGAGCATTAACCAACGTGCTTTAGCCAAAATTATAGACATGTTGTTATGGTTGCCTGCAGCAGCACTTCCCTCTTTTTTCTTAAATGCGGACCAGTTTGAACAATTGTCTGGTTTACAACAAAAAATGCAGGCAGCGACAACGTCTGATCAAGCCATGCAATTGCAAACTGAACTCTTTCAGCTCATTCCAATGCAAGCTTGGCAAGCGGTGGCAATTTATTTATTGATTATGCTGGGCATACAAGCCTTGCTGCTGGCTAAAACTGGACAAAGTATTGGCAAACGTCTGACTAAAATTAAGATTGTCGATGCTGAAACCGAAGAAAAAGTCAGCCTAATGCGTGTGTTTACTATTCGCTCTATCATTTTCATTATTTTGAATATGATGTTTATGCCCTTCATCACAATTTTAGATTATGGCTTTGCATTTGGTGCAAAACGACAGGCTTTGCACGATAAACTCGCCAAAACCAAAGTCGTAAAGCAATAATTTGATTTTATTTATTCAGGGATGATTGATCATCCCTTTTTTCTTATAATATTGATAAATATAAATAAATTAAAATTAACACAAATAATTCCGAGTATAAAAATTGGTTTTTATTCCCTCCACTTAAAGCCGCTTTATGTGTAGCTTAGTTTGTCGATATCAGGCATAATGCCCTACAACGTAGCGGTGTCCGATGATTAAGAAGACTTTTTCATCTTTTTTGATGTCTTTTTAATCATGCGACACTTTAATCGCTATCCCATATTAAATTAGGGAATGGGACTCTTCACCGAGGTTGTAAAATGAGACAAACGATTTTAGCTGTATTGTCTTTATCTACGATGGCTGCACTCTTAACTGGGTGTGGCGGTGATTTAGTACTTCTGAACTCAAAAGGTCCAGTTGCAGCAGGTCAAAGTAACCTGATGATGACTGCGATTTACCTAATGCTATTGGTGGTTATTCCATCTGCAATTATGGCATTGTGGTTCGGTTGGAAATATCGCGCATCGAATAAAGACGCAGACTATCAACCAACATGGTCACACTCTACTGCAATTGAAATTGTAGTATGGGGTATACCTGTTATTATTATTTGTATTTTAGCTTGGTTAACTTGGTGGGGTTCCCACAAGTACGACCCTTACCGTCCGCTAGAATCCGAAAAAGCTCCTTTAACTGTTCAAGTTATTGCTGAACAATTTAAATGGATCTTCATCTACCCAGAACAGAACATTGCTACTGTTAACGAATTACGCTTCCCAGAGCAAACGCCTGTAAGCTTACGTTTAACATCTAACTTCACAATGAACTCGTTCTTTATCCCTGCATTATCTGGTCAGATTTATGCAATGGCGGGTATGCAAACTCACTTGAACGTTTTAGCAGACAACACGGGCGAATTCCGTGGTTTCTCATCTAACTACTCAGGTTATGGTTTCTCGCAAATGCGCTTTAAAGCTCACTCTGTAACTCAAGCTGATTTTGAGCAATGGGTAACAGCTGTTAAAGCAGGTCAAGGTACGACTATCAATCCTCAAGCTGTTCAAAAAACAGTTTTAGATCAAGCTGAATTTGCTTCTTTACGTGACGGTAACCGTTCACAGAAACAAATTGATGCAATGGTTCGTAACGCCAAAACTGAATTAGAGAAAAAACTTGCTGCAACGGCTTTAAAAGAAGGTCCATATAAGACTCAGCCACATCCTGTGACTTATTACTCTTCTGTTGAGCAAGGCTTGTTTGAATCAGTGATCAATAACTATATGAGTAACTACCATGGTGCTGACCATTCAGCTCCTGTAGTGGCTGGTGAAGCGCCTGCTTCTGAAACTCATGTAGCAGTTGAACATGCGACTGCTTCTCAAGGGGAATAAGACATGAGCTTATTAGGTAAGTTAGGTCCAGATGCAATTCCTTACGATCCAATCGTATTGGTTACTGTTGCAGCGATGATCTTAGGTGGCCTTGCAGTTGTTGCTGGTATTACCTACTTCAAAAAATGGGGCTACTTGTGGAACGAATGGTTCACATCTGTAGACCATAAAAAAATTGGTATCATGTATATCTTTGTATCTGTAGTCATGTTACTTCGTGGCTTCGCAGATGCGATCATGATGCGTCTTCAGCAGTTCCTTGCAAAAGGTGGTGGTGAAGGTTATTTACACCCAGAACACTATGACCAGATTTTCACCGCACACGGTGTGATCATGATCTTCTTCGTGGCAATGGGTCTTGTTGTTGGCTTAATGAACATCTCTGTACCATTACAGATTGGTGCTCGTGACGTAGCCTTCCCGTTATTAAACTCTTTAAGCTTCTGGTTATTCGCTGGTGCTGCAGGTTTAATGATGGTTTCACTTGCATTAGGTGAATTCGCTGCTACAGGTTGGATGGCTTATCCTCCTCTATCTGGTATCGAATATTCTCCAGGTGTTGGTGTTGACTACTATATTTGGGCACTTCAGGTTTCTGGTCTAGGTACGCTTCTTACTGGTGTTAACTTCTTCGTTACCATCATCAAAATGCGTGCGCCTGGCATGAAACTTATGGACATGCCTGTTTTCACTTGGACATCATTAGTTACTGCGGTACTTATCATTGCAACTTTCCCAGTTTTAACTGCGACAATTGCGATGTTAACGCTTGACCGTTACTTCGGTTTCCACTTCTTTACCAACGACATGGGTGGTAGCCCAATGTTGTATGTAAACTTGATTTGGACATGGGGTCACCCAGAAGTATATATCTTAATATTACCAGCATTTGGTATTTTCTCTGAAGTAACTGCGACTTTTGCGCGCAAAACTTTGTTCGGTTACAAATCAATGGTGTACGCAACCGTTGCAATTGGTGTGTTATCACTTGTTGTATGGGTTCACCACTTCTTTACCATGGGTGCAGGTGCCAACGTTAACGCGTTCTTCGGTATCATGACCATGATTATTGCGATTCCTACTGGTGTGAAAATCTTCTCTTGGTTATTCACTATGTACAAGGGTCGTATTACCTACACTACCCCAATGCTATGGACACTTGGCTTCCTTGTGACTTTTGGTATCGGTGGTTTAACAGGTGTATTAATGGCAGTTCCACCAGCGGACTTCCTTGTACACAACTCTTTATTCTTGATTGCTCACTTCCATAACGTAATTATTGGTGGTGTTGTATTCGGGATGTTCGCAGGTATCATTTACTACTGGCCAAAAATGTTTGGTTGGAGACTCAATGAAACTTGGGGTAAAGCAGCATTCTGGTTCTGGTTCTTCGGTTTCTACTTTGCATTCATGCCACTTTATATCCTTGGTTTCATGGGTATGACTCGTCGTTTGAATACATATGACAACCCAGAATGGGATCCATACTTGGCAATTGCGTTCTTCGGTTCTGTGTTAATTGCTATTGGTCTATTCTGCTTCGTTATGCAGATTGTGGTTGGCTTCCTACAACGCAACCAACGCTTAGACCTTACTGGAGATCCATGGGATGGCCGTACGCTTGAGTGGGCTACTTCTTCTCCAGCACCGTTCTATAACTTTGCTCACCTTCCAAAGATCAATGGTATTGATACTTTCTGGACTGACAAAGAAAATGGTGTAGCATACGCTCGTCCAACTAAGTATGAAGATGTCCATATGCCAACTAACCGTGCAGCTGGCTTCATAATTGCAATGTTTATTACAACTATGGGCTTCGCGTTAATCTGGCATATTTGGTGGTTAGTATTCGTTACTTTTATCGCTGCAATCATCAGCTTCATCGTGAGCTCTTTCACGAAGAAAGTGGACTACTATGTTCCTGCTGCTGAAGTTGAGCGTATTGAAAACGAACGCTATGCGCTCCTTGAAAAACACTTGAAGAAGGACTAAGACATGGCTGAAGTACTTCATCACGACAACCACGGACATGATGATCATCACCACGATGATACAGACATCACCGTCTTTGGTTTCTGGACCTACTTGATGAGTGACCTTGTAATTTTTGGTACACTTTTCATCGCGTTCGCTGTATTAAGTAGCCACGTTCCAGTAGGCACTCCAACAGCTAAAGATTTGTTTGGCGAGTCATTAGGCTTCGTTTTAACAGAAACTTTTGCCCTGTTGATTTCTTCTGTAACTTTCGGTTTTGCCGTTTTAGCTGCTTACAAGAAAGATGTTGCTAAAGTTCTAACTTGGTTAGGCGTGACTTGGGTTTTCGGTGCGATCTTTATTGGTATGGAACTTTATGAGTTCAACCATTTAGTTCACGCTGGACATGGTCCAAGTGCGAGTGCGTTCTTATCTGCGTTCTTTACTTTGGTTGGTACGCACGGTATTCACGTAACTTCAGGTTTAGTTTGGATGATCGTGTTAATGGTTCAAATCAAGAAATATGGTTTGACTATTCCGAACATGCGTCGTTTAGCTTGCCTAAGCTTGTTCTGGCACTTCCTTGACATCGTTTGGATCTGTGTATTCAGCGTAGTTTACTTGATGGGAGTTCTCTAATGAGTCACGATCACAACTCTGCTGGTGCATCACACGGTAACACTAAGCAATATACGATTGGCTTTATCCTTTCTGTTATCCTTACCATTATTCCTTTTGGTATGGTTATGGCAGGTGGTTTTGGCCGTGGTATTTTGATTACTGTTATTTCGATTACAGCAGTTGCTCAGATTCTTATTCAATTAATTTATTTCTTGCATATGAATTCTTCTTCAGAGCAACGTTGGAACGTGATTGCATTCGTGTATACCATTCTGACCATTGCCATCCTTTTGGTTGGTTCTGTATGGATCATGAACTACCTACACTACAACATGATGATCTAAACTGGTTGTCATGCTGAAAAAGTATTTATTCCTGACAAAGCCAGGAATTCTCTTTGGTAATTTTATTACCACTTTGGGTGGCTACTTTGTAGCTGCCCAAGGTTCTGTAGATTTCCTTCTCCTACTGCTTACTCTGCTTGGTACAACGCTTGTTGTCGCCTCAGGATGTGTGGTCAACAATATTATTGACCAAGACATCGACCAAAAAATGCAACGCACACAAAACCGTGCTTTAGTGAAAAAAACTGTTTCTGTTCCTATTGCGCTGATTTATTCAGTGGTATTGGGCATAATTGGTTTTAGCATTTTATGGTTTGGAGTTAACGCATACGCTTTTCTTTTTGCACTGATTGGTTTCGTGGTTTATGTCGGCTTTTACAGTCTATGGACCAAACGCACAACAATTCATCAAACCATTATTGGCAGTATTTCAGGCGCAAGCCCACCTGTCATTGGTTATACCGCTGTTGCAAATCAATTTGACTTAGCTGCACTACTTATCTTTTTAGGTTATGCACTTTGGCAAATGCCCCACTCTTGGGCGATTGCAATTTACCGTTTTGATGATTACAAAAATGCGGGGATTCCAATTTTGCCAGTAGCTCGTTCAATTTTACGAACGAAAATTGAATCACTAATTTATGTGGTGTTATTTACCGTTGCCATGAATGGACTGTTTGTATTTGGTTATGCAAACTGGCTATATCTGGTTATTTTGAATGCACTTTGTATTTATTGGTTCTATATTGGCGTCATTGGCTTCAAAGCAGAAAATGATCAATTATGGGCAAAACGCTTTTTCCTATTTTCGGTTATTTTAATTACTGTTGTGAGTTTATGTTTTAGCTTTACAGCAACCGCACCAAGCACGCAAATCATACTTTTTTAAAAGATAGAGTTTAGCTCTATCTTTTAATGGAGTGCCTACCCTCTCCACACTTCAATATTTAAATAATAACAATTTATCTGTCTTTGAATTATTCGTCCTTAATAATTTTTGCATTAAACACTCTAAAAGTTAGTGACATACAAATACAAAGCATAAAATTTAAATTCCAATCATAGATGCAAAATATTACATTCCCTTTTTACCCAAGCCGATCTTTTCTTAGACCAAGCCTTGAATTTACTTGGTAAAAGCTCTAAAATTCACGCTTCGCAATTTTGCGACACAACTTCGGTTGTGACTCCTTGCTTCTGGCTCAATTTAGTCAGGGGCTGCATAAACCGTAAGGAGCTGACAATGCGTCACTACGAAATCGTACTTTTGGTACACCCAGACCAAAGCGATCAAGTTGTGGGTATGGTAGAACGTTACCTAACTCACATCAAAGAAGCTGAAGGTCAAATTCACCGTTTAGAAGATTGGGGCCGTCGTCAATTGGCTTACCCAATTAACAAAATTCACAAAGCGCACTACATTCTTATGAACGTTGAATGTGGTCAAACTACGCTTGACGAGTTAGAAGAATTGTTCCGTTATAACGACGCGATCCTTCGTAGCTTGATCATCCGTCGTGAAAACGCTATCACTGAAGAGTCATTATTGGCTAAGAGTGCTGAAGAAAAACGTGCGCGTAAAGCTCAACGTGAAGAAGCACAACACGCTAACCAAGACTCTGCTGAAGCTTAAGGAGAACATCAATGGCACGTTTTTACCGTCGTCGCAAGTTCTGCCGCTTTACAGCTGAGAACGTTACGTACATCGACTACAAAGATATCGATACACTAAAACAGTACATCACTGAAAATGGCAAGATTGTTCCTAGCCGTATTACAGGTACTAAAGCTCGTTACCAACGTCAATTAGCGCTTGCTATTAAACAAGCTCGCTACTTAGCGTTGATCCCTTACACTGACAATCATAAGTGAGGTTGAGCTGTGGATATTATCTTATTACAACGCATTAAGAACCTTGGTAAATTAGGCGATAAAGTTTCAGTTAAAGCTGGTTACGGCCGTAACTACTTGATCCCTCAAGGTAAAGCAGTTGCTGCAACTGAAGCAAACACTGCAGCATTTGAAGCTCGTCGTGCTGAACTTGAGAAGCAAGAAGCTGAAATTTTAGCTGCTGCTCAAGCACGTGCTGACCAATTGAACGAAGTTAACATCGTAATCACTGCTAAAGCTGGTGATGAAGGTAAACTTTTCGGTTCTATCGGTACTCGTGACATCGCTGACGCGTTAACGAATGCTGGTCTTGAAGTTGACCGTGCAGAAGTTCGTTTACCAAACGGTGCGCTTCGTCACACTGGTGAATTCAACATCGCAATCCAATTGCACCATGATGTTGTTGCTGAAGTTCTCGTTACTATCGTATCTGAGTAATTTTCTGCAAAAGAAAAGAGCATGCCTAATCGCATGCTCTTTTTTTGTCTTTAGAATATACAGTTAGTACAATTTTCCTAAATCGATCTATACGCTTTGACTTATCCTTCACCAAAATCTACTCGCTTTTTTTTCTAGAGGGCGTATCATCGGGAAGTGGAAAGAATATGAGTTTCAAGTTCTATCCCCCGTGCATTATTCAGCATTTACTGTTTTAAAAATCAGGGATTTATATGTCACAGGCGACTGCTAGCGCAAAGCAACATACTGCAAAGTCTGATCTAAAACCAAATGAGAACAGCCCGCTTAAAGAGTTTCGTACCCCACCGCATAACTTAGCCATCGAACAAGCTGTTTTGGCTGCGTTGATGACTGTAGCCGAATCTTTTGAACAAGTGGGTGATGTATTACAAGAATCTGATTTTTACGCGACACGCCACAAATATATTTTCCGCGCTATTGATTCTTTATCTAAAGAAAACTCACCTTATGATGCTGTTTTGGTGAATGACTGGCTGATTAAACAAAATTTACTCGAAGCTGCGGGCGGTGAAGAATATTTAATGCAGCTCATGGCAGACTCACCTTCTAGTTTTTATAACCTAGAAACCTATGCCAC
Organism: Acinetobacter sp. YH12021; assembly: GCF_013420145.1. NCBI lineage: Bacteria > Pseudomonadati > Pseudomonadota > Gammaproteobacteria > Moraxellales > Moraxellaceae > Acinetobacter > Acinetobacter sp. YH12021. The sequence goes on from NZ_VOYT01000001.1 coordinate 42,443, forward strand.
GAAAATTAAAGAATTCTCAACCCTCAGAAACATGATTAAAGTCAGTTCTGAAATTTTACAAAATGCCTATGACACCAAAGGGCGTAGTGTAAGTGAGATTTTAGATTTGGCTGAAACTAATATTTTCCAAATTGCCGAACAACACAATAACAATGCCAAAGCGCAAGGCCCAAAAGCCATTTCGAGTGTGGTTGCCGATGTATTCGATAAACTTGATGAACTTTCTAAAATGGAAGGCAATATTACAGGTTTAACCACAGGCTTTGTGGAGTTAGATAATAAAACTTCGGGCATGCAAGCGGGTGATTTGATTATTGTCGCTGCGCGTCCATCTATGGGTAAAACCACCTTTGCCATGAATTTGGTTGAAAGTGTTTTGTTTAACAATGACTTACCTGCCCTTGTCTACTCTATGGAAATGCCTGCAGACTCAATTGCAATGCGTTTGATTTCTGCATACGGCAAAGTGCATCAAGGGAACTTACGTTCAGGTAAACTCAGTGGCGATGAATGGTCAAAAGTCACAGGCACGATTTTACAACTGCAAGAAAAGCATTTGTATATTGATGACTCATCTGCCCTACCACCTACGGAAGTACGTGCACGTGCACGACGCATTGCCAAACAACATGGCGGTAAAATTGGCTGCATCATGGTCGATTACTTGCAGTTAATGAAAGTTCCAGGCATGGGCGATAACCGTGTCGGCGAAATCTCAGAAATTTCACGTAGCTTAAAAGCCTTGGCCAAAGAGATGAACTGCCCTGTGATTGCTTTGTCACAGCTCAACCGCTCATTAGAGAACCGACCTAATAAACGCCCTGTGATGTCTGACTTGCGTGAATCTGGTGCAATTGAGCAGGATGCGGATTTAATCATGTTTATTTACCGCGACGAAGTTTACAATAAAGAATCTAAAGAAGCAGGTACTGCCGAAATTATTATTGGTAAACAGCGTAACGGCCCAATTGGTACGGTACGTCTTGCTTTTGAAGGGCAATATACGCGTTTTAGTAACTTATCTCCTGAGTATTATGCTCAGTATGATGATGAAGAGTAATGCTTGCATTGCTCTTTTTTATTAAAACCATGTTTTAATCTGACTTATTAACTTTGCCCACCATAGTTTCCAACTTGAGAGTAAATTATAATCTTGACTATTTTCTTCCATTTCAAGTGATGGAAATGCTTTATTTAATTGCTTGCATGTCGGATACTTTTGTTGCAGTTGCGCCAAATAATGTGTCTGATCATAGTCTATAAAACCATCTAAAATCCCAACCTCTGATCTATCGACTGTAGAACAATTTGAGGTCTGCTTATTCCAAGCTAAAAATGGGACAATCGGTTTAGATAAAACAAGCTGGTCATTCTTACAGTTTAATGTTGCAAATGAAACTACTTGATATTGCTGGGGTTTAGCACCATCTGGTGCATAAGCTAAACCAATAATTAATTGGTTTTTAGCTGTACTTTTACCTGAAAATCCACTGTACCATTGAGTAGGCTTTTTATATTTAACCTCATCTAGTATTGAGCGAAAAATAAATTGACCTGAACTGAGTTCAAAAATGAAGTCTGAACTCTCCTGTACTGCCAGTGAACCTTGGTAACGGGCAATAAAAACGTCATTGGGTGAATGTGGCATACAAGCCATAACTGATTGACAAAAAAATAAAGTACTCCATCCCAGATAACAAAATATTTTCATCATTTATTCAACATATCCAAGTTTAAAATGCATTGTTTAATCTCTCTTTGAGTTCATTTAAATTACGAACCCACTCTCCACAATCTTCTGAGTCTTGCCATAACTCGTACAGTTCAGAATTTTCCTAAGTGAGAGCATCTAACGCCATAATAGCTTTTAGAACGTATAGTTTTATATGAAAAATAAAGCCTGAAACTTTTACAAATTATTTGCAATCAATAACCTAATAGATTTTTCGATCTTAAGTTAATTTATGATCAAAAACTTAAATGTTCATGTCTATTTGAGGTTGATAGGTCTACAATAGTGAATATTTTTAAATAGAACTATTTTTAGTATTTATTTATCACTCCACAGTGTATCTAACACAAATTACCAATTGTCATTCCCAAGGAGTAACGAGGGTGCGCCAAGCAACAGTTTATATTGACAGTCAGGCACTGCAATATAATTTAAACCGTGTCAAACAACTTGCCCCAACAGCGAAAATTGTTAGCATGGTCAAGGCCAATGCTTACGGACATGGTGTAAAAGACTGCTTAGCAGCCTTAAAAGACAGCGATGCCTTTGGTGTCGCTTGCGTTGAAGAAGCCTTAGAAATTCGTGAATTGGGATATACGCAGCCCATCACCCTGATTGAAGGTGTTTTTTCTGCCGATGAAATGCAAAGTGTGTTAGCACACAAATTAGAATGTGTGGTGCATCATCAAGCACAGCTCGACTGGCTGCTACAACATAAAGCTGATTACATCACACAAGGCTTAAAAGTCTGGGTCAAACTCAACAGCGGCATGAATCGTTTAGGTTTTAAAATTCCTGAAATTATTGATGTGATTCACATGCTCAAAGCTGAAGGTTTTACCTGTGTGTTGACCATGCATTTTGCCAATGCCGATGGCGACCATGCTTTGAATGATCAACAAGTCGCACAATTTTTGCATGTCAAAGACAATTGCAGCCCTATTCTTGCTTCTTGCTGCAACTCTGCTGCAATCTATCGTTATCCCGAATTGCATTTTGATTATGTACGCCCAGGCATTATGCTTTACGGTGCAACGCCTTTTGCCGCACATAATGTGCATACACTCGACTTAAAGCCTGTGATGACTTTAAGCGCAGAAGTGATCGCACTAAATGAAATTGATGCAGGCGAACACGTCGGCTACGGTTCAACCTTTACTGCAGAACAAGCCATGCAAATTGCGATTGTTTCAATTGGCTATGGCGATGGTTATCCACGTACATTTGTTCAGCCAAATTTTGTTGCGATTGGTGCAAAATTAACGCCTGTGCTTGGTCGTGTGTCTATGGATATGATTGCCATTGATGTCACAGGTTTAGACGTTGAATTAGGCACACAAGTTGAACTATGGGGCAAACACCGTTTGGTGGATGATGTTGCCACAGCCAATGGTACGATTGGCTATGAGTTGTTGTGTCGTTTAAGCCCTCGCCCACAGCGCAAGGCAACCAGCATTTAACTTTCTTTTTTCGATCTGTTGCATGTAGCAGTTTTGCTGCATGCAATCGTCTAAGCCATTCTCTTTTTCTTTCTTATATTTTTCTTTTCGCTTTTTATTTTCTTAAATTCACTTTATTTCCATTCATATTGATAAAAATTTGTGGTCACCCACATTTGCATTTAGCGCTTTACAGTCATCCAAATATTTAGCTGAAAATCACACTCAAAATCTCAAGAAAAAACAATATGCTCGCGCACTGTCTTTAAACTGCCACATCGCTTCAAATTCATGGATTAATCACATTTCACCAGTTCTCAGAAGTTTGTGCTGCGCGCTACGATGAATCAATGACTTCACGACTATTTAAGCCATTTATAAAAGCATCCACATGATAAGAAAATAATCTATTACCAATATTTGTTTACTTTTGACTTCAAAGCATCATCAAACTGCAGCCTCTTTGAAATATAAAACGCTTAATTTCTAAACAAGAATAAAGAGGAAAAACTCCTTAATTTTTATAATCTTATTCTGCTTAGGAAAAGAATATGTCTGAACAAAAAGTAGCTTTAGTGACGGGTGCATTAGGTGGTATTGGCAGTGAGATTTGCCGTCAACTGGTTACAGCAGGCTATAAAATTATTGCAACGGTTATACCAAGAGAAGAAGATCGCGAAAAGCAATGGCTTAAAGACGAAGGCTTTACAGAAAGTGATGTGCGCTTTGTTTTAACCAACTTAAATGAGCATGAAGCGGCTACAGCAGCCATTCAAGAAGCAATTGATGCTGAAGGTCGTGTAGATGTGTTGGTCAACAATGCTGGTATTACCCGCGATGCAACTTTCAAAAAAATGAGCTATACGCAGTGGTCTGAAGTGATTGAAACCAACTTAAAAACACTTTTTACCGTGACTCAGCCTGTATTTAACAAAATGTTAGAACAAAAGTCTGGTCGCATTGTGAACATTAGTTCGGTGAACGGTTTAAAAGGTCAATTTGGTCAAGCCAACTACTCTGCAACTAAGGCAGGCATCATCGGCTTTAGCAAAGCTTTGGCGCAAGAAGGCGCACGTTCAAATATCTGCGTGAACGTCGTTGCACCAGGTTATACCGCAACCCCGATGGTCACAGCCATGCGCGAAGAAGTAATTAAAAGCATTGAAGCACAAATTCCTCTGCAACGTCTTGCCGCCCCTACCGAAATTGCGGCAGCAGTTATGTATTTAGTGAGTGATCATGCTGCATACGTAACAGGCGAAACCTTATCAATCAACGGCGGCTTATACATGCACTAAGCGTGTAACACCTCATTTTAATCTACAAGTTTATTTACTGGAGTGACACCCATGCTATACGGCGACTTATTTTCAAACATGAATGCTCAATACAAAAACGTGTTTGAACCGTACACCAAATTCAACAGTATAGTTGCAAAAAATTTTGCTAACTTAACCAACCTACAATTAGAAGCAGCACGCAACTATGCCAACATTGGTTTAGCACAAATGTTTGCCAATAGCGAAGTGAAAGACATGCAAAGCATGGTGAACTGCACCACCAAGCAATTAGAAACTATGAACAAACTCAGTCAGCAAATGATTGAAGATGGCAAAAAATTAGCAACACTGACTTCAGAAGTCAAAGCAGAATTTGAAAAGTTAGTCAGCGATTCAATGCCAAATAATAAATAAGCACTGCTCTGAAAACCATGCGTTATCAGGACGAATGTTACGGGGAAGTGTGAAAATTTCCCCGTTTTAGTTTCAGCCTTGCACTCAATTTGATTGCTAAAAGCCATGTGCTATGGAGCGATGAAATGAAACAGAACTCATTTCAATTCAAAGAAAATATATTACAATTTTTCTCTAGCCACGATGATATCTGGAAAAAACTACAAGAATTTTATTATGGGCAAAGCCCTATTAATGACGCCTTAACACAGCTCAACAAAGAAGATATGTCGATGTTCTTTGAAGCTTTGTCTAAAAATCCAGCACGCTTGATGGAAATGCAATGGAGCTGGTGGCAAGGTCAAATGCAAATCTACCAAAATGTGATGATGCGCAGTGTGGCAAAAGACATCGAACCATTCATTCAACCTGAAAGTGGTGATCGTCGTTTTAACAGCCCATTATGGCAAGAACAACCCAATTTTGACCTGTTATCGCAGTCTTATTTGCTGTTTAGCCAACTGGTACAAAATATGGTGGATGTCGTAGAAGGCATTCCAGACAAAGTGCGTTACCGCATTCACTTTTTTACCCGTCAAATGATTAATGCTTTATCACCAAGCAATTTTCTTTGGACTAACCCTGAAGTGATTCAGCAAACCATTACCGAACAAGGCGAAAACCTTGTCCGTGGTATGCAAATTTTCCATGATGATGTGGTCAATAGCGGAAAATATTTATCTATTCGCATAGTCAATAGTGACTCTTTTAGCTTGGGTAAAGATTTAGCCTATACACCAGGCGCAGTGGTCTTTGAAAATGAAATTTTCCAGTTGTTGCAATATGAAGCAACGACAGAAAATGTATATCAAACCCCGATTCTAATCGTGCCGCCATTTATTAATAAATATTATGTGCTGGATTTACGCGAACAAAACTCATTGGTGAACTGGTTACGTCAGCAAGGTCATACGGTCTTTTTAATGTCTTGGCGTAACCCAAATGCTGAACAAAAAGAACTCACTTTCGCTGATCTGATCACCGCAGGTGCGGTTGAAGCTTTGCGTGTTATTGAAGAAATTACAGGAGAAAAAGAAGCCAACTGTATCGGCTATTGTATTGGTGGTACTTTACTTGCTGCAACGCAGGCTTATTACGTGGCAAAACGCCTGAAAAGTCATGTGAAATCTGCCACGTATATGGCAACCATTATCGACTTTGAAAACCCAGGCAGCTTAGGCGTATTTATTAATGAACCTGTGATTAATGGTTTAGAAACCTTAAATAATCAATTCGGTTATTTTGATGGTCGCCAATTGGCAGTTACGTTCAGTTTGTTACGTGAAAATACCCTGTACTGGAACTACTACATCGAGAACTATTTAAAAGGCAAAGAGCCTTCAGATTTCGATATTTTGTATTGGAACAGCGACGGCACCAATATTCCTGCCAAAATTCATAATTTCTTATTGCGTAATTTGTATTTGAATAATGAATTGATTTCACCAAACGCAGTGAAAGTAAACGGTGTTGGACTCAACCTTTCTCGTGTCAAAACACCAAGCTTCTTTATTGCAACGCAGGAAGATCATATCGCGCTTTGGGATACAAGCTTCCGTGGTGCAGATTACTTAGGCGGTGAATCTACACTGGTACTTGGTGAATCTGGACACGTGGCAGGCATTGTGAATCCGCCAAGTCGTAATAAATACGGCTGCTATACCAACTCTGCCAAGTTTGAAAATACCAAGCAATGGCTAGATGGTGCAGAGTATCATCCTGAGTCTTGGTGGCTACGCTGGCAGGCTTGGGTTACACCGTATGCAGGCCAACAATTCCCTGCCCGCGCCTTAGGTAATGCGCAATATCCAATGATAGAAGCAGCACCAGGTCGCTATGTTTTGGTAAATTTATTTTAATCAGTCATATAACAACAGCAATGCACATGCTATATATCATGTGCATCCACAGAAACGTAAACATAAAATTTAAGGATATAAAATGAAAGATGTTGTCATTGTTGCTGCAAAACGTACTGCAATTGGTAGCTTTTTAGGTAGTCTCGCTTCTTTATCTGCACCACAATTGGGGCAAACAGCAATTCGTGCGGTATTAGACAGTGCCAAAGTACAGCCTGAACAAGTCGATCAGGTGATTATGGGCAACGTACTCACTACAGGTGTAGGACAAAACCCTGCACGCCAAGCCGCAATTGCTGCAGGTATTCCTGTGCAAGTACCTGCATCAACGCTTAACGTGGTGTGTGGTTCAGGTTTACGTGCCGTACATTTGGCTGCACAAGCGATTCAGTGTGATGAAGCAGAAATTGTGGTTGCTGGTGGTCAAGAATCAATGTCACAAAGCGCACACTATATGCAATTGCGAAACTGTCAAAAAATGGGGAATGCCCAGTTGATCGACAGCATGGTGGCTGATGGTTTAACCGATGCCTATAACCAATATCACATGGGTATTACTGCAGAAAATATTGTAGAAAAACTTGGTTTAAACCGTGAAGAACAAGACCAATTGGCACTGACTTCACAACAACGCGCGGCTGCAGCACAAGCGGCTGGTAAATTTAAAGATGAAATTGCGGCTGTAAGCATTCCACAGCGTAAAGGCGACCCAATTGTATTTGCTGAAGATGAATACATCAAAGCCAATACTACCCTTGAAAGCCTGAATAAATTACGCCCTGCGTTCAAAAAAGATGGCAGCGTAACCGCAGGCAATGCTTCTGGTATTAACGATGGTGCAGCAGCAGTGTTGATGATGAGTGCAGACAAAGCTGCAGCCTTAGGTCTACAACCTTTAGCACGTATTAAAGCCTATGCAATGTCGGGTATTGAGCCTGAAATTATGGGTCTTGGCCCTGTTGAAGCGGTAAAGAAAACCCTGAATAAAGCAGGCTGGAGCTTAGATCAAGTTGATTTGATTGAAGCTAACGAAGCCTTTGCCGCTCAGGCTTTAGGCGTTGCCAAAGAACTAGGCTTAGACTTAGATAAAGTAAACGTGAATGGCGGTGCAATTGCCCTCGGTCACCCGATTGGTGCTTCTGGTTGCCGTATCCTTGTGACGTTACTACACGAAATGCAACGCCGTGATGCAAAAAAAGGCATCGCAACGCTTTGCGTCGGCGGTGGTATGGGTGTTGCACTTGCGGTTGAACGCGACTAAGTAACCGAGCCGAAAGTACTGCACGAGTCAAAGCTATTGAATTTGATAGCTGTTCAAAGCCAGTAATAAGTTAAGACATAATGGGAGCTTCGGCTTCCACTATTTTTTAACTACACAGAGCTTAAAATAATATTGTTGTCGATTAATTTGACATGACAAGTTCTGCTTAATCCACCGAAAGTAAGTGCTGAATATGATCACTAAAGTGATAAAAATGCATGGTATCGGGTTGCTGTTTCAGCTGTTGCCATGCGTCTACAAACGACGTCCAACCTAAATCTTTTAGGCATTGCACAATCATTTCCAATTGCGACAAAGTCTTTTCAGTCGATTGTTTTAACCGAATTTGTCGGTCTAATTGTTCAATTTTTTGCCCCAATTGGAAAAATAAATATATCTGCTGTGGTTCTGCATCTAATAGTGCTTCGCAGTCTTGTACCACATCACAAATATAACTCGCGTTATCGCACGCATTTTGAATACATTGCTGTAATTCAACATAAGTAGCTTTAGAAAACACCTGTGCCAAGTTTTGAATTTTTGTCCGTGTTTGCTCAAACTGCATCGCAAATGAAGCAGGCTGTTCTTCGTTTAAAATCAATTCATTTAAAGAAGCTGCATCAAATGCAGGCAAACAAAAGGCATGTGCATAAGTCAAAGCAGCATCATTTTGTTTAAATGGAAATTGCTGACATACATATTGAATACGGGTTAAATATCGGGCTAACCAAAAAATTTCTCGCGCATCGCTGCTAGATAAATTCACGGTTGTTTCATCCTCCTAACTCTAAGGTCTGTTGATAATTCATCGCGATAAAGCACCTCAATCGCCTTGCCCAATTAACCTACAGCACTCATCCACTCAGACCGCTTTGATTTACATAAACCTGTATCTACCATACAAAACAATGACAGGTTTTCACTTAAACACAACTATTCAATCTTGCTTTTCTAATTGATCCAAGTATGGCTTGAGGTCATAGTTTCTGATTCACTTCTATTATTTGATTAACTTTGCCCGTCCAAATTTTGTGATATTTACTGCAAAATCTGCGGTTATATTTTGCCCTTTTTCAGTAAAAAACTTGCTAATCATTCCGAGTTTTCTTATTGTGTGGAAGAACAAGTTTTCATCCGTATGAATTGACCTAGTAAATATTGAATATGTCTATACAAGAAAAAGAAACATCGAATAGTTTATATCGCCAATGGCAAATTTTATCGCGCCTTTCTACAGGTAAATGGATGGGCACACGTGAATTACACGATGTCCTGCAACGTGAAGGTATCGACATTAGTTTGCGTACGATTCAACGTGACTTAAATCAAATTTCTCAGCGCTTTCCAATTGAAAGTAATGGTACCGTACCACAAGGTTGGCGCTGGCGTTCAGATGCACCGATTCAAAGTTTACCGCACATGACCAGCTCTCAAGCGGTAACGTTTATGATGGTCGAGGAACATTTAAAACATCTGCTGCCGCCAAGTTTGATTGAAGAAATGAACCCATGGTTTGATTTGGCACGACGCAGTCTATCGACCCAAAACAATGTCCGCCAATGGATTAATCGTGTGCGAATTGTGCCTGCAACACAACCTTTAATTCCACCAGTCGTAGACCGCAATGCACAACAGGCGATATATGAAGGCTTGCTCCAAGACAAACAACTAGAATGTATTTATCAATCACGCAGCAATTCAGGCGAAGAAAAAACTTATGTGCTGAATCCTTTGGCTTTGGTGCAAAAAGGTGCGGTGATTTATTTAATCTGTACTCGATTTGACAAAACCGACATTCAAACCTTTGCCCTGCATCGTTTTAAAGCAGCCAAAGTTTTAGATTCACGCGCCTTGCATCCTGTTAATTTTGATATTGATGCCTATATTGAATCTGGCGAATTAGGTTTTAGAGTCGATTTCAGTAAAGCTACTGAAAATATTCAGCTCAAACTTACCATGCAAAAAGCTGATGCCATATACTTCGATGAAAGCCAATTAAGCAAAGATCAAACTATGGAAACACTGGAAAATGGTAATGTGTTGGTGACTGCCACTGTGCCGTTTACCTCACAATTGGTTTGGTGGTTGCGTAGTTTTGGTAAAAAGCTAATTCAGATTGAACCTGTAGAAGTTGCCAATGCGGTGCATCAAACTCAGGAATAAAAAAGCCCCAAATATATTGGGGCGATAGCATTATCGTTCTCTTTTAAATCAAATTATTGTGATTGCTGATTGAAGTTAAAATTAAAATTGACTCGGCATCGTTCAGCGTGGGCATGCCAGTTCAGCTGTACTATAACGAATGCTTTTTAAAGTCATATTTTGCTCCTATCTATGTTGATAAGTGTCACTTTAAATGCTCCTGATCTAGCTGTGAAATCATAAGATATGCAGTCGAAATCAGATTTATTCTTATACGCAACTTCTTCTTTGCTTAGCATCTGATTTACTTTGGCGCATAAAAAAGCCCGCAATTTAAATTGTGGGCTTCTTCATCAATCCATCAAACCTTAAGCAGATTTACGTGACTGTGCATTTTTACGAATGGTGATCATCACCAATTGAACTGCGGCAGGTGTCACACCTGGAATACGACTGGCTTGTGCCAAAGTTTCAGGCAAAACATGCTTCAATTTTAGCGTGATTTCACGCGATAAACCTGACACTGCATCATAATCAAAATCGGCAGGGATTTTGGTTTCTTCCAAGCGTTTTAATTGTGCGACATCTTCATGCTGACGGTTGATATAACCTGCATATTTCACTGCAATTTCAATTTGATCGCCCACTTGTGCAGAAACGTCTGAACCCGTTAATTCTGCGATTTGCGCAAAACTGATATTTGGACGTTTTAACAGATCAATCGCAGAACATTCTTTGGATAAATCTGCACCTGTCATTTCAACAAATTTTTTACCCATTGGGTTGTTTGGTGCAGCCCACAAATGTTGTAAACGCCCTGTTTCACGTTCTACTGCTTCCATTTTTTCACAGTAAGCTGCCCAACGAGTGTCATCCACCAAACCAAGCTCACGACCAATTGGCGTCAAACGCTGATCGGCATTATCTTCACGCAACATCAAACGGTATTCCGCACGTGAGGTAAACATGCGGTACGGTTCTTTGGTACCTAGCGTGATCAAATCATCAACCAATACACCAATATAAGCTTCGTCACGTTTTGGTGTCCATTGTTCCTGATCCCAAGCGCGACGTGCCGCATTCAAACCAGCTAACACACCTTGCGCACCCGCTTCTTCATAGCCAGTCGTACCATTAATTTGACCTGCAAAATACAAGTTATTAATGGCTTTGGTTTCCAAAGTGAATTTCAAGGCTTGTGGATTGAAGTAATCATATTCAATCGCATAACCTGGACGCAAAATATGCGCATTTTCCATACCACGAATTGAACGAACTAACTCGAACTGCACATCAAACGGTAAAGAGGTTGAAATCCCGTTTGGATACAATTCATGTGTATCTAAACCTTCAGGCTCCAAAAATACCTGATGCGAGTCTTTATCAGAAAAACGGTGAATTTTATCTTCAATCGATGGGCAGTAACGTGGGCCAACACCTTCAATCACACCTGTATACATCGGTGAACGATCTAAACCACCACGAATAATTTCGTGAGTACGTTCATTGGTATGGGTGATATAGCAGTTCACTTGTTCAGGGTGCATCGACACATCACCCATGAATGACATGGTTGGTGATGGGAAATCACCTGGCTGCGGAATCATGACCGAAAAATCGACTGAGCGTGCATCAATACGTGGTGGCGTACCTGTTTTTAAACGCCCAACAGGCAAATTTAATTCACGTAAACGTGCCGCCAAAGCAATTGATGGAGGATCGCCTGCACGACCACCGCTCGATTTTTCTAAACCGATGTGAATCACACCACCCAAGAATGTACCTGTGGTCAATACCACGGTTTTCGCATCAAAACGAATCCCCATTTGAGTGACTACACCTTTTACAGTATCGCCTTCTACAATCAGGTCATCGGCTGCTTGTTGGAAAATATCTAAATTGGCTTGGTTTTCTAAAGTGGCGCGAATCGCAGCTTTAAAGCGAACTCGGTCTGCCTGCGCACGTGTTGCACGAACAGCAGCACCTTTACGCGAGTTTAAAATACGGAATTGAATCCCGCTTTTATCGGCAGCCAATGCCATTGCGCCGCCTAAGGCATCAATCTCACGTACCAAATGCGACTTACCAATCCCGCCAATTGCAGGGTTACAGCTCATCTGCCCTAAAGTCTCAATGTTATGAGTTAAGAGTAAGGTTTGACGACCCATACGTGCTGCTGCAAGCGCCGCTTCGGTGCCTGCGTGACCGCCACCAATAACAATGACATCGTAAACTTTAGGATAGTGCATAATGGTCAATGAGAGATAAAAAATAAAGACGGAATATAATATAGCAAAACTTGTGGCATAAGTTGACAGATTCAGTCGATTTTATTGGCTTAACCGCGCTACAAAATTAATATTTTGTAATCCAAATTTGCATTTTTACTGTACATAAAAACATTTAGACCTAAAAATTAACCAGATCACCGTTGTTTTAATTTGTCTATTTTTTATCCTAATAGCACAGATATGAGAAACAAAGGGAAACATCATGAATAAGAAAATTTTGCTGTCCTCTATGCTTTGTGGCTTATTTTTCAGTCCATTTGCAGTGCAGGCAAATGATAAAGTAGAAACCGTCTATAACGCGCAAAAATTCCAGCAAGTCTGTAAAGGTAAAACTCAGGGCGCACCTGTAAGCTTTGCTTATCGTGGGATTATCTGGAATGGTACCTGTGAACCACAATTCTTTAGTTCATCTAAAGCAGTGCAATTACAAGGCAATGAGCCTGAATTATACCGTTCTTGTATGGCAGATGCGCAAAGCACCGTCATTACAGTCAATGGTGCTGAGTTAAAAGGCAAATGTGCCTTAGGCTTTACGCCACCACGCCCTGCTGCCATGTGATCAATCAGTTAATCTATATTTTCATGAACAGATCGGCTTGTATTCATTCAAACTGAAAGCATGAAAATAACACCAAAGCAGTCATTTATAAGAAGTGACTGCTTTGTTTATTGCACAAGCTCAAAAAACAATTACACTGCAAAGAGAGGGAAAATTATACCCATAAGAAAAAAATAAAGGATGTGCTATGGATTCAGGCTTTTTTACCTTTTTTCTACCACTGACCTTGGCTGTGATGATGATGGGCTTAGGCTTACAACTCACGCCTAAAGACTTTATTCGGGTCAATCAATTTCCTAAAGTCATTTTTTTAACGCTTTTTTCACAATTGGTCATTTTGCCTGTTTTAGCATTTTCAATTTGTTTATTTTTAGAATTGCCACCGCTATTGGCAATTGGCTTAATGCTGCTTGCTGCCTCACCAGGGGGGCCTACTGCGAACTTATTTAGCTATGTCTATAAAGGTGACGTTGCCCTAAATATTACCCTAACCGCAATGAACTCTGTGATGGCGACCTTTACGCTGCCTTTTATTGTTAATTTGTCTTTTCTGTATTTTATGACCGATCAACAACAAATTGGCATGCCTATTGAAAAAATGGCACAGGTTTTTTTACTGATTATTGTGCCTGTATGTGTAGGAATGGCGGTGCGTAATGTGATGCCACAAATTGCATTACAGTTGGGCAAACCTATGCGTTTGATGTCCATTTATTTCATTTTCGCTTTATTCGTTTATGCGCTTTTCCGCGAACGCGCCAATGTCTTTGACTATTTCAGTGCGATTGGTATCGCCACAGCGCTTTTTTGCTTTTTAAGTTTACTTATTGGTTATCTTGTGCCGTATTTGGCGGGTGTGCCTGATCAACAAGCACGCTCTTGTTGTTTTGAAATTGGCATTCATAACACTGCTGTTTCTTTAACCGTTGCGCTATCGGTTTTGCAAAGCACTGAAATTGCCATTCCTTCTGCGATTTACACCATTTTTATGTATATGTTCAGCTTTATTTTAGGGAGTATGTTAGCTAGACAATCGGCCAAACTTGCCCATCAACACAAACAGGAGCAGAGTTTAAACCACAATAAAAATACAATTTAAAACGTGAGCAAAATTAACTACATATTAAACAAACAGTTAAATATCAAATAAATTATTGTAGATGTAAAAACAAAGGAGTGTTTATGGATTCAGGATTAATCACAATATTTTTGCCGCTGGCTTTGGCCGTGGTCATGGCTGGACTTGGCTTAGAACTCACTCCTAACGACTTTAAACGGGTGAGCAAACACCCCAAAGCAGTGTTTATTGCTTTATTTTGTCAATTGGTCGTCCTGACAGCAATTGCATTCTTTATTTGTAAACTGCTGAATTTACCACCACTGCTTGCAGTCGGACTCATGCTACTAGCAGCATCTCCAGGTGGGCCAACAGCCAACTTATTTAGCTACTTATATAAAGGTGATATTGCCCTAAACATCACCCTCACTGCCGTGAATTCCGTGATTGCAGCATTTACCTTGCCCCTGATTGTCAACTTTGCCATTCAACATTTTATGCAGGATGGGCAACAAGTTGGCTTACAATTTGCCAAAGTATTGCAGGTATTTTTAATTATTATTATCCCTGTGACTTTAGGGATGTTGGTACGCCATTTTAGCCCGCAAACGGCAGACCGTTTAAACAAACCTGTGCGTATTTTTGCTGTGGTTTTTCTGATAGTGATTATTATTGGCGCGATTGCCAAAGAGCGAAATAACATCATGCTTTATTTGGCAGATGTAGGACTTGCCACTGCCCTGTTCTGTGCCTGCAGTTTATTGATTGGTTATTTTGTCCCGCGTTTCTTTGGTGTGAACAGCCAACAAGCCCGTGCCTGCGCCTTTGAAATTGGCATTCACAACAGTACCCTTGCAATGACCATCGCCCTAACCGTTATGGCAAGCTCAACCATTGCCATGCCTGCTGCGGTTTATTCTATTTTCATGTATATTTTTGCCGCAATTTTAGGCACATTACTAAATAAATTTGTGCCGACTCCTGCATCGGAGCAATCTGCATCCTAAAACAAGTCTCTCAATCATCCCCAATCCAGCAATTTGACTGTTTTGGGGATGATTGAGCGATGATGGTTCAAACAAATTCTTAACTTATATTTTTTAGAGTTATATTTTTGTCACATTATTCGACTATAAGCATAAAGCGAATTTGAAACTTCCAATCGTATAGAGTTTTCCCTTTCGCAATCCGAATAAAAAATAACAGCGTCTGCAGCAGTTCAGTTACAATAGCGCTTTCGCATTAAATTTTAGGTTATCTCCGTGAAGTGGTTACAAATACATATTACTGTTGATCAAGCGCAAGTCGATTTTACTGAAACCCTGCTCAGTTCATTGGGTGCAGTCAGCGTAACCTTAGATGATGCGGAAAATCAGGACTTACTTGAGCCACTGCCAGGTGAAACACCACTTTGGAACAAAGTCATTGTGACAGGTATTTATGCACAAGACGAAGGTGAAGAAATTGATGTTGCAGCCTTAGAAACCTTTATTCGTGCGCAAATGCCAGATGCCCCTTTACGCAGTGAATTTTTGGAAGATCAGGTTTGGGAACGCTCATGGATGGATTACTACGAGCCAATCCAGATTGCAGAGAAATTCTGGATTGTACCTGAATGGTTAGAACCACCTGAGGCAGATGCAGTCAATATTAAACTTGACCCAGGTTTGGCTTTTGGTACAGGTAACCATGCCAGTACGTTCCTGTGCCTGCAATGGTTAGGTAAAACCAATGTAAAAGATAAAGTCGTGATCGACTACGGTTGTGGTTCAGGTATTTTAGGAGTAGCGGCTTTGTTGCTCGGTGCAAAAAAAGTCTATGCGACTGATATTGACCCGCAAGCAGTTTTAGCGACCAAACAAAATGCAGAACTCAACGGTGTACTTAAAAACTTATATGTGGGACTTCCAGAAGAGTTCAATGAAACCATCGGTAATGAAAAAGCAGACATTTTAGTTGCCAATATTTTGGCAGGCCCATTGATGATGCTTGCGCCAGAGTTTGCAACTTTAATTAAATCTGAGGGCGAGTTCGCACTTGCAGGTGTAATTGAAGAGCAAGTTGCTGAAGTTTCTAGTGTTTATTCTGAATTTTTTGATATAGTACAAGTCGAAAAACGTGAAGAAAACTGGTGTCGAATTTCTGGGAAACGCCATCCCCACTAACTGTAATTTTTGAGTTATGAGTGACAAGCAAACCAAGTGCCCTGAATGCCAAACTGTTTATAAAGTATCCGTTGCGCAGCTGACCGTTGCGCAAGGGATGGTTTGTTGTCCTAAATGCGACAATACCTTTAATGCTCTTTCGCATTTGGTATTTGCCTTTCCTCAAAATAAAAACTCAGTCACATCACAATTACATCACATTCAAAACCGCAGTTTTATGCAGGCAACTGCTGAACTTGCGCAACCGCAACATATTTTAGATATTTTTCAGCGTAAAGTTGAACATTCCAATATTGATCTGAAAACCTATCTGAATAACCTCAATTATTTCAGTACTGAACCAATTGGCACTATTCCTGCCATGAATTTGTCTATTCAAGACATTGAACAGGAAAAAAAGCACAGTAATGGCTACTATTTACTGTGGGGCATTATCAATACCTTACTGATTGGTTTGCTGATCTTTCAGATTTTATGGTTTAACCCAAAATTCCTGAACAGTAGTCCTGCGCTGAACTCTGTATTCACTCAGGTATGTCAGGTATTCAAATGTCAGAGTCTAGAAGAGCGCTATAGTTTAATTTCTATCAATCGTGTTCGTGTAAAACGTATTGACCGTCTGAATACGCTATTTACAGGCGAGCTGATTAATTATCACGATAAAAGCTTGGCATTGCCCAATATTAAAGTCACCCTAAAAGAAAACCAGAGAACTTTATCGACTTATATTTATTCTCCACAGGAGTATTTGGTCGAAAGTCTTTCGAGCATTCAACGTATTCCTAAAAACAGTCCATTTAAGTTTGACATTTTAGTTCCAATATCACGAAACGACTTCGATGCCTATACTTTAGAAATTATCAAGCCTTAATTCACAAAAAAATAGTGAAAAAATAGCGAAAAAAATTAAAAAAATTGCAGTTTTCTTGCTCACTTTTTCTCATACAATGGTATCATACGCGCCACGAAAGCTTTGTGCTGCAAACTCCTCGCAAGATTCACAACAAATATAGATCTGTCTAATGCGCTTTATTTTTATATATCGCGTACAGAGTAGATTTTTTGTTTTGATTTTGGTCTGTAACAATTATTAATGTATTGTTACGCTTAAATTTCGACCAATGCCTAGAGTTGTGGCAAGCTAAATGTTCCAGTTTTAGAACTTCCCGTTTTAGGATCTAAAACGGAGTTCATTTAATTTATAGACCACATTGATATATCACTTTATCCCAGTGATATCTGATTTTCGGATTAATTCGCATGAATAGCAAATCTCCTATTTTTACTGCACAATCTGATGTTGCTTTACGTATTCACGTAGATCGCGCAGTTCGCCATTATTTTGCACAACTACAAGGTGAACAACCTTCACAAGTGTATGACATGGTGTTAGCAGAAATGGAGAAACCTCTTTTATCTGTTGTTCTTGAATACACTCGCGGTAACCAAACACGCGCTGCTGAAATTCTTGGACTAAACCGTGGTACTTTACGTAAAAAGTTAAAAGCTCACGGTTTAATGAGTGAATAAGTGATAAAATGCTTGCGACCTCCGCAGGCATTTTTTTTACCTGCATTTTGCTAGTTTGTTTTAATCTGTAATTGAAAACTGTGACGAAGATCATGACTATTAAACGCGCTTTAATCTCTGTTTCTGACAAAACAGGTATTGTTGAATTTGCACAAGACCTTGCTGCTCTTGGGGTAGAAATTTTATCTACTGGCGGTACTTATAAGTTGCTTAAAGACAACAATATTGCTGTCGTAGAAGTATCAGAGCATACTGGTTTCCCTGAAATGATGGATGGTCGTGTAAAAACGTTACACCCAAAAATTCATGGCGGTATCTTGGCTCGTCGTGGTCTAGACGAAGCAGTCATGGCAGAACACAATATTGATGCCATCGACTTGGTTGTTGTTAACCTTTATCCATTTGCTGCGACTGTTGCAAAACCAAATTGTTCACTTGCAGATGCGATTGAGAACATCGACATTGGTGGCCCTACTATGGTTCGCGCTGCAGCGAAAAACCATGCTTCTGTAGGTATTGTAGTAAATGCTTCTGACTATGCGACTGTTATTGCAGAAATGAAAAGCAACGGTGCATTGTCTTACGAAACTCGTTTTGATTTGGCAGTGAAAGCATTTGAACACACTGCACAATATGACGGCATGATCGCCTCTTACTTAGGTGCACGTGTAGGTAAAGAAGAAGGTACTGCTGACCAATTTGCACGTACATTCAATACACAATTGAACAAAGCGCAAGATTTACGTTACGGCGAAAACCCGCATCAATCTGCAGCGTTCTATGTAGACCCTGCTGCAACTGAAGCTTCTGTTTCTACAGCGAAACAGCTTCAAGGTAAAGAATTATCTTATAACAACATTGCAGATACTGATGCCGCACTTGAATGTGTGAAATCATTTGCAAAACCTGCTTGTGTGATCGTAAAACACGCGAACCCATGTGGTGTTGCTGTATCTTTAGACGGTATTCAAGCGGCTTATGACCTTGCTTATGCAACTGACCCTGAATCTGCATTTGGTGGCATCATTGCGTTTAACCGTGAGTTAGACGTTGCCACTGCACAAGCGATTGTAGACCGTCAATTCGTTGAAGTAATCATTGCGCCTAGCATTGCAGATGGCGTACTTGAAGTGACTGGCGCGAAGAAAAACGTACGTGTATTGGTATGTGGTGAGCTTCCTGCGATTGATGCACGCGCTCCACAAATGGATTACAAACGTGTCAACGGCGGTTTATTGGTTCAAGACCAAGACTTGGGCATGATCACGAAAGATGACTTAAAAGTTGTGACCAAACGTGCACCAACTGAACAAGAAATTGACGATATGATCTTTGCTTGGAAAGTTGCGAAATACGTAAAATCGAACGCAATTGTTTATGCGAAAAACCGTCAGACCATTGGTGTTGGCGCAGGTCAAATGAGCCGTGTAAACTCTGCTCGTATTGCTGCCATTAAAGCAGAACATGCAGGTTTAGTGGTTGAAGGTGCAGTAATGGCATCTGACGCATTCTTCCCATTCCGTGATGGTATTGATAACGCAGCTAAAGCTGGTATCAAATGCATTATTCAACCGGGTGGTTCTATGCGTGATGAAGAAACGATTGCAGCAGCAGATGAAGCTGGTATTGCAATGGTCTTCACTGGCATGCGTCATTTCCGTCACTAATTAAACTCATTAATTAGAAGTCGTATTTAATAATCCTCCGAAATCCCCCTTTTTTATAAAAGGGGGACTTTTCACGTAAGGGAACTGTGTTTTTATGCACAATCTCCTTCCTTTTCAAGGGTGAAAAGCATAGCTTCGCTAGGGGGATTTTATTCTTTGAGGGATTTTTAGATGAATATTTTAGTTTTAGGTAGCGGCGGTCGTGAACATGCTTTGGCATGGAAAATCGCACAAGATGACAAAGTCGCTAAAGTCTTCGTTGCACCGGGTAATGCAGGTACGGCAACAGAAAACAAATGCGAGAATGTAGCGTTAGATATTCAAAATAACCCTGCAATCATCGACTTTGCCAAAAATAATGCTGTTGATTTAATCATTGTTGGCCCTGAAGCACCACTGGTCAATGGTGTAGTAGATGCCTGCCGTGAAGCGGGTTTAAAAATTTGGGGCCCAACCCAGTTTGCTGCACAGCTTGAAGGTTCTAAAGCCTTTGCCAAGCACTTTTTAAAACGTCACAACATTCCAACTGCATTCTATGACGTATTCACCGAAGTTGATGCGGCAAAAGCATTTGTTGAAAAAAATGGTGCTCCAATCGTGATCAAGGCGGACGGTCTTGCTGCAGGTAAAGGCGTGATCGTGGCGATGACCAATCAAGAAGCATTTGATGCAATTGATGACATGCTAGCAGGCAACAAATTTGGTGATGCAGGTTCACGTGTAGTCATTGAAGAATTCCTTGCAGGTGAAGAAGCTTCTTTCATTTGTATGATTGATGGCGACAACATCCTTCCTATGGCAACTTCACAAGACCACAAGCGTATTTTTGAAGGCGACCAAGGTCCAAATACTGGTGGTATGGGTGCATACTCTCCTGCCCCTGTCGTGACTGCAGACGTATTTGAAAAAACCATGAATGAAGTGATGCGTCCTACTGTTGAAGGTATGAAAAAAGACGGTCATGTTTATACAGGTTTCTTATACGCAGGCTTAATGATTGACGACAAAGGTCAACCAAAAGTGATCGAGTTTAACTGCCGTTTTGGTGACCCAGAAACACAACCAATTATGATGCGCTTAAAGTCATCTTTGGTAGATTTGGTTGAAGCAGGTATTGCTGGCAACTTACCTGCCGAAGCAAACTGGGATGAACGCAAAACTGTCGGGATTGTATTGGCGACTGCGGGTTACCCTGAAACTTCAGGCAAAGGTGATGTGATTTCTGGTTTAGAAACACAAATGGCAGATGCGAAAGTATTCCACGCAGGTACAGCAAGCAATGCCGATGGTGAGATTGTGACCAATGGTGGTCGTGTACTGTGTGTAACTGCGCTCGGTAATACCATTGGCGAAGCGCAAGCTAAAGCCCTTGAACTGTGCGAAAAAGTTACCTTTGATGGTGTGCAATATCGTAAAGATATTGGCTATCGTGCCATTGCTCGTGAAAATGCTTAAAATTTTTAGTTTAGCCTAAAAATTTAAGTCCATAAAAAAGCTCGTCACTGTACGAGCTTTTTTATGACATCAATAGATGAATGAGCCTAAATAACACATGATTGCTATTTTTCATATTTATATTTCAGAATAAATTTTAAAGCACCTAAATATTTAAACACTTGTTCAAATCCTTAATCTTTACAGAATATATTTATTTATAAGAACTTATTTTGACTTATTCGCTTTCTGTTGTAAAAACAGTGATATGCATAACATACACAGCACTATATAGAATTATTTTTTATTGTTATGATGGTGCATCTTTTGAAAAAGTGAATTGCCCATCCATCTCAAAATTATTGATTGAGCTGTGGGCTGACTTTTTCAGTACTCAAACAATACCTACAACATATTTGAGAAACATACAAAATCATCATCATGCGATTCCATCCATCGTGCTGATTTGATTCTTCTCAATCATTGGCAACTTTAGGCACGGCTTAAACTTGCTCGGGATATATTCATGAAAAAGCTCCTTGGTCTTGTACTTGGTCTTTCAGTTGGCTTGGCTGGCTGTGGCAAACAAGAAGCGCCTGCGACTGACGCGGCACAAAAAGATTCTTCTGCTCTACACACTGTCACTATGGCATCGACTGGTTCAGATGCAGATATTTGGCGTTTTATTGCCGACTTACCTGAAACCAAAGCAGCAGGTATTCAACTTGAAGTGAAAAACTTCACCGATTACGTGTCAATGAACACGGCGGTAGCAAATAAAGAAATTGATCTTAACGCATTCCAATCTTATGCCTATATGGTGGCATTTAATGCCAACAATAAAGATCAAATTGCACCAGTAGCGACAACTTACTTAGAGCCAATGGGTATTTACTCAAGCAAAGTGAAAAAGTTGGATGAGTTCAAAACAGGTGCAACCATTGCTATTCCAAATGATGGTGCCAATGAATCACGTGCACTGTTATTACTTCAATCGGCTGGTTTGGTTAAACTGAAAGATGGTTTTGACAATGTTCAAGGTACGCCTGCAGACATCGTAGAAAATGCCAAGCAAATTCAAATCAAACCGATTCAAATGGCAACGGCTGTACGTGTAAAAGATGAAGTCGATGCAATTGTTTTGGGCAACACTCTTGCAATGGAAGGTGGTTTGAACGTACTTAAAGATTCAATTTATTACGAGCCAATTGACCAGAGCACAAAAATGAATGTCAACATTCTCGCGACTGCTGCAGATCGTCAAAATGACCCAATCTTGCAAAAAGTAGCTGCGTTGTATCATACCGAAGCGGTGAAGCAATATATTGATCAGCACTTTGGCGGAACAAAAGTTGTGGTAAATAAACCTGTCAGCTATTTCACTGAAGCAGCAAAATAGTAATATAATGCGTTAAACAAAACAGGCAAAGCGAACTTTGCCTGTTTTTTCATTTATGGACATTTCTTGACGATATGATTGAATTTAAAAACATTTCAAAGCACTATCAGCTCAAAGGTCAAACACTGCGTGCGTTGGATCAAATTAACCTACAAATTCCAACAGGCAGTATTTTTGGCATTATTGGCTATAGTGGTGCAGGTAAAAGTACGTTAATCCGCTTGATCAATTTGTTGGAGCGTCCAAATGCTGGGCAAGTCATCATTCATCAAAAAGATTTTACTGCACTCAATGCCCGCGAATTACGTCAAGAACGTGCCCATATTGGAATGATTTTTCAGCACTTCAATTTATTGCAGACCAAAACTGTGGCTGCCAATATTGAAATGCCGATGAAACTGTTAGGCTGGAACAAAGCCGAACGCGAAAAGCGTTTAAATGAATTACTTGAGTTTATTGATTTAAAACATAAAAAAGACGCCTACCCTGATGAACTTTCAGGCGGACAAAAACAACGTGTCGGTATTGCGCGTGCGCTAGCCAATCATCCTAAAATTTTACTCTGCGATGAAGCAACTTCAGCACTTGATCCACAAACCACCAAATCTGTGCTGGAATTACTGAAAAAAATTAACCGCGAACAAGGCATTACCATTGTAATGGTCACACATGAAATGGATGTGATTGAATCGGTTTGTGATTATGTGGCGGTGATGGAACAAGGCAAAGTCATTGAAACAGGTTCAACCCTAGAAATATTTAGTCAACCGCAACATCCGACCACCAAAAGCTTTATTCAAACCGTGTTGCAGCAGCAATTGCCTATCAATATTTTGAATAATCTGGAAAATCAAAATCAGCACAGCATTTATTGTCTGAAGTTTTTAGGTAAATCAGCTCAGGAAACCGTAATTCAAGCCGTCATTAAACAGTTTGATATCAGCCTGAATATTTTATTTGCCAATATGACCGAAATTGATGGCGCTGTGATTGGGCAAATGTTTATACAATTGCTCGGTGATGCAAGCGTCATTCAACAAGCACTTGAATTTCTGCAAGCCAATGGTGTTGAAGTTGAACAGTCAGGAGTACAAGCATGAGAGATTTAATTGTACAGTGGCTGACCTCAGTAACTGCGCCTTTCTGGAAAAGCTCTTTATCTATTGACCAGTTTGTTACAGCCTTACAAGAAACCTTTCACATGGTGTTCTTTGCCATGTTGTTTGGTTGTATCTGGGGCTTTATTCAGGGCATTACCCTTGTAGTGACTCGTCCGACAGGTATTTTGCCAAACCGTGTGATTTATCACGGGCTTAACCCGATTGTAAACGCACTGCGCTCCCTACCCTTTATTATTTTATTGATTGCGGTGATTCCGCTGACTAAATTGTTAGTGGGTACATCCATCGGAACTTGGGCAGCCATTGTTCCACTGACCATTTATGTCGGCCCGTATATTGGTCGTTTGGTAGAAACTTCACTGCTTGAAGTCAATGAAGGGATTGTCGAATCTGCACAGGCAATGGGTGCTACACCCTTACAGATTATCTTCAAATTTATTTTACCTGAAGCACGTAGCTCACTCATTTTGAACCTAACCACAGCCACCATTAGCTTAATTGGCGCAACTGCTATGGCAGGCGCAGTCGGTGCAGGCGGCATTGGTGACCTTGCTATTTCTTATGGTTATCAACGCTTTGATAGTAGTGTCGTGATGCTAACCGTGGTGGTCTTATTAATTTTAGTGCAATTGGTGCAAAGTTTAGGCGATTGGTTATCTAAACTCAGATAAATCTTTCATCTACACATCAGAAATAGATTCACCATTTAACTCCTTGCTACTCGTATGAGTGTGTAAGGGGTTAAAACCACACTCCTTCTCCATGCATACGTGATTCACGCCATATCAACATCCAAAAAACTGAAATTTTGATATACGGTCAAGATCATCGAAAACCGTAGGAAAAACTTTGAAGCATGTTTTGTCTTGAGCAGAGCATGCTAAACTAACCCGTGATTTTTTAAGGGACTGATTCATGCGCTTTGTTCATTTAGGTATACATACAGAATTTTCGATTACCGAGTCGATTGTACGCGTACCTGACTTGATTAAAGCTGCAGTCAATGAAGAAATGCCTGCTTTGGCATTGACCGATCTCTCTAACCTGCACGCTGCCGTAAAGTTTTATGGCAAATGTTTGGGGCAAGGCATCAAACCGATTTTAGGTTCAGTGCTGCGTTTAAATGATGCCGATCATCGTGTGACGCTATTGTCGATGAACAATCACGGCTGGCGCAATCTGACCGAACTGGTGTCGCGTGGCTATATTGAAGGTCAGCAACTCAATATCCCTTGCGTCAATAAAGCATGGATTTTAGAACAAGCCGATGATCTGATTCTGTTACTCGGCATTCAAAGTGATGTCGGCAAAATGCTGATCACGTCCAATCCACAAAAAGCCGAACCGTTGCTGGAAGAATGGATCGAAAAATTTGGTAATCGGGTTTATTTGGCACTGACCCGTACAGATCGTCCCGATGAAGATGCTTTTATTGCCGAAGCAGTTAAATTAGCTAAAAAATATAATATTGGTGTGGTGGCACATAATGATGTGCACTTTGTCCGCCGTGAAGATTATGAAGCGCACGAAGCGCGAGTTTGTATTGCCGATGGTTATGTTTTAGGGGATAACCGTCGTCCTAAAACGTATAGTCCTGAGCAATATTTTAAAACTACTGCAGAAATGACGGAATTATTTTCCGACATTCCAAGTGCTATTGAAAACAGCTATCATATTGCCAAACGCTGTAACGTCACGCTGCAATTGGGTAAATATTTCCTTCCAGATTATCCAATTCCAGACGGACACACCATTGATACCTACTTCGCGCACCTATCCAAACAAGGTTTAGAAGAACGTCTAAATGTGCTCTATCCTGTCACACAGCGCGATGAAGACTGGGCAGAAATTCGCAAACCTTATGATGAACGAATTGAATACGAAATTAATATTATTAACTCGATGGGCTTCCCAGGTTACTTCCTCATCGTCATGGACTTTATTCAATGGTCTAAAAATAATGGCGTACCTGTTGGGCCGGGTCGTGGTTCAGGCGCAGGCTCATTGGTCGCTTATAGCTTAAAAATTACCGACTTAGACCCATTGCGTTATGAACTACTCTTTGAACGTTTCTTAAACCCAGAACGTGTATCCATGCCCGACTTTGACGTCGATTTCTGTATTGCAGGACGCGATAAAGTCATTGATTATGTGGCACGCACCTATGGACGTGATGCGGTATCACAAATTGCCACTTTCGGTACTATGGCCGCCAAAGGTGCGATTCGAGATGTCGCACGGGTTTTGGGCAAGTCTTATGGTTTGGCAGACCGTATTTCTAAACTGATTCCAACTAAACCTTTAGGGCTTAGTTTGGAAGAATCAATTGAAGCCGAACCACAGCTGAAAGATGTGGTGACCAATCCATCTAACCCAGACTATGACGATGCTTCAGAAATTTGGGAAATGGCTTTAAAACTTGAAGGCATTACCCGCAACACAGGCAAACACGCAGGTGGTGTGGTCATTGCACCCACCAAAATCACCGACTTTTCTGCGGTTATGTGCGATGCTGATGGAACCGCCCGTGTTGCACAATACGATAAAGACGATGTTGAATCGGCAGGTTTGGTCAAATTTGACTTCTTGGGTTTACGTAACCTGACGGTTATTGAAGATGCAGTACAAAATATCAATAAACGCATCCAAGCCGATACACCGCTAGATATTGCCCATATTCCATTGGACGATAAAGACGCCTATTTAGTCTTTGCCAATGCCAACACCACAGCGGTATTCCAGTTTGAATCCGTGGGCATGAAAAAGATGCTGAAAGAAGCACGCCCAAGCAAATTTGAGGAAATTATTGCCTTCGTGTCCTTGTATCGTCCTGGCCCGATGGATCTCATTCCAGACTTTATTCACCGTATGCACGGTGGCGAGTTTGAGTATCTGCATCCTTTGCTAGAAGGTGTGCTTGAACCAACCTACGGCATTATGGTTTATCAGGAACAGGTAATGCAGGCGGCACAGTATTGTGCAGGCTATACCCTCGGTGGTGCGGACTTACTACGTCGTGCTATGGGTAAGAAAAAACCTGAAGAAATGGTGAAACAGCGCCAAATCTTTATTGAAGGTGCTGCGAAAAAAGACATTGATGCCGCCACAGCCAACCATATTTTCGACTATATGGAAAAGTTCGCAGGCTACGGTTTTAACAAATCCCACGCGGCTGCTTATGCCCTCGTTGCCTATCAGACGGCATGGCTGAAAGCACATTACCCTGCCGAATTCTTGGCTGCGGTAATGTCGTCGGAAATGCAAAACACCGATAACGTGGTGTTCCTGATTGATGACTGTCGCCACAATGGTCTGGAAGTTTTACCACCTTCGGTAAATATGTCTTTGTATCATTTCCACGCCAGCGATGAACGCACCATTGTCTACGGACTTGGCGCAATTAAAGGCGTGGGCGAACAAGCCATGCAATCGGTGATTGATTCTCGCCAAAAAGAAGGTCCATACCGCGATTTATTTGACTTCTGTCATCGTATTGATTTGAAAAAAATTAACAAACGAACCCTTGAAGCCTTAATTCGTGCGGGTGCATTAGACTGTTTAGGCATCGAACGCTCAAGTTTAATGGCACAATTGCCAGAAGCGGTACAAGCGGCGGAACAAGCACGTTCCAACCGTGAAACAGGCATCATGGATTTATTTGGTGAAGTTGAAGAAGTACAACGTAAGCCTGCCAAACCTGTAAAACCATGGTCAGATGAAGTCCGACTTAAAGGTGAAAAAGACACACTTGGACTTTACCTCACTGGTCACCCGATTGATGTCTATCGCAATGAATTAAAAGCCTTTATTCCAAGTAAAATTAATGAACTGACGCCAACCCGTCGTGGCGTGACCACCGTCTTTGCAGGCTTGGTGGTGGATGTCGCCAACTTCCCAAATCGGATGGTGGTCACTTTAGATGATGGTACGGCACGTATTGAAGTATCTGCCAACCATGAGCGCTTCCAACGCTTTAAAGATATTGTACAAACTGAAAAAGTGGTGGTGATTGAAGGCGAAATTTACGAACGTGAAGGTTTTGACCGCCCAATGGGACGCTTAACCAAAGCGTTTAGCTTGAATGAAATTCGTCAAAAACGCGCCAATAGTATTCAAATTCACTTGCATGCAGAACATTTAAGCAAGACCTTGAGTCAAGACTTACAAAATATGTTGCTGCCTTATTGTAATGTGGATTTATGCACGCATATTCCTGTTTTATTGCACCTTGACTATGCTTATGCCACTGCAGAATTACATTTGGGCATTCAGTGGAAAATCGCACCCTTAGATGAAGCCTTGGTCAAATTGCGTGACTATTTTGGTAAAGAAAGCCTGCATATCGAATATCAAGTGAAATCCAAAGCCGCGAAAGCTGTCGATGTGGCGAAACCTGCATCGATTGCTCCACCACCTGCTGATATGAGCATGGATGATGCTATGGATTTATACCATACCGAAGTTGATCAATATTCTTAATTAAAAATTTAACCCATCTGGATTTGTTATGAGTCAAACCGACAATGCAGCTGTTGCCGCACACCTCTCCCACGTGCGTATTGTCATGGTGAATACCACCCTGCCTGCCAACATCGGTAGCGCCTTACGCGCCATGAAAACCATGGGGCTATGTAAATTGGTTTTGGTTGATCCAAAAACCTATCCGCATCCAGATATTGATGCTTTGGCGGCAGGTGCAACCGATTTAATTGAACAGATTGAAGTGGTTGAACAGCTCGAAGATGCAATTGCCGACTGCCATTTGGTCTTTGGCAGCAGTGCACGTAGTCGTACTATTCCTTGGCCACTCTTAGATGCACGCCCTGCGGCAGAAAAGTCGTTAAATGCTGTGGCACAGCATGGGCAAAATGTTGCCATTATTTTTGGACGTGAAGATCGTGGTTTAACCAATGAAGAGCTGGCTTTGGCGAATTATCACGTGACGATTCCTGTCAATGAAGAATATGGTGTGCTCAATGTTGCTCAAGCCATTCAAGTGATTTGCTATGAAATGCGTATGGCTGCCATCGATATTGTCGGAAAAATTGCCGATCCTGCAGCGACGATGCAAGTGACAGATTCTGAAGCGATGCAATGGGATGAACCTTTGGTCAACCATGAACAAATGCAACAGTTCTATCCACATTTAGAAAAAATGCTGGCAGAAATTGAATTTATGGATCCAAAAAATCCACGATTATTGCCTTTGCGCTTGCGTCGGCTTTTCGGACGTATACAATTAGATCGTATGGAATACCATTTACTTCGCGGTATTTTTAGCCGCGTACAAGCAATGAATAACGGTTCATGGAAAAAATCTACATCAACACAGGACGAGGATCAAACTAATGCTTAAACAGCTCAAAGAAGACATTCAAGCTGTCTTCGCGCGCGATCCTGCTGCTCGAAATACACTTGAAGTCTTAACCACTTATCCAGGAATTCACGCTTTAATTATGCATCGTGTGGCGCATGAATTATGGAACAAAGACTGCAAGGAGTCGGCACGTCTACTCTCGTCATTTAGCCGTTTTGCTACAGGAATTGAAATTCATCCCGGTGCAAAAATTGGTCGTCGCTTTTTTATTGACCATGGCATGGGCGTGGTGATTGGTGAAACTGCTGAAATTGGTGATGATGTCACCTTATATCATGGCGTGACTTTAGGCGGCACAACGTGGAATAAAGGCAAACGTCATCCAACTTTGGAAGATGGCGTAGTAGTCGGTGCAGGCGCGAAAATTCTAGGCCCATTCACCGTACATAAAAATGCCAAAGTTGGCTCTAATGCGGTTGTGACCAAAGAAGTACCTGAAGGCGCAACTGCTGTGGGTAACCCTGCGCGCTTTATTATGAAAAATAAACCTGCCGATGATCAGGAAGCACGTCGTCGTGATTATGCTGCCAGTATTGGTTTCCAACCTTATGCAGCAACGCAGGACCAATCTGACCCAGTATTGGACGGCATGCGAGTATTACTAGATCGCTTGGAACAAAATGAAAAACGTATGAATTTATTATGTCAGCGTCTCTCTTTACTTGACCCAAGCTTTAAAAACCCACAGCAAAATGAACAACCTTATAGTGCAGAAGAATTAAAAATAATTGAAGATGTTAGACGTGAGTGTGAAGCACAAAGTAAATAGGGCTGTTTATTTGATCAATCCTACATACTTAAAAAAACTTCGTATCACTGTGTAACTAAGCCCCCTCAATTGTATTGCATGTTCGGAACAGATTTCTTAGACTGACCGACATGCAATATTTTAATCCGACACAATCACCTCTCACTTTTAAAATAAATTGAACGGAAGAACACCATGACTCTTAAGCCTTTGGCACTCAGTATTCTAGCCGCAACGCTCGTTAGCGCCTGTGTTGCACCACCAAAACAAGAAGTAAAACCACCTATCGTATTTACCGAACCTGAATTAAGTGCACCATTCTATGCCTTAAATCCATTTAATTATGATGCCCCACCACCATTTGAAATTAACCTACAAAAAGCAGCAGCACAGCCTGTGACTAAAATGGTGGTTACTAACCCAAATGATCCAAGCAAAAGCATTACCTTAGATCAAAACAAATTGATTGTACCTACGGTCAATAACAATGCCCGTAGCTTGAAGTTTGCAGTTTTGGCAGGTGAAAACGAAATTGACATCACCGAAATTGATGACTTCTTACAATTGGTCGAAGGCAAAGCACGTCACTATCCACCACGTTTTAGCGAACGTCAGGAACGTCGTGGTTTCGAGGCAAAGCTCAAAGAATTGACTCAACAATTAGACACTTTGGCAGCCAATGAAAATGCCTCTTTTGATATTTTGATGCGTGCATTTAAAGCCAGTGTTATGGCACGTAATCTAGACTTAGGCTCTGTTTACACCACACGCTCACTTAACTATGCGCAGCGTATCTTAAAAATTAATCAGGAAGATGCCGAAGCGAATTTTTGGTTTGGTTTCGGTCTGTCTGAAGGTGGCGGTCATCGTGAAGCCATTCCTTATTTAGACAAAGCCATGAAAGCAGGTGTGCAGGAAGCTTATTTGTCTGCGGCAAACAATTATATTGCCATGGAACAAAAGAAAAATGCAGTACAAACTTTGAAAAACTATAAAATCAAATACCCGCAAGAAGCCGAAGTGGCTGACCGTTTGATTGCTGAAATTGAAAAGCAAGGTCGCTGGAATGTGTGGCAAGTGATCGCACCACGCACTTAATAAAAAATCGATACAAAAATACCTAAAAATAGACCGTTTCGACGGTCTATTTTGCTTTCTACGCAATTGAAAAAGCTTTAAAAAAACGTATGATGGAAAAAAATCTTAAAAATTAAGCCAGACTTTCCATGAATAAAATTGTGATTGCTGCATTGCTCAGTACAACACTGCTGTCTGGTTGTCAGGTGGTCAGTGTTAAAAATCAGGCGTTAAAAGTTAGTATTGCCAATGAACGTGATAGTATTTTATCGCGCAAAAAACTGAGTGAAGCCAGTTTAAATGTCTTGTCGATGACAGGACGTGAAGCCAATATTTGTGCCGAAAAACCTGAAGAATGTGTGAGTGCACTCAAGCAAATCCCACAAATTCAGGATGAACAACTGCTCTCAACCGCCAGTGAATTATATTTAGCGAAAGCGATTGAACTGGAAAATTCATCGTCCTGTAAAATCAGTATTCTGAACAGTAAAAGATCGGAAGAACAACAAAAAATTCATCAGGCCAATTATGAACAATGTTTAGATCAGCAATTGCACATGCTCGATCAAAGTATTCGTTATAGTTACGCCTACATGTTTAAAACCAAACGTGCGCCGCAAGACCGTCTTTTTGATAACAGACAAGTCCAAATTCGGGATTTTTATAATCAGGCGATTGCCAAATTGGTCAGCAGCTATGCGCTGCGCTATAAACACGATGAATTGCAACAACAAATTCGTGTTGGCAACAGCATTTATGACATTGATTTTGAGTACTACCCGCAGCTGAAACAACAAAAAATTCAGCAGTTGATGTCAACCTATAACCTGAACTTTTCGGGTTTGCGCTCGGTCACGCGCCGTGATGGTTTTGGGTCTGAATTTCTGGTGGTATTGCCTGAAAATCCAAACGATGATCTGAGCAAAATCAAATATATTATTGATCCGCTAAAATATGATTATCCTGCAGGAAAAAATCCAAATATTCACCAAGCTCGCTATTTAGCCGCGACAATCACTGCAGAACCACATAGCGCCAATTCCATTGAAGATATTTTGAATCGGCCGCATTTTAAGCTCAAGGCTTATGATCCGTATAAATATGAATCTGCCCAAATTGCACAAAAGAACTACCCGCTTGCAGCTAACTTTTCTGCACCTTATGGCTTGTGGTTAGCGCAAAATAATTTAGGTAAATCGGCTTATTTATCCTTAATTGATCGTGAAGAACGACTCAGTATGCCGCATTTGTACTTACTTGAGCCGTATAATCCGAATAAAAAAGTCATTGTCCTCATTCATGGTTTGGCCAGTAGCCCCGAAGCGTGGATTCGCTTAACCAACGATATTATGGGCGATCCTGTATTGCGGGAAAACTTTCAAGTCTGGCAAGTGTTTTACTCGACCAATATGCCAATTTTAGAAAGCCGTTTCCAAATTTATGCCTTGCTTCAACAAGGCTTTAAACAGGTCAGTCCTTCTGCTGCAGCCAAAAAAGATGCTGTAGTAATTGGACACAGCATGGGTGGTATTTTGGCACGTTTGTTGGTCAGCGATACTGATTTAACTCAACCTGCCATGCAAATGCTTAAAAACCGACGTCTGGAACGCTTTAAATCTGATCCTTTGTTGCAAGCACGTTTGCGCCTTAAACCCATCACCAATTTTAACCGTGCAATATTCTTGGCTGCACCGCATAAAGGTACAGAGTTTGCAGACCGCTGGTTCACCCTTGCAGCACGTAAAGTCATTCGCTTACCGACTGCATTTTTAAGCGCGTTTGCGGATACCTTGCAGCAACATGAAGTCGATTTAAAAAATCTAACCAAAGAAATTGGGCATGGCGTCATTCAAAATGGACCGAGTGATTTAAGTAAAAATTCCAAATTTACGGAATTAACTGAAGATATTTTGCCTGTCAAAGGATTTAAATATCACAGTATTATTGGCAATAATACCGACAGCACTGAGCATCTGTTAATGAATGACGATGTGGTGCATTACAACAGTGCCCACTTAGATGGCGCTGTTTCAGAAAAAATTATTAAAGGCGGACATTCCATTCAGGAAACGCCAGAAGCTGTATTGGAACTGCGACGTATTCTTAGATTACATTTGCAAGATTTAGGCTTGTATAAACCGTAATCCGTCACGGCAAATAAAAAACCGAAGTCTAAGTGGCTTCGGTTTTTTATCTATCATGCTATTTTTTAGCAGCATTATAGCGGTGCTTGTCCCCAATAGGCTTTGGTCAATAAAGCCTCTAATTCGGCATAGTCATATTCACGTGGATTATAATATGGACTATCACAGATAATACGTGCCACTTGGGCAGGTGCTGTTTCGGGTAATCCTAAATCTTTAAGTGCCATTGGAATATTCAATTTTTGGTTAAGCTGATAAATCGCCAAGCCTAACTGTTCCCGATCTGACACATTTAAAGCCGCTGCCAGTTGATTCATTGCAGCAATATCTGCATGTCGGTTGTAATGCACTGAATACGCCAACACAATGGCGTGGGTTTGCGCATGTGGTAACTGATAGCGTCCGCCCAAGCTATGGCAAATTTTATGATGAATTGCCATACCCACCGAACCCAAACACACACCTGCCAACCATGCGCCATATAAAGCATGTTCACGTGCCTGCATATTATGAGGCGCTTGCACAATTTCAGGTAAAGCCTGTGCCAGTTGAGTAATCGCCTCTAGCGCCATTAAACTTACAATGGGATTTTTATCCTGTGCATATAATGCCGCAACTGCATGTGCCATCGCATTCATACCCGAACATACCGAAATTTCAGTGGGTAAGTTGAGTGTCAATTCAGGATCATAAATCACAACTTTAGGCAAAACTTGAGCTGCTTTGCCTGTGGTTTTCAGCTGGTTTTCGGTGATGCCATACACCGCAGTCATTTCACTACCTGCATAAGTGGTCGGAATTGCAATAATCGGTAAATGGGTTTCTAAAGCAATTGCTTTGG
Source organism: Acinetobacter sp. YH12021 (assembly GCF_013420145.1). Classification (NCBI taxonomy): domain Bacteria; kingdom Pseudomonadati; phylum Pseudomonadota; class Gammaproteobacteria; order Moraxellales; family Moraxellaceae; genus Acinetobacter; species Acinetobacter sp. YH12021. Next base: position 76,019 of record NZ_VOYT01000001.1, read on the forward strand.
CTAAACCAATCGCAGAGCACCGCCGAGTGCCAAACAGCAATCGACCTTTAAACGCTGCACATCTTGAATGGCTTGATCGGCAACTTCTTTTGGCACATGCATCACCGCATGAGGATAGACCGCTACAGCCATGTCTTGGATTAGTGCCAATAAACGCTCGCCTGCGGCTTTTTGCCCTGCAGTGGCAATAGTTAAAATACGCCTATAGGTATAAGATCGTAAAATCTCTTGAATTTTTTGCAGATGACCTACGCCAAAATGAACATTGATTGGCAATACCTGATAATGGAATGCTTACATGTTATTAAACTTAAATATTGTCTTTAGATTTTAATAGCATTTAACTATGACTAGGCTGCTGAACAGCCCAATTCTGCAACGCTGCTTTGCAAATATTCAAATAAAACTCAAAACCAACTGTTTTGCTGTAAACACAAAAACCCATGATCGCATGGGCTTTTGGATCATTAAAATTAAATGCGATGAATCATCTATCAATTTTAATGTAAAGAAAACTTATACTTTTGTGCTTAGTCTATTTCTTTTAGGCACACTGCAGACAAAATTGGAATACCAAAACATGGAAGCAACAATAAAATCCAGTATTCCACGACGGTAGCTTCACCACTGATCATATTGATGAATAATCCACCAATGATTAATACCGCTGCAATTAAACCCAGAAAAATTCCAAAAAATCTTGCAGGCATTTGACGTCCCCTGAACAATCGAACAAAAGTGTTAGATCTAGTATATACCTTATAGTTGAATAAGATATGACTTTTTGATCAATTGATGACTTAAATTTTATTAGGATTTAAACACCTGATTTAAAATGTTTTTATAGAAAATCACAACGATATTCGATCAGACACATTTCCTAACAATAATAAAATCTTATTAAATATATAATATTATATTATATAAACTCATAATAAATGAGTGTGGATGAATGAAAACACCAGATCAACTAATCACTGAAGCCAAAAGTGAAATTACAGAAATTAGCGTGCAAGAATTGCATGAAAAATATTTGCAACATCCCGATATTATTTTGATTGATGTACGAGAACCTGAAGAACATCAGGCTTGTGCAATAGACCGTGCAGTGAATTTTCCACGCGGCATGTTAGAAATGAAAATTGCACAACACCCTGTAGTAAACCACTATTGCGATGTTGAACGTGCTCTTACCAATCTGGCTGAACGAGATATTTACTTACTTTGTGGTACTGGTGCGCGTTCTGCACTTGCCACTCAAGCCTTACAAAGAATGGGTTTCGAGAAAGTCTATTCAATGCAAGGTGGTATGCAAGCTTGGCTGGAAGCAGGTTTTCCGACAGTTTCTTTTACAAGATGATACTAGGGTCTGTTGAATGCTCAAATAATGCTCAATATTAGGTTAAATATTAATTAAAACTTCGTGTAATACTTCAATATTTATCATTGTCATTTTTGTTATAGTATTACATGAATAAATTGAATAAAAGATTGATACAGTGTTTATGATGTGGGGCAGATTGCTAGGATTATTTGCAATCTTGTTACAAGTCGCTGTGTTCCTACAGCCTTTATTACCAGAGAAACAACATTTTTCCTCTGTCTGTGAAACTATTGCCCAAGCATTATTTTTAGAACGCACCGCACCCCATTCTTCGTATTCATCTACACACCATGAAACTGCGACTCATGTTGCATTCGGACTTGAAAGTTCACACGAACATGCATCATCTGAAGATGCGGCGCATACAGATCATGAATGTGAATACTGTCTAGTTTATAGTTTTGCACTACCATTATTTGAAAACAAAATCAGACCAATTTTAGTCCGAACGCAAATTCGGGTTTTGTCTTTTAAAACATCGTTTACACCAACACTATTTCAAACTGAGCCGCTTTTTGTTCTGCCACAAGGTCGTGCCCCGCCCCACTTTGACTCTTGAATTTTCTTATCATTTCTTACAGTGTTGCCATCTTTGCTTCACTCTAAAGTGTAAATTTTGCAGTATCAAATTTATGCAGCTGTAGGACAATACTTATTTTAATAACTCATTGACTTGTTTATTCGACCCTAAGGAGGAGATAACTATGCATCTGCTTCAACACAGTCATAATCATGTGAATCATACTGTAGAGCAAACGGCTTGTTTGGATTTAGCACAACAGATCATTAAAGTTCGGCAAAAAATGAATATTTCACAAACTGAACTTGCGGCAAAATTGTGTATCTCTGCCCGAACTTTAGAAAGTTGGGAACGTGGTGTCCGTCAACCGTCGAGTTCTGCTCAAGCATTGATTCGATTATTTATTAAATCGCCACAATTTGTGTTAGAAAACTTGGCATAAAGCACTTTATGATGATGAATTAAAGCAATGAAAAACAATAAAGAAGCTCCCAAGGGAGCTTCTTTGGTCAAAAGAGTTGAAGCATCATTTTGATATACATATAGAATGAATACCCTTGCTGTTTCATAGCTCTATATTCAAAAATAGAATAAAGATATGAATTTATATTCAAATACAAGAATACAACTTTTCAATATACTGACGCATATATTGTTTTTACTCGATCTATATTCTCATGAAATATCTATCTTCTTTTATCTCAATTGCTGTTATCGCACCTTTGTTTTCAACATCTGCTTTTGCAACAACAGGATATTTCATGCATGCATATAGTGTAAAATCTCAAGGAAATGCAGGCACAGCCATTGCTAATTTTCAGGACAGTTTGACTATTGCAAGCAACCCAGCGGGTTTGAGCTGGTTAGGTAAGCGTGTTGATGCAGGTTTAACTATTTTCTCTCCAGATCGTGAGTCTGAAATTACAGGAAATGGTTATGGAGCAAATGGTCAGTATGATGGCAATAGCCGTAAATACTTTGTAATTCCAGATGTAGGTTATGTTCACCCAGTGAACGAACAAGTCACTGCGGGTATTGCGGTTTATGGCAATGGTGGCATGAATACCAATTATAAAAATAATCCTTATGCAGTTTATGATAATACAGGAAGCGCAGGTATTTCATTAACCCAAGCCTTTATTTCACCTGCTTTATCTTGGAAATATGCAGAAAATCAATCTATAGCCTTGGCTGCAAATATTTTATATCAACGTTTTAGTGCACAAGGTTTTGCTGGTGATGTCTTTGGTGGTGCTTCGTCAAACGGTGCGGCAATTAGCGATCGTGGCAATGACGATTCATACGGCGTAGGTGCACGTATTGGCTGGTCGGCAAAACCAAATGATAAACTGACCCTTGGTGCAAGCTATTCATCTAAAATTAATGCCAGCCGCTTTAAGAAATATGAAGGTTTATTTGCCAAACAAGGTGATTTTGACGTACCTGAAAGCTATGGTGTAGGTTTAAATTATCAACTTACCCCTGCTTTATCAGTCGCGACAGATTACTTACGCATTAATTATTCAGATGTAGATTCTGTTGGCAATAAACTGGATCAATTATTCGCAAACAATAAATTTGGCACAACACAAGGTCCTGGTTTTGGATGGGATGACATCAATGTCTATAAAATTTCAGCGACTTATCAAGCCTCAGAAAAACTGACTTTACGTGCGGGTTATAGCTATAACGATCAGCCTGTTAAAAATGATCAAACCTTCCTAAATATTTTGGCACCAGGTGTGGTACAAGAGCATTTAAGTGTTGGTGCAACTTGGCAACTCGATGATCAACAAAATGTAAGTGTGGCTTATACACACGCACTCAAAGAAACAGTGCAAGGTAACAACTCTATCCCCGCTGATTTTGGTGGTGGCGAAGCCAATTTAAGCATGAGCCAAAATATTTTGGGCGTGTCATATAGTTTGAATTTTTAAATTCTACATAGCTTGAGTTTGAATAATAGCTTGCCATGATCTGAAAAGATGATGGCTTTTTTTACTTTGATTGTGATGAAGTTTTTCCAAAGTACGGCTTTTAGCTAGAAATAAGACCATGCAAAGCATAATGTTACAACATGCACTACTTTCTAAATGAATCCATAGAAAACAATCAAATTTCGATGCTTTTTATAACGATGAATTACACGAAAAACTCAGTAAAATTCAGCCAAATGACACAATAATTTTCACTTTTAACTTCGCAAATCATACATTTTCAACAGCTAAGCTCTTTGAGCTATGCGATATCATTTTTGAAACTGTGGGTTTAGATTTTATGGGCGATATTTTTTATGGCTGTGTGCTCACTAACACACCCGATCAATTGAATATTATCCATTTAAAAGCTTAAACCGCTCGATGTTCGACTCGTTAGAGAGCGAGCAACAATGACATGCAGGTTCACTAATTTGACTAAGATGGCGTAAAATAAGCTAGTCACATACTTACACTTAAATTACGCTTCAAATTAAAGGACTTCAACTGCATGAACATGACAGAAATCATGGCTGATCTATCTTCACACACTCCAATGATGCAGCAATACTTACGGGTGAAGATGGAACATCCACATTCTTTAATGTTCTATCGCATGGGCGATTTCTACGAATTATTTTTTGATGATGCACACAAAGCTGCCAAACTTTTAGGCATTACCCTCACCCACCGTGGTAAAACTAGTGGCAAACCTATTCCAATGGCGGGCGTGCCATATCATGCTGCTGAAGGTTATCTCGCTCGCTTGGTCAAAAAAGGCGAAACCGTGGTAATTTGTGAGCAAATTGGCGAAGTGACAGGCAAAGGTCCTGTAGAGCGTGGAGTAGTACGGATTATCACCCCAGGCACGCTCACCGATGATGCCTTGCTCAACAGTCATCAATCTTCCAACTTGGTCTCTTTATGCTTACAGCAAAACCAAATTGGTATCGCATTGCTGGATTTAAGTGCAGGGATTTTTAAAGTTCAGCAAATGGATTATTTGCCTGAACAACTCGCGATTGAACTTTCTCGTTTAATGCCAAGCGAAATTGTGGTCGATGAAGATATTGTCGATCCGAATATTATTGAACAGGTTAAAAAGCAGCTTGACTGCCCTGTGACCAAACGCCCAAATGTCGATTTCAACCTGAACAATGCACAAAAAACGCTTTGTGATCAATTTGCTGTATCGTCACTTTCAGGTTTTGGTATTGATCATTTGCCCTTAGCCAAAGCAGCAGCAGCAGCGTTAATACACTACGCCAAAGAAACCCAAAAAACGGCTTTACCACATATTCGCAGTATTCAATTAGAACAAAGCAGCGATTTTATTGCGCTTGATCCTGTGACCCGACGTAATTTGGAATTGGTTGAACCATTATTTGAACACGGCACTTCTTTATTCCAACTGATTAACGATTGCCAAACTGCCATGGGTAGCCGTTTACTGAGTCGTACCTTGATGCAACCTTTGCGTGACACGGCATTGTTAGATGCAAGACTGGATGCAATTCAAGCCTTAATACAAGGTTACCATGAGTCGCCTGTGCGTTTGGTACTGAAAGAAATTAGTGATATTGAACGTGTGCTGAGTCGTGTCGCACTCGGTAGCGCACGCCCACGTGATTTGGTACAACTACGTCAGGCCTGTGCGCAAATTCCCTATTTGCGTCATGCCTTACAGCCCATTGTTTCTGCACAACAATCCGCACTCATTCAAAACCTGAATGAAGAACTGGGCGATTTTCATGGACTGCATCAACGGCTGATGCAGGCAATTGTAGAAAACCCACCTGTACTATTGCGTGATGGCAATGTCATTGCAGAGGGTTTTGACAGTGAACTCGATGAACTACGCAAAATCCGTGATCATGCGGGGCAATTCCTGATTGATTTAGAAGTCAAAGAGCGCCAAGAAAGCGGTATCCCAACGTTAAAAATTGGCTACAACCGTGTCAGTGGTTACTACATTGAACTCACTCGCGCCCAAGCCGAGCAAGCACCTGAACACTATATCCGTCGTCAAACTTTAAAAAATGCAGAACGCTACATCACCCCAGAGCTAAAAAGTTTTGAAGATAAAGTCCTGTCTAGCGAGTCCCGTGCTTTAGCCCGTGAAAAGATGCTATTTGAAATGCTATTGGATGAATTACGCCAAGACATTGCTCAATTACAAATGATGAGCAGCGCGATTGCACAAATTGATCTATTGGCAAACTTTGCCCATCAAGCACGTTTACGCAATTGGGCACGCCCTGAATATAGCCCTGAAATTGGAATTAAAATTACTGCAGGACGTCATCCTGTTGTTGAGGCCTTGAGTAAAACCGCCTTTACACCGAATGATACTTTACTCGACTACAATCATCGTTTGGCAATTATTACTGGCCCGAATATGGGCGGTAAATCAACGTATATGCGTCAAACCGCACTCATTGCCCTACTTGGCTATTGTGGTAGTTATGTGCCTGCCCAAACAGCCGTATTAGGTCCTATTGATCGCGTGTTTACCCGTATTGGTTCTGCCGATGATTTATCGACAGGTAAATCGACCTTTATGGTAGAAATGACTGAAACATCACAAATTTTACATCATGCCACCTCGCAATCTTTGGTGCTGATGGATGAAGTTGGTCGGGGCACCAGTACTTACGATGGTTTATCTTTGGCATGGGCATGTGTTTTAGATTTAAGCAAGCGCATCAAATGTTTATGTTTATTTGCAACGCATTATTTTGAATTGACCGAATTAAGCAAAGAATCTGGGGTGGATAACTACCACGTAACCGCCAAAGAAATGAATGGCAACCTGATTCTCTTGCACAAAGTTCAACAAGGTCCTGCAAGCCAAAGTCACGGTTTGCAAGTGGCAAAATTGGCAGGCATTCCAGCCAATGTGATTAAAGAAGCGCAAAACCGTTTAAGAATTTTAGAAAAACAGCAGCACAAAAATGTCAATTTAGCCGTTCAAGATGACCTATTTGCACCAGCAACAAACACAGCTGAACCAGAAGTGATTGAACGTGTAATAGAGGTAGAAAAACCATCACCTGCTTTAGATTTATTACGCAGTATAGATGTCGATAATTTAACGCCACGACAAGCGCTGGAACAATTGTATGCTTTAAAGGAACAATTGAACGCTTAGCCGCTGTTATTTCTAAAATATTTGAGCTAAACAAAGACTCTCAATTGAGAGTCTTTGTCATTTATAAGTTTTTTTGATGATTTTATCCCCCTTTTATCAAATTTAGCAGCACTGTCTATATCAAATATCAGTAAAAGCGATTGTTAGTTGTAGTGATTTTTGCCTAAAATAGACTATTCTGAATTAGAACCATATTTTTAGGTAGCTGTCGCCATGACATTTGTTGTCACTGAAAACTGTATTAAATGTAAATATCAAGACTGCGTTGAAGTTTGTCCTGTAGACTGCTTCTACGAGGGTCCGAACTTCCTTGTCATTAATCCAGACGAATGTATCGACTGTGCATTATGTGAACCAGAGTGTCCTGCCAACGCTATTTTCTCTGAAGATGAATTACCAGAAGGTCAGGAAGTGTTTATCGAGCTAAATGCTGAACTTTCACAGACTTGGCCAAACATTACACAAATTGGCGATCAACCTGCTGATCGTGAAGAATGGAATGGAAAACCAGACAAATTACAATACTTAGAAAAGTAAGTTCGTCTTGTTGTGAAAAAGATCAGTCCTGTGCTGATCTTTTTTTATACCTAAAACACACATTTGATTGCAATATTTTCAAATTTTAACCAGCATTTTCGATTAGAATACGGACACTTTAAATAAATATCTGATTTGCCTAATGAAGAAATTTTTCAAGGCGCTGTTTTCGTTCAGCATTGTTCCCGTTATCTTGGTTGCCTGTAGTTCAACCCCAAACAGAACAACAACGATCACCACGCCCGATGGAAAACGAATTTTCATTCCTCAAGAAAAAATCACCTATGAGCGTCAGGTAGCACCTAAAATTGTGCCTTATTCGTATAATGCATGGGTGGCAGTGAGTGACAATTTACGCCAAGTTCGTGAATATGAACGCTTCTTGGAACACAACGGTGTTGGCAATATTATTCCAAGTTTTGAATTAATGCGTACCGCACGTGACTGGCAACGCTGTGGACGTTCGCAATTTATGATTCCAAGTCGTGAATTGTGGCAAAATCAGGTGCCTACCTTGCGTGTATTTAAATATTTGGTCGCCTCTAAAGTCTTAACTGATTTTGAAGTCACTTCTGTCTATCGAGATTTACCACTGAATCAATGTGCAGGTGGTGCGAACTCATCGCGTCACTTATTTAACTCAGCCATTGATTTTAGAATTGGGCCACAATTCCCGAATGCCGAAGACTATGCCTATATTGAAAGTACCAAATACAGACTGTGTCAGTTCTGGCAGCAATATGGTCAAAGTTTAAACATGGGCTTAGGCTTATACGCTTCAGGACAAATTCATATTGATACACAAGGTTATCGAACTTGGGGGCCAGATTTAAGCCGCCATTCATCTATGTGTAATTTCTAATTCAGTGTTGTTTAGAATTAAATCCTAAAGAGGTCAAATTGACCTCTTTTTTTATTGCGAAATAGATTATCACCTGCTCCATTCCGCGAATAAATTGCACTCTGAGCAGAAAAGTTTACAATGCACACATCGCAACAAAGGTGAGCACGCTATGCAACAAATGTGGACGGATATCGATCACTATATCGAATCACATTTAATTCCCGAAGACCCAATTTTGACGCAAACTTTAGAAAATACCGATGCCAAAGGTTTTCCAGATCACCTTGCAGTTGCGGCAAATCAGGGCATGTTGCTACAAATGCTCATTCAAATGAATCAATGCAAACGTGTGTTGGAATTGGGCACATTCGCAGCTTATAGCACAATGTGGCTAGCACGTGCGCTGCCTGAAGATGGTTATATACTCACGATTGAAGGACGTGATACCCATGCAGCTTTGGGACAGGAAAATATTGACCGCGCTCAATTAAAACAAAAGGTTGAATTAAAAGTTGGTCGTGCTGCAGAAATTCTAAAAGCTCTGCCAGAAGATACTGAAGCTTTTGATTTTATTTTTATTGATGCCGACAAACAAAGCTATCCTGAATATTTGGAACTGAGTCTTAAACTTTCACGCTCAGGTACAATTATCTTTTTAGACAATGTAATTCGTGCAGGGGAAATTTTAAATCCTGACAATCACAAACCAAGCATTGAAGGGATTCGTGACATGTTCAAAGCCATGCAAAATCATTCGCGAATTTTATCGTGCACAGCATTACAAACTGTAGGCAGCAAAGGACATGATGGCTTTGCTTTAGCGATTGTAAAGTAAAGTCCACATAAGGTTAAAAAACAACCTAAAGCAATTTTACATTATATATTATAATGTTACATATACTGTCCATACAGTTATCCACAAATTATGCGGATAACCATGGACAGTCAGCAAGCATTTACATCAGTTCAACTAAACAATCTTTTGAAATGATCTTTTTTGAATCATTTACGATTTTTACTTTGCCACCAACAAAGGAACAGTTGAGTTACGGAAAATATTGGTGGTAATGCTTCCCAAGAAAAATTGGTGAATTTTACTGTGACTAAATGCCCCCAGTACAATCAACTGAATACCATGTTCACGTTGATAATCTAAGATATTTTCAGCCACATCGCCATAACGATATTCCACCACCACATCTAAACCCGCTGAAGTTAAAAAATCTGCAGGTTCATTTAAAACTTCTGGGTGATCACCGACATAGAGCAAATGACATTGCAATAATTTAAGCAAATCACTTTGTGCAATTCGCTTCATCATTTTGATGCAAGTTGGGGAATATTCATAAGCAAAAATAAAGCGGGTTGGTGCTTTAAAATGCTCTCCCACAGTCATCACGGTACAATTTGCACCACGAATAAAGTTTTCGACATTACTCCCTAAAGCCTTATTGCGTTCAGCAGATTTTTCGCCCACGCGTCCAATCACCACAATATCTTCTTCGTTCAGCACACTAAAACTTTGTTCTAAAAAGTCGCCTTTTTCTTGAATGTGGGTAGGTACAATGCCGAACTTTTCCTGAATCATACTGGAAATGTGCTGCAATAAATTGTTGCTATAATCGAGTGCTAATTCACTTTGTTTTTGTTCTAATTCGGCTAATTCTTTGAGTAACATGGCATTACTTTCAAAACCAATCACGCCACTAATTTCCCCCAAATGATAACTGGCGGGGTAATAATCCAAAACTTGTAATAACACCAATTCACGTTGAGTTTGTGTTGCAATCCACGCAGCAGCTTCAGCAAGCGCATTAATACAAGGCGAAGAATCAATACAAGCAATTACACGTTTCATTATTGCCTCTCTTACTACCTTTTGCAGGCTATTTTTTAGTTGTTATTTTTAACTTAACACAACTCGTGTTGCAGGGACATGAAAAAATGTAATGAAGTTTAAAGATTTAGCCTTGCTGCATCGTATTTACTCACGATAACGAATCAATTTGGCAGGGTTTCCTACCACAATTTCCCGCTCCTGAACATCTTTGGTGACCATGCTATTCATACCAACGACTGCATGTGCCGCAATCTTCACCCCATCTTTAACACCAACATGCGCACCTAACCAAACATCCTTACCAACTTCAATGCCCTGTGAACGCACCGCTTGCTGATAAATGGGCTGATCCAAAGCCATGCCATGATCAAATGCATATAAATGACAATATGCTGCGATACGCACCTGATCATGAAGCTTAATTCCAACTCTGCCACCATCTAAAATACAGTGGTGATTAATCGCGACTTCATTGCCAATTTCTAAAGGGCCATGCAAAGTACAATCGGCTGCAATAAAGGTATTATCGCCAATACTGATTTTACGCCCCGGCTCTGCAAAAATATGTGCCAAAGGGGAAATAAAACAGTTTTTGCCAATCTCCACCGTTTCCATTGCCATTAAATAAGCTTGATATTCCTGCTGCCAAGCTTCTGCCCATACACGATGTTTAGGTTTTAATGACCAATATAACCACGGCATGTAGTTTAAACGGTGTTTATGCTGCTCACGGTACTTCGATAATGGATCAGGTGAATTTGCTTCAGTCATCTTGATCATCCTCAAGGATTTTGAGTTGTTCACGCCCACGGCTAATATCTTGTAATTTTAGTTTTAAAGGGTCTATTTGATCGACTTGCATGAATGCCTTTACCAACACGCCTTCGGCGGTGTAGTCTTCGCTGTACTCAATCTGCTGACTATTTAGCTCGTATTGTAAAATTGCCCACTCATTAAAATGACAGGAAAATTGCACGGTCTTTTTTTCAATCAGTTCTATTTTTTCTGCTAGAGCCAAACATTGCCCTGCACATCCCCCATAGGCACGTACCAAGCCGCCTGTGCCCAATTTAATGCCGCCGTACCAACGATTCACCAACACCAAAACATTAGTCAACTCATTGCCTTCAATCGTGGCTAAAATAGGACGTCCTGCCGTACCTGAAGGTTCGCCATCATCATTAAAACGTAATTGATGCCCGATTTTCCATGCCCAACATTGATGTGTGGTAGATGAATCACGCTGCTGTTCCAAAAAAGTTTTTACCGCTTGCTCATTATCTACAGGCACAGCAATTGCCTGAAATCGACTTTTTTTAATTTCTTCTTCAAAAGTGATGGGCGCAGCAATGGTAAATGGCATAACACTCCAGATCAATCAACCAGTTAAATAAAAACTTGATAATTATAACGTGTTTAGCGCTCTAACGTATTTAGAGTTATAGCTTATTTGGACTGATAACCACCATGAAAAAACCTTCTATCCTCAAAGGTATAGAAGGTTAAATAATGTTTACACGACTTTCTGTTCTACAACTTATGCAGTAAGCATACGAAAACCAATAACGGTTAGAACATTCAAGCTTTAAACAAAAAAGTCTTCACCCAAATAAACTTCACGCACAATTTCATTTTCCAGAATTTCTTGCGGTGTACCCTCTGCAATGACTGAACCTTCGCTAACAATATAAGCACGTTCACAAATGGCTAAAGTATCACGGACGTTATGGTCGGTAATTAATACGCCAATGTCACGATCTTTTAAGGTACGAATGATATCTTTAATATCACCGACAGAAATAGGATCGACCCCTGCAAAAGGCTCATCTAACAACATAAATTTAGGGTCTGCTGCCAAAGCACGGGCAATTTCTGCACGACGGCGTTCGCCACCCGACACACTCATCCCTAATGAATCTTTAATATGCGTGATTTTAAAATCTGCCAGCAATTCTGATAAACGCTGCTGACGTTGCTGTTTATTTAAATCTTTGCGGGTTTCTAAAATAGCCATAATATTTTCAGCGATGGTCAGCTTTCTGAAAATAGAGGCTTCTTGCGGTAAATAACCAATCCCCTTACGCGCACGTTCATGCATGGCAAGGTCAGATAAATCCAGTTGATCTAAATGGATTTCGCCTTTATCCATACGCACCAAACCCACAACCATGTAGAAACTGGTGGTTTTACCCGCACCGTTCGGCCCAAGTAACCCGACAATTTCACCACTTTTCATTTCAAATGAAACGTCTTTAACCACCCAGCGCTTATTATAGTTTTTGGCTAAATGCTTAATACACAAAGTCTGCTGACCGTGCTGGACGCTGTCCTGTGCTGCGCTCGTTTGATCCATTAATCACGCGCTCCCGGGAATGATTTTGAACTTGATGGTGGAATCACAATTTTTACACGACCCGCTTCAGAACCAGTTTTGTTCGGTGTACCAATCGCTTCAACATCGCCTTTGTTCATACTATAACGCAAGGTATTACCACGAATACTGGCTCCATCTTGCTCTAAAAGTGCGCCACCCGTTAAGGTGATAATGCCTGTTTCAGCATTGTAAACAATCTTTTGCGCCTGACCTTTGGCAAGCCCTTTGGCTGGATCAGTCTTTTGCTGGAATTGCGCAGGTCTGCCCGTTGCCGTAATGACACTAATTTCTTTTTTGCTGTTCAGATTAGCAACAATCGAATCTGCCTGCAGTTTCATGGTGCCCTGTTCAATCACCACATTGCCTGTATAAGTGGTGACGCCAGTACGTTCACTAAAGGTCGCACGGTCTGCCAATAAAGTAATAGGCTGACTGCGGTCTGACGGAATTGCCCATGCACCTGCCGATGAAAGCACCGCCAAGCCCACAAGTGCTGCTTGTTTTATCAACGCTTTAGGAGCTGTAAGCTTAGATTTATGGTTCATACTTTCCTCGAATATTAAAAAATTCGTATTGCCCGTCATTTAAATTGGCTTTTAAGCCCTGACTGATAAAATCAGCCTGTGGAGATTGTACAGTCACTTGTTTTTCGGTACTGATTTCACGTGTTTTAGGAAACACATTCAACTCGACTGTTTCAAGCGTCAGTTTGCCTTGAGTGAGTAACTTGGTTGCTAGCACTTGATCTGACAACACAACCTTTTCATTGTCATTAAAACCTTGTGCCTGTTTAGCAAAAAAAGTGGCATCCACCGCGCCCGCTTTATACATAGAGGCATTCAAATTTTCCAGCTTAGAGGTTTTTTGCTGCATGTCTTGCTCTAAACGGTCAATTTGCGCACGCACATATAAATTGCCCTGCTCATCTGTTTGGGTCAGATGAATTTGCTCTGCACTATAAGTCATAGAGCGAGCAGCGTCAGTTTCCAGTTTTTTGCCTTTACCGCTGTAATAGTAATAACCACCACTTACAGCTGCAATTGCAATCGCAGTAACGTATAAAACTTTAGTATCCATAAGTGGGGCTGTAACTCAAACCTTTGAATGTATGACTTAATTAATGAGGGATGCTGAGATATTTTTCAAGTAAGCTTTGGTACACACCTTTGGCGGTTAAAATCATATCGCAGATTTCACGTACCGCACCGCGCCCACCCATGGCCTGTGTGACTAAATCGGCACGACGACGCACTTCAATATGTCCATTTGGCACTGTGACTTTCATCCCTGCAATCGAAAACGCTGAAAGATCAGGCCAGTCATCGCCCATATAGAGACAATCTGCAGGTGATAAACCTAACTTGGCACAGGCTTCCTGCAATGCAGTGCCTTTATCTTCACGTCCTTGGTAGACCAAATCTACACCTAAATCGGACATGCGTTTTTCGACAATATTACTTTTACGACCCGTGATGATAATGACTTTAACACCTGCTTGTTGCACCAGTTTCATACCTAAACCATCACGAATATCGAATGATTTAATTTCATCACCGCTGTTGGTTAAGGTGACAAAACCATCACTTAGAATTCCATCGACATCTAAAACCAAAGCTTCAATATGACGCGCTTGCTCTAATAAAATATAAGATGCCATTGTTTAGTTTACCCCTGCTTGAATCAAGTCATGCATACTGATCACACCAATGACTTTATTGGCATCATCCACCACCACAAACTGATTGATTTTACGGTCACGTAATTGTTCTAAAGCTTCAACTGCACGTGCTTCTTGTGAAATCGTTGCAGGATGTTGAGTCATCACTTGCCCAACTTGTAAATTCACATCAAAGCCCTGTTGTTTATCAATTAAACGTCGTAAATCACCATCGGTGAAAATGCCTAACAAGACGTCATTTTCATCGACAATTGTGGTTAAACCTAGACGTTTGTTTGAAATTTCGTATAACACTTTGTTCATTGGTGTATCTGGTGCAACTTTAGGTAATTCTGTACCGGTATGCATCAAATGTTTCACATGCAATAACAGGCGCTTACCCAAAGCGCCTGCAGGATGTGAACGAGCAAAATCATCGGCAGTAAAACCACGTGCATCAAGTAACGCTACAGCCAATGCATCACCTAATGCCAAGGTTGCAGTCGTACTTGAGGTTGGTGCTAAACCAAGTGGACAAGCTTCCTGAATATTGCCTAATGTTAAAGCGACATCAGCATTTTGTGGCATCGGCCCGCGATCATCACCGCTAATTGTGATTAGAGGAACTTCCAGATGTTTGATGAGTGGCATCAACATCATAATTTCATCACTTTTGCCGGAGTTGGAAATGGCAATTAAAACATCACCCCGTACCAACATTCCCAAATCACCATGCCCTGCTTCACCCGGGTGCATAAAGAAAGACGGCGTGCCTGTAGAGGCAAACGTCGCAGCCATTTTACGACCAATATGACCTGATTTTCCCATACCTGTGACCACAACACGCCCTTTGCAATGCAACATGATTTCGCAGGCACGGCTAAAACGCTGATCAATTTGCGTCGCCAAGACTTGTAATGCTTGTTCTTCTATTCTTAAAGTGTCTAAGGCTACAGATTGGAAATCAATGGTATTTGACATGTTTGGCATTCAACGTTCAACTTAAATTGAGTATTTTCTACACCTCAATAAAAGTGATTTATTGAAGCACATTTAATTTTCGCAATTTTAGCATATCTATGCAATTCTACACTTTGATTCTGCGTGTGTTTTTTGTTTTAACGCATTTTTGTATGCTGTTTTAATTAACTCGCTTTTTGACTCGAGTTTCAAATGAAAAACAATCATATTTGAGCTTAGGCTATTTATTTTATTGATTCAAAGTTGCAGATAAAGCTAAAGATAGAACTAGCTCAGAAGCATATTTCAACGAAAATGCTCTAAAAATTATGGATCAAACCCATCTATAAAGCTGACTGCAAGCAAGCTGTAACAAACAGCCATAAAAAAACGCTTATCTTTCGATAAGCGTTTTTTAAAATTTTGGAGCGGGAAACGAGACTCGAACTCGCGACCCCAACCTTGGCAAGGTTGTGCTCTACCAACTGAGCTATTCCCGCAATATGGAAGTGAATTATAGAGAATTTCATACAACTGTCAACTCTCTATGCTCCTAAGTGCTCAATTAATCAGCACGACGCCATACTGTACCTTGACGGGTATCTTCCAAGACCACACCTTGATCGAGCAAAGACTGACGAATTTCATCAGCACGGGCGAAATCTTTGGCTTTTTTGGCATCCTGACGTTGCTGAATGAAGTCTGCAATGGCTTGTTCAGATAAACCTAAAGCGTCCTGACCAATATCAGACTTCAGGAATTCGTCAACATCATGCTGCACCAAACCTAAAATATTGGTCAAATGACGCAAAGTCGAATAGTACACCGCCGCCTGATCTGCCTGCTGCTCTTTTACCGCACGGTTCAGCTCTTTATTCACTTCAAACAGCACTGCAATTGCTTCGGCTGTATTGAAGTCGTCACGCATTGCAGCATTAAAGCGCTCCACCAAAGTCTCATCTAACTGCTCAACTGTTTGCGTACCGTACGCTTGTTGATAAGCTTTAAATGAGTGATAGAAACGTGATAATGCGGTTTTGGCTTCTTTGAGTGCTACATCGGAGAAGTTTACAGGGCTACGATAATGCGATGACACAATAAAGTAGCGGATCACTTCAGGATGGAATTTTTCCATCACATCACGAATGGTGAAGAAGTTACCCAATGACTTCGACATTTTTTCGCCATCGACATTAATAAAGCCAACGTGCATCCAGTAATTTACATACTGCTCACCTGTTGATGCTTCAGACTGGGCAATTTCATTTTCATGGTGTGGGAACATTAAGTCTGAACCACCACCATGAATATCAAAATGATTACCTAAGCAGCAAGTCGACATCGCAGAACATTCAATGTGCCAACCCGGACGTCCATTGCCCCACGGCGAAGCCCAAGATGGTTCATTTTCTTTGGCATGTTTCCACAAAACAAAGTCAAATGGATGCTTTTTGTCGACTTCAACATCAACACGCTCAGACGCGCCCGCCTGCATGTCTTCTAGCTTGCGACCTGAAAGACGGCCATATTTGTCAAATTTTTCAACCTGAAAATAAACATCGCCATTACTTGCAGGATAAGCTGTGCCTTTATTGACCAAATTACCAATCATATTTTGCATTTGATCAATATATTCAGTGGCACGTGGTGCAGCATCAGGTTCAACACAGCCTAAGTTTGCCGCATCTTCATTCATGGCTTGAATAAAACGATCTGTTAAAGCTTGAATGCTCTCGCCATTTTCATTGGCACGTTTAATAATTTTGTCGTCAATGTCGGTAATGTTGCGGACATATTTCACATTCCAACCTTGACTGCGCAAAAAGCGAATGATGTAGTCAAATGCAACCATAACCCGCGCATGCCCGATATGACAGTAATCATAAACCGTCATGCCACAGACATACATGTCGATATGTCCTTCTTTACGCGGAACAAATTCAACTTTTTTTCGTTGCTCTGAGTTATATAGAACAAATGGTTGCATAGGTTTTCAAAATAGGTCTATTAAAAGATGCTCCATCTTAACCTAAGCATTATTTTTCATAAAGTTTTTCGATGTTTTTATTCTGTATGTGTCTGTGTGAAGAGAATATCGCGGATGATCCAAGCCTTCTCCCGAAGGAGAAGGAACTTTTTAATACCTGTACTTAGGCGTTTGCTGATCTTATACGGTTTGGCAAAGCTTATGCAGCATCACGTTTTTGTACCAAAATCGCGCCAACTGAATAGCCTGCGCCAAATGAACACAAGACACCATATTCACCGTTTTCGACTTCATGTGCAGTACGATGTAAGGCAATAATTACCCCTGCCGATGAGGTATTGGCGAACTCATCTAAAATAATAGGCACCAAACCAGGTTGTGCTGCTTCCTTGCCGACCACCAATTTCAAAATCAGTTCGTTCATACTGGCATTCGCTTGGTGCAACCAGAAACGCTTCACCTCGGTTGGCGCAATTTGATTCTTTTCCAGTTGCGCAGTGATCATTTTAGCGACTAACGGGCAAACCTCTTTAAAGACTTTACGACCATCTTGATGGAAGCGTTTGTCGTCAATATCTGCATTTTCACTCAGGTTTAAAAAACCGAAGTTATTGCGGATATTATTCGAAAACTGAGTGAACAAGTTCATGTCCAAAATTTCAAAACCTGCTTTGGCTTCAGTGTCTTCCAAAATTGAAGCAGTTGCTACATCACCAAAAATAAAATGGCAGTCACGTGAACGGAAATCGTTATGACCTGAGGTAATTTCGACATTCACCAACAGTACGCGGCGCGCACCTGCTTTAATCGCATCATGCGCTTGCTTAATGCCGAAAGTCGCAGCAGAACACGCCACGTTCATGTCATAGGCATAACCTTGAATACCAAGCGCAGTTTGAATTTCAATCGCCACTGCAGGATAAGCACGTTGCAAGTTTGAGCAAGACAATATCACCACATCAATATCTTCTGCAGACACACCTGCATTTTGCATGGCTTGTTTTGCAGCAATTACGCCCCATTCCGCTTGTAACGAAATTTCATCATCGCCACGTTCACGTAAATTTGGACGTAAACGGTTAATGTCCAGAATACCTGTTTTTTCTGACACGTAACGACGTTTTACCCCAGAGGCTTTTTCGATAAAGTCAGCACTTGAGCCACGACGTTCTTCAAGCTCACCTGCTGCAATTTTGTCAGCATTGAGCTGATTATACTGTTCCACATAAGCATTTAAACTTTCGACCAACTCTTCATTGGTAATAACATCTTCTGGGTGATAAAGACCAGTACCTGTAATGCGAATGCCCATGTAAAACTCCTTCTAGAAATTACTTATATCTTAACTGATTCCGAGCTTTTCCCATACTTTTTGCAGCCGAGTTGCAGAAATTGGCATTTTGGTTTTCATGGGTTGAGAGAACAGCGAAATGCGTAATTCTTCCACCATAAAGTACAATTCCTTGAGTAGGGCATCTTGTTTGTGTTTAAACAATTTGTCCATCCAAGGGTCAATTTGGGCGATAGCAGCATTGTCTCTTTGCAAGTTGTTGGGTAAGCGGTCTAAACGTAATAACAACGCTTTCAAATAACGCGGATATTCGCTCCACACCTCTACAGGCTTGCTATACACAAAGTCTGCCAGATGCATTAAGTCCAGCTGATCTTCTATATCATCCATATTTTTGGCAAACACGGCTTCATCTAGCATAAGGAGCTGACGGCGGATGTCTTGCCAAGCAATATAAATTTCATTAAAGATACGCAGCGTGGTTTGACCATGACTGAGAAAAGTCTTTTTTACCTCAAGCTGCAAGTTTTGAAACTCTTCCAAGTTGACTGGCACGTCACAAATAATGCTTTGCAAGGTCGCATAGATCAACATTTGCTCAAGTTGTGCTTTATCACCCAAAGGTGAGTACGCCAAGGCCAATGGTTTGGCAATTTGCTTTTTCAATTGCCGTGATAAATCGCCTAATTGCACATGCAGCAAACGAATCACCCCTTCACGATGCTGATGAATCGCCTCGCGCTGATCATTAAAGGTTTGAATCACCACACCCGATTCATCTTTTTGTGAAAGTTCTGCAAAAGCTTTACTTGGTACCAACGCCTGATATTGCTTAACCACTACGCCCGTGACTTTTTGCGAGGCTTCAAATACAAATCGTTCAGGGAAGGTTTGGAATTCGCCGTGTAACTGTTTTACTGGACTGTGAGTTTCGGTACGGCAACGCGCTTTTAATTCAGATAAATCACGCCCTTGCTCAATCACCCGCCCTTTTTCATCTAACACTTTAATGAACGGCAATAAATACGCATCTACTCGCTCAAAGCTAAAGTCTTTTTCGGTGATGTGCTCTGCGCGTAACTGGAATGCCAAAAAGCTAAAAATGTGCTCGCGTAAATTTACCGCATCAACACGTTGTAGCAACTTTCGAGCTGTGTCTGGAATAGGCACCAAATGACGACGCTTATCTTTAGGCAAAGTCTTGAGCAAGGCTTCAATTAAATTTTCACGCCAACCCAGAACACCCCACGACCAGATATTTTCATCGACCTGTGCCAACGCTTGCACCGGAATTTTAACGGTTGCGCCATCTTCATCATGGCTGGGGTCAAAACGGTAACTGGCCGCCAAGCGCAGCTCACCATTACGCAAATAGTCAGGAAATTGCTGCGTGGTCGGACGATCATTCAGCCAAAGTGCATCATCTTCCACAAATAAATAACGTGGATTTTGCGGCTCTACTGTGGCACGCCAATCTTCAAAGGAACGACGGCTTGCAACTTCTGCAGGTACTTTGGCGGCATAAAATTGATAAATAGTTTCTTCATCAACCACTAAATCACGACGACGTAATTTATCTTCAACCCGTTCCACTTCTTCCAGTTTAAGCAGGTTGTGTTTTAAAAATGGTGGGGTAATGCCCAAGTTGCCTGTGGTTAAAGCATCACGTAAGAATATTTCATGGGCGGCTTCCTGATCGACCTTTTCGTAATTGACAGGACGTTTCGGCTCGATAATTAGACCAAACAGCGAAATCTGATCATAGGCATTCACCACGCCTGCTTTTTTAGACCAATGTGGTTCAAAATAGTGATGCTTCAGCAAATCACGTGCGGCCAATAAAATCCATTCGGGTTCAATTTTTGCCAAAGTACGTAGATACACTTGCGAAGTTTCCACCATCTCAAATGCCATGACCCACGGTGTATTGATTTTATGCAAAGTCGATGCAGGGAAAATTCGTGCTTTTTGTTGGCGTACCGCCATAAATACATTGCGCTCATCGGTTTTATTGGCAATAAAAGAAAGCAACCCTGTTAATAACGCCCGATGCAGATTTTCATAACTGGCTTTTTTCTCATTAAACGACAGTTTTAAGCCACGCGCCAAATCCACCAATTGTTCATGAGTTTTCTTCCATTCACGTAAACGCAACCAACTTAAAAAATGCTGACGGGCAAAAGTACGACGTTTGTTTTCACTCATGCCATCACGGTTTTCGTGCAAAGTTTCCCACAGTTTTAAATAGAATAAAAAGTCAGAATCTGCTTCACGGAACAGTGCATGTTTTTGATCGGCTTGCATTTGTTTGTCTGCAGGACGTTCACGCGGGTCTTGTACCGCCAATGCCGCTACAATAATCAGGACTTCATTTAACACCCCAAAATGCGCACCGCCTAAAATCATACGTGCCAGTCTTGGATCAATCGGCATTTTTGCCATTTGCTGACCAATTTTGGTTAAGCTGCTGCCTTGAAGCTCGCCTTTATTAGCGGTGGATTTAGTGGAATTATTCGGATGATTGTCTCCCTTTTGCGTCGCAGAGCTACTCATTCCGTCTAAAAGAGGGGCTTTACCCTTCTCAATCATCGCACCCAGTTCAATCAACAGCTTACGACCATCATTGACTAAACGATGATCTGGCGGCTCAATAAAATCAAAATCTTCGAGCGTACCCAAGCCCAAACTTTGCATTTGTAAAATGACCGATGCCAAGTTGGTGCGTTTAATTTCAGGTTCAGTAAACTCTGGGCGACTTAAAAAATCTTCTTCTGAATACAGGCGAATACAAACGCCTGGTGCAATACGACCACAACGTCCTTTACGCTGATTCGCTGCTGCCTGAGATACTGCTTCAATCGGTAAACGCTGCACCCGTGAGCGATAGTTATAACGTGAAATACGTGCAAAACCGCTATCAATCACATAGCGGATATTGGGTACAGTGAGTGCGGTTTCAGCGACGTTGGTGGCAATAATAATGCGACGACCACCACCTGAAGGATTAAAGATTTTTTGTTGTTCCGCCAAAGCCAAACGCGCATACAACGGTAAAATTTCAGTATGACGCGGTCCATGCTTATGCAAGGTTTCTTGCAGCTCCCGAATTTCCTGTTCAGTACTGGCAAAAATTAGAATATCGGCATGTTCAGGATGACCTTTTTCCTGTGCATCGGCAAAGCATTCTTCTACCGCTTGCACCACTGCGCGTGGCAAGTTTTCTTCAAAGTCATCAAACTCATCATCATCACTACCACCAATGCTTAATTCAGAAATTGGACGATAACGTACTTCGACAGGATAGCTTCGACCTTCGACCTCAAAAATAGGTGCGCCGTTAAAATAGTTACTAAAACGCTGCACATCTAAAGTTGCAGAAGTGATGATGACTTTTAAATCAGGGCGACGTGGCAAAAGTTGCTTTAAATAGCCCATAATGAAGTCAATATTTAAAGAACGCTCATGCGCTTCATCTATAATAATGGTGTCGTATTTATTTAAATAACGATCATTGGCAAGCTCTGCTAACAAAATACCATCGGTCATTAAACGGACAATTGAATCTTGCGAACCCTGTTCATTAAAACGAACTTTAAAGCTGATGGACTCACCTAACTTTTCGCCAACTTCTTCGGCAATACGCTGCGATACACTACGCGCAGCAAGACGTCGTGGCTGAGTATGACCAATTAACCCCGTTAAACCACGACCTGCCAACATTGCAATTTGTGGTAACTGTGTAGTTTTCCCTGAACCTGTTTCACCCGCCACAATAATGACCTGATGTTGCTGAATTGCAGTAATCAACTGTTCGGCAGATTGAGTCACAGGTAAATCTTGATTCAACTTAATGTTGGGAATGCGCTGTGCACGCTCCAACACTTTTAAATTAGATTTTTCAAATAATTCCTGATATTGCTTTGGATTGGCATCTTTGCCTTTTCGTAGTCGATTTAAACGATGACGATCACGCGCCAAAACGAGGTGGTCTACATTTAAATGACTCTGCACAGAATACGCTTCCTAACCAAAACACAAACGCGTATTTTACGCTGTAATGCCTTTAAGCGAAAGAACAGTGATTTAGAATGCGTATTTAAAAAGTTTTAAATCCCCCCTTGAATTTCAAAATAGCATCCCCATATAGATGTATGTTCACCAATTGCTTGAAATGGGTTGTATTTGAACCTGAAAAATAGGTTGTCATGCAATCATCATCATTTTGAGGCCTAATAAAGACTCAATAATGCTGTGATGAAAGTGTACGCTTTTTACATACTCATTTGTTTTTCCGATGCTAGTAATGTAAAAATACCATTTCAGCAATAAAACAAAATTAGATACTCTATTGCCAACGAAATACAAACCTTAATCATGGAGACAATGATGAGCTTAATTAATACTGAAGTTAAACCATTTAAAGCAAATGCATACCACAACGGTCAATTCATTGAAGTAACTGAAGCTGATCTTAAAGGCAAATGGTCTGTAGTATTCTTCTACCCTGCTGACTTCACTTTCGTTTGCCCAACTGAGCTTGGTGACCTTGCAGACAACTACGCAGAATTCCAAAAATTAGGCGTTGAAATCTATGCAGTTTCTACTGACACTCACTTCACGCACAAAGCTTGGCACGATTCTTCAGAAGAAATCAAAAAAATCCAATATGTAATGGTTGGCGACCCAACTTGGACGCTTTCTAAAAACTTTGAAGTATTAATTGAAGCTGATGGTCTTGCTGACCGTGGTACTTTCGTTATTGATCCAGAAGGTAAAATCCAAATCATCGAAATTAATGCTGGTGGTATCGGCCGTGATGCTCAAGAACTTCTTCGTAAAGTTAAAGCAGCTCAATACGTTCACGCTCACCCAGGTGAAGTATGCCCAGCTAAATGGAAAGAAGGTGATGCAACTTTAGCCCCATCTATCGACCTAGTAGGTAAAATCTAAGTTTTAGATTAAACCACTCAAAAAAACCACGCATATTTTGCGTGGTTTTTTTTAATCAGAACATCACCCTTTTCTACCTTATTTATTCATATTTCATCTCTAGAATAGAAAATGTAAAAACATTACAACACTACAATCGAATCTGTACCGGTAACAGTTGTGAGATTTATTTTTGAGGGCTGTTCTATGAAAAAATTATTTTTACTTTCAACATTAATAGCATTTTCAGTGCCAGCTTTAGCTGATTTCAACTGTAATGGCAGCATTAAAAATCGAACTATTGATGATAATGTCAAAGTGCATAAACAATGTGTTCTTGATCATGTGACTATTAAGGGCAACCTAATGTTGCATTCCAACTCACATACGGCAATTAAAAATAGTACGATTGATGGCAATTTAGAATCTAAAGGAAACTTTAGTCAGGTTAATGCACATGCCAACCGCATTGATGGCAATATCCAACTCGAAGATGGGCGTAACATCCAACTCACGTCAAACCGTGTAAATGGCAATATTCAACTTAAAGATAATTCAGGCTCAATCGTTGTAAAAAATAACCGCGTGAATGGCAATTTAGAATGTGAAGATAACCGCGTAAAACCGACTGGCGGCACAAACCGTGTTTCTGGTGACAAAGAAGATCAATGTCGTCATCTATAAAATCTAGTCTTTCAATCATTTTATTTAAATGAATGACTATTCATGTGCAAAGCATAAACACCACATCCTAAATGTGGTGTTTTATTTCGCTTCATAATAGTTTTGTCGTTTTTGGCACGTTTAGGTTGCGCAAAAAACTTATATTCAAAAGTTACAATTCTGTAATACTTTTTAGCAAGCACTTCACTTATGTTCAAAATAAGCAGATTTATTCTGTGAAAAATAATATAAAAAATAAAGGAGTTGCTTATGGGTAAAACACTTGCCGTGACATCCTGGACATACAGTGCATCTTCACGTTATTTAAAAATATTTTACGAAAATGGCTCTGGGGATTTATTCCATCCTGTACCACAATTTATTTATGACAACTTATTAAGACGCAGTGATAAAGCAGCTTTTGTGAGTAAATATTTAGCATACGATTTAAGCTTTAACCGTATTTCCATTCAATAATTGATTTTATTAAACTTTGAGCATCCACATAACGATCCAATCTAAAAATAGATTGGATCGTTTTAAATAGGTAAATAACTTCAAATATTAATACACTTCTTGAATCAATTTAAAGCGTTCCTGTTCACGGTCATCATCCAAAGTAATACTCTCCGTGAACATATCAAGCGGTCTGGCCCAAATAGAATAATCGCCATATAAGCATTGATAAACCACCAATTTCTCTTGGGTTTCACTGTGTGTAGCCACATGCAGCACTTGATACAATTGCCCTTTATAATGTTGATAAATCCCTTTTTTAAGCATTTTACAATCCCAATCTTACAGAATGGCATTACTGTACAATAAAAACTGTAACCATTCTTAAGATTTCACCTTATCAGAAAAAATGAATCGCATCGGCATATTTTTCTCTAATTTATCGTTCTAATCTACACAACAAAAAAATATCTAAACCCATTACATTATTTGAACAATTTTAAGCTTCAAATTGATTGTTTTTTGGTTATATTCGCATTATCCCATCTTAAGTGGATGTAAAAAAAGGAAACATGATAATGAATAAACTTCTTATTGCTTTAGGTCTTGCTGCCACTGTAGCACTTGTAGGTTGTGCAAAAGAAAAAGCACCAGAAACAGGGGCAACTACGGGTGAACACTTAGAAAACGCTGCGGCTCAAGCTGCACATGATGCCAAAGATGCAACACATGAAGCTGCTACTGCTACAGCAACTGCGGTAGATAACGCAGCGCAAGCAACTGAAAATGCTGCACACAATGTTGCAACAGCAACAGAAAACGCAGCTGATGCGACTGTACAAGCTGCTAAAGATGCAACTGCTGCGACTGCAGGTGCGGTTGAACAAGGTGCTGCAAATGTGAAAGAAAAAGCACAACAATAATTTGATTGTATAAAACAAAAACTCCTGAGCAAGTTCTCAGGAGTTTTTTATTCAGCACGATTTAATTAGGGTCTGTTGACAATTCGTCTATGTTTGCGACATGAGAGATATATCTCGCAAGGTTTTTTAGTTGATATAAGGCATGGGACAGGAAATTTACTCATTCTAAATGACTGGCACATAACGTAATAGCAGCAAAAAATATGCTTGTTCCCTTGCGCAGCAAACAAAGCAGTGCTTTGTTTTTGCTCATGTGGCTAAAACTTTCACAGATTGCGTTATAAAACTTGAAAATAAACCCGTTATTCCCTGCGTTTCATGCCTAATCTGCTCAGTTTTAGCCTACAGCGCAAGCCATTTATGAAATATCAACAGACCCTAGTAAACCTAAATCCTGCCGCAACTATAACGCCGCTTTTAAATTACAACCATAGCCCATGGTCTGTTGTACTTGGCGGTAACTGGTGTAACGATTCAAAATAAAATCATAATAAGATTCTGCATTGGCAAAATTTTCAGCCAAATTTTCCTGCTCTGCACGCGGTAATTTTACATCTTTAAGAAAATCTAGATTGTTATGTCCTAAGCGATATAACTCAGCAAAATAACCATTCATCATATCGCAATAAGCAATTTTAGTCGGCTTTAAAGCAGTACTGGCGACCAAATGCTGATTCAAAGTTTGTAAGTTATTTACATCTAAAGGGAATTGATGCGCAAATGCGATATTTTCGACTTGTTTAAATTGTTTGAAGTCTTGCGCCAATTTGACATTTAAAGCATCTATACGCTGTTGTAATGCAGTCGCATCCTGAACCTGATATTGCTTTGGATCAATTTTTACTTGAGTTTGCTGTGGATTGCTACACGCACTTAATCCACACACCACAAGCAAACCACCATAAACGAAAGGCTTCATTAATTTACTCATCAATTCATACATCAGGCTTATTATGCCTGAAAGCATCTGCAAATTTAATGATATCGCTCATCTTAATATTTCATAAAGAAATGACGGATATGATTTGCCAATCTACCTAGAGTTGGGCAAAGTAGATAAAAACATGGAGTAAATAATATGACCTTATTAGAACAACTGAATATAAAGCATCCTATTTTTCTTGCTCCAATGGCTGGCGTTTCTACTCCCGAACTTGCAGCCGAGGTTTCTAATCAAGGTGGTTTTGGCTCACTCGGTTTAGGTGCAAACACGGTAGATGCTGCACGTGAGCAAATTTTACGCACTCAAGAACTGACTGATTTTCCATTTCAGGTCAATTTCTTTTGCCATGAATCAAGTCCACTAGATGAAGTCGCTGCACAAGCGTGGATTGCACATTTTCAGCCAATCTTTGAACGCTATGGCGCAACTGCACCGAGTCAACTAAATTGTATTTATCCAAGTTTTAAAGACCATGATGGATATTTAGATCTTGTACTAGAAACTAAACCACAAGCCGTCAGTTTTCACTTCGGGATTCCGCATGCGCATCAAATTCAGGCTTTAAAAGATGCAGGAATCATTACTATGGTTTCAGCAACCAACTTAGCCGAAGCTCAAGCCATTGAAGCAGCGGGAATTGATGTCATTATCGCCCAAGGCATTGAGGCAGGTGGACATCGGGGTATCTTTAACCAAACTTTTGATAGTGCAATTAAAACCAGCGATTTAGTACAACTGATTCGTGAACATTGTACCCTGCCAGTGGTTGCCGCAGGTGGCATTATGAATGGTCAGCAAGCACAGTTAATGCTGAAATTGGGCGCTTCTGCGGTACAGCTGGGTACAGCTTTTGTGCAATGTAAAAGTTCCAATGCCAATCCAGCTTATCGACAAGCTTTATTTCAACAAAACATTACTCAAATGACCGACAGCATTTCTGGACGCCCTGCCCGTGGTTTAATTAATCATTGGCATACACAAGTAGATACGCCAGATCGTTTAACAGTACCCACCTATCCGTATAGCTATGATCTTGCAAAACAGTTGCATGCAGCAGCCGTTATACAAGGCGAGCAAGGTTATGCTCCGTTTTGGGCTGGTAGTAATGTGAGTCAGATACGTGAATTAGAAGCCGCAGATTTAATTAATCAGTTGGTTTTGGAAATGATTCACGCACGCTAAGTTTACGTACAGAAAACTCAACTGTGTATCACAGTTGAGTTTTTATTTAGTTCCAAAAAAGCTAAAGCATATATTTGCATGCGATTACTTTGTGTCTAACAAGTTCACGGTTTCAACCTGCACATCACTCATGATTTCACCATGCGCAAGTAGCTGATTAAAGTAATCTTCCACTACTTTATATTGCTCTGCCGTACTTTCTACTTGATACATACTTTGACGAAATTCATTACTTGAACGTAAACCTTTGGTGTACCAAGCAATATGTTTACGTGAAATGCGACAACCTGAATATTCACCATAGAACTCATACAGCTCAGCTAAATGTCCAAGTAATACTTTTTGAACTTCTGCAATGCTCGGTGCTGCTAACAGCTCACCTGTTGCTAAATAATGTGCGATTTCCCGAAAAATCCACGGACGTCCTTGCGCAGCACGTCCAATCATAATCGCATCTGCGCCTGTATAGTCCAAGACATATTTGGCTTTTTCAGGACTATCAATATCACCATTGGCAATCACAGGAATATTGAGCATGCTTTTCACTTCTTTAATCAGTGAATAGCGTGCACGGTTTAAATACATATCTTCACGGGTACGCCCATGCAATGCCAATGCAGCAATGCCTGCTTGTTCTGCGCGTTTGGCAACCCGTAAAATATTTTCCTGCCCATTCAAAAAACCTAAGCGAGTTTTCAGTGTCACAGGCACATTCACCGCGGCAACCACAGTATCTAAAATGCGTGCCACCAAATCTTCATCTTGCAATAAAGCCGAACCCGCCAACTTATTGCAGACTTTTTTGGCAGGACATCCCATATTGATATCAACAATTTGTGCACCATTGGCGACTTGATAACGTGCGGCTTCGGCCAAATCATGCGGGTCTGAACCTGCAATTTGTGCAGAAATTGGTGCAAGTTCCCCATCAAAGTTGGCACGATACAAACTCTTTTTACTCATGCGCAAAGTTTTGTCAGAGGTCATCATTTCACTGACCGCATGCCCTGCACCAAAGTACTTGCACAGTGAGCGAAAGGGTCTATCTGTGACGCCTGCCATCGGGGCAACGATCAAATTATTTGACAGTTGATAGGGACCAATATACATATATATTCTTAACTTTAACGATTGGCATAGTATACTGCATCTGCCCTTTGGGCTCATCCATTTGGAACGAGTTTTCCCTATCTATGAAAGACACTGTATTCACTTCTTTGATGAAACCCTTCAGCGTGCTTGCTTTATCATTAAGCTTGGCTGCCTGTGGAGATAGCGCATGGTGGTCTAAGGACAATGAGCCTACCCTTGAAGCAGAACAAATCCGCAAACTCATTCCAAATCGGGTCAGCGAGCGTAGTGCTTGGGCAAAAGATATTTACGATATTTCAGAGCAATTGGGCATTCCACAAACTAAAGAAAATATGTGCACCATTATTGCTGTGGTTGATCAGGAATCCAACTTTGTAGCCGACCCTCAAGTCTATGGTCTGGGTGAAAAAGCAGTTAAAGAAGTGCAAGACCGTTTGGATGAGAAATTTAAAGATAAACTGGGCGAAGCGATCGGCGGTACGGTTGCAGGCTATTTTCAGGATGTGCTGAAAAACCATCCTAGCCCTGAAGATAACTATTTAAGCCAAATGCGTCGTGTGAAAACCGAACGTGAATTAGATGAATTGTATCGTGAAATTTTTGACTATATGGCCAAACATTATCACGTATCTGCACTAACAGGTGCTGCCAAACTGTTTGGACAAAATATTGGCGAAAAACTTAATCCAATTACCACTTTAGGCTCGATGCAAGTGCATATTAGCTATGCCAAAGAGCATAAACGTCAAAGCGGCAACATCGCAGAGTTACGCAGCGATCTATACACTCAATATGGCGGATTATATTACGGGATTCATCGTTTAATGATGTACCCTGCCGATTACGATCAACCGCTATACCGCTTTGCTGATTATAACTCTGGCATGTATTCGAGCCGTAATGCAGCATTCCAAAGTATGCTGAATGATTTAACCGAAGCTGAACTCGATTTAGATGGTGATTTACTTCTTTATGCTAAAGATGGTGGTGTGCGTAATGCAAAGAGTGAATCAGAACGCGAATTAATTGCTGTTTTTGCCAAACATAATATTTTGGTTACACCACGACAAATTCGTGCAGACTTAAAAAAAGAAAAAGAAAAGAAATTTGAAGATACCGCGACCTATCTGGCTGTAACTAAACTGTATAAAGCTCAAACGGGCAAAGAGCCATTTTATGCCATGATGCCACAAGTGGTGATTTCAGGGCCTAAACTCAGTCGAGATTACAACACCAATTGGTTCGCAACACGAGTCAATGGACGTTATAAAACATGCATGCAAAAAGCCAAAAATATAAAAATCTAGCCTTATTTGATTTTGATGGGACTCTGTGTAGCAAAGACAGTTTTACAGGGTTCATTTTCTATGCCTTGTCTAAACGACACATTATCAAACAAGGTTTAAAAACCTTACCGTGGATTCAGGCCTATTATTTAAAAGTCTATCCTGCGCATGCCATGCGCCCTAAATTGTTTAGTGCCATGTTTAAAGATGCAAGTACAACTGAAATATTAGCACTTGCACAACGCTATGCAGCAGATTTAATGCATGACCTTAACCCACAACTGTTACAACAATTAAAACAGCATCAATTCAATGGTGATGATGTGGTGATTGTTTCTGCCAGTGTGGATATTTATTTGCAATATATTTGTCAGCAGTTAAATGTCGATTTGCTTTGTACTGAAACAGAAATTAAAAATCTACAATTCACAGGGCAATATTCAACACCTGATTGTAGTCGGGAACAAAAGAAAATACGGATTTTAGAACAATATGATTTAGAAAATTATGCAGTTATTTATGCGTATGGTAATAGTGATGAAGATGATGCCATGCTGAGTTTAGCGACTTATTCTTATATGGTGGGTAGTGATCATTCATTGCCAGAAATTGTAACTTATAAAAAACTGGCTTGATTTTGATGAATGATATAATAAAACCACAATTTGAATTGTGGGTTTTTTAAGTTACATGTAGCGGATGCCGCCTATGGTGATTACTTTTTATACCCAGAATAGAAAATAAAAATAGAGTTTTCTCTTAATAAAATAGCTGATGATTCAGCATAAAAATAACGACTACAACACCTAAAGCAATAAAAAAGGTGACACTTTACAGCATCACCTCTAATTCAAAATAGAAGTATAGTTTTAAACCAAGATCAATCACTTAATCTATTCGTACTAAACAACTCATTTGTAAGTCACTTATTTCTTAAATGGAAAAGCATATTTCACAATACGTTTAAGCACACTGCCGTACTGTTTAACTAAGCTCGCATTGTTGTAGTTCAAGCCATACTTTTCACACACAGCTTGTACTTTTGGCGCCATTTTACGATAGCGACGTGCAGGAATATCTGGATATAAATGGTGTTCAATTTGATGGCTTAAATGTCCTGTCAAAATGTGGAATGCTTCAGAACCTGTAAGATTCGATGAACCACGAATTTGACGCATATACCAGTGACCACGGCTTTCGTTTTGCATCACAGACTTTGGAAATACTTCTACATCCTTCGTAAAGTGACCGCAGAAAATAATGCTGAATGTCCAAATATTACGAAGACCATTCGCAACCAAGTTCCCTGTAAACACTGGTAAAGCCGAAGGGCCTGCAATCAATGGAAAGAACACATAATCTTTAAACAATTGTTTTCCAATTTTCTTCTGCATAGGTTGCCATTCTTTTTTGGCTTGGGCTTTGCTTTTACGGCCATTCAAAATTTTACCAATTTCTAAATTCTGAATGGCAACACCCCATTGGAACAGTAAGCAGAAAGGAATACTGTATAAAGGTTGCAATAAATAGCCTGATCTCCAGCGCTGTTCTGGGAACAAACGCACCAAACCATAGCCAATATCATCATCCATACCTTTAATATTGGTATAAGTATGGTGTTTAAAGTTATGGGTTTGACGCCAGTTGTCTGAAGTACCTACCGTATCCCATTCATAACTTGCACCATTGAATTTAGGATCATTCATCCAGTCATACTGACCATGCATGACATTATGACCTAATTCCATGTTTTCCATAATTTTGGCAAAGCCTAACAAGCCTGTACCCAAAACCCATGCTGGCGGGAACCATCCTGCGAACAATAAGGCACGACCTGCCATTGAGCTATAACGAATGGTTGAATAAACACGGTGGATGTATTTAGCATCTTTTTCGCCAATATCATCCAAAACTTCTTGTTTAATGGCGTCTAATTCACGTGCAAGCTCATCTAATTCAAATTGAGTGAGTTCACGGTTTTTAGGATTGCGGAAATATTCTATTTTTACTGGCATATTCATAATCGGAACTCGCTTATAAATCAATAATTAAATCGGTTTGTGCTGAATTGACGCAGATTTTCAATTGGTTATTCGGTTCGCTATTTTGAACACCATCGACCAAGTTTTTAGTTGAACCTTCAGCCTTGTTGCATACGCATTTATGGCAAATTCCCATACGACAGCCGTATTTAGGTTTAATATTTTGCTGTTCCAGACTTTCTAAAATGGACTTGCCTTTTGGAATAGTGACAATCTTTTTCGATTGGGTCAGTGTAACTTGTACCAAACCAACATCGTCACTTAATACAGGCGTCATGCTAAAAGCTTCTGTTTTCAGCAAGGCAGCCTGTGCAAATAATTGTTCAACTTGCGTGGTAAAACCCGATGGGCCACATGCAAACACTGCACTTTGCTCAATTTGTACTAAGTCTTGTAAATGTTCTGCATTTAAACGGCTGTGCGCCAAACTCGGCTCTTGGGTATAAAGCACTTGAAATTTAAAGTTTGGATATTGCTGTGCCCAAGCTTCAAATTGCGCTTTAAATGCTGCATCTGCAAAGGTTTTTACCCAATACATTAAAGTCACTGTAGTGCTACTAAGACGACCAGATTTTGCCATGTCTTGTACCAGACTATACATCGGTGTGATACCGCTACCTGCTGCCAATAGAATTAAAGGCTGGGCTTGTGCAGGCAATTGCATATCACCATAAGGCGCACCAAACTCTAAAGTATCGCCAACTTTGGCTTGCTCAACCAGCCATGTGCTGACTTTGCCCTGATCAACTTTTTTCACTGTCAACAAAACGTGTTGTGCATCAAGCTGAGTCAAACTATAGGTTCGCTCATAGCGTACGCCCTGAATTGTCACATAAACAGGATGATGCTGCCCTGCTGCACCAACTTGGAGTTTTTTATTGAATTGCAAAGTGAAACTCACCACACCTTGTGCGGCAATATCTTTTTTCACAATTTTGCCGAGTGACTGATTCACCGACCATAATGGATTAATTTTTTGCAACCAGAAATTTGCTGCATAAGGATCTAGTACTGCAGTTGCAATACTGGTTAAGGGAGATTTTCTTTTTTCAGTTAGCTGCATGATTCAGCACCACCCGATGAAATTTTAATTATTATACACATGTATATATATTTGTATATACACCTGTATTGTTTCTAATCATTTCACAAGTACTGGCGCAACCGCTATAATGCCTCTAAGCTTATAAATTATTGAAAATATGACTCAGCCTGCCATGAAAACAAACCATGATGTGACTTTTCCAGAATCTGAAACGGTTCATGAGCCTCTTGTCGTGCGTACGGTTGGGCGTAAAGCTACCATTACCAAACAAGAATTATTTCAGGCAGCATTAAATTTAATTGGCCCACAAAAAAGTATCGCATCTTTAAGTTTACGTGAAGTTGCACGTGAAGCAGGCATCGCACCAAACAGTTTTTATCGTCATTTTAAAGATATTGATGAACTCGCGATTGAACTGATTGATCGTGCAGGTGTGGTGTTGCGTCAAATTCTGCATGAAGCACGTTTAAAAGCATCTAAACAAAACAGTATTATTCGCAGCTCAGTTGAAGTATTTATTGAACAATTAGATACCGATGAAGGCAATTTAAGTCTGCTATTACGTGAAGGTTATACGGGTTCAACCTCTTATAAGCTAGCTGTTGAGCGCCAATTGAATTATTTCCAGCAAGAATTGCAGGATGATTTAATTCGTTTAGAACGTTTAAATAACAGCAAGTTAGCGCATCCCGATATTGTCGCAAAAGCCATTACCCAGTTGGTGTTTAATATGGGCGCTAAAGTCATTGATATGCCTGCGACTGAACGTAAAGAAACCGCTGAACAAACCATGACCATGATTCGCATGATTTTAGAAGGTGCACGACATTTGGATGATGCCAAAATTCGTTAACATAACACAGGATAAATCGGGCGATTTTCCTGAATCAGGTCACGCCCGTTTGAGCATTTAATTGCTAGACTTCGCTGTTAAGCGTGTTGTTTTTGAATTAATTGCTGCACATGTGTTGCCGTGGTTTCAGGATTTTCCAAAGGAAACATGTGTCCTCCCTCGACCACACTAAACTCAATTCCATAAGTTTTTTGCATGCCTTGCGGTAAACCTTGCAAATAAAATGGGCTATGCCTTGCTGTAATTAAATGCACAGGTACATCTGGGGCTTTGCGTGGTGTGCGCCACCACCATGCAGGTACGGTTCTAAAAATTTCAGCTTCTACCCGTTTTGGAATTGTTAAAGTCACACCACCTCTTTGTGCATCGACTTGTATGCCGCTGGCAAAATAATCTTCAAAACATTGTGCATCAAATTTTTTAAATAAACGGTTATGCCGCAAAGCTTGATAGGCTTCTGCATGGCTAGCCCAATGATCTCGACGCTTCATGGTCACGGCGGCAGGTGTGAGTTGATCTACATATTTCAGTTTAAATTTTTGTAAAATTTCAAATAATGCCGACTTCGATCCAATCACAAAAGGTGGATCCATAATAATCAATTGAGAAAATAAATCTGGACGCTGATAGGCACACATCAGGGTTAATAATGAACCAAAAGAATGCCCTAAACCAATCACTTGTTGTGAACCGTACCCGGTTTGTCGGAGACCAACTTTCTTGAGAGAATGTTCCAATGACAAAACCAAAATATACCCCTGAAATCAGAGAAAGAGCGGTTCAATTATTGATTGAATCTGAAAAAGATTATCCTTCTACTTGGGCTGCAATCACAGCTATTGCACCTGAGCAGCATGCTGCGCAAGGGTTGTACTCCTGAAACATTGCGTGTTTGGTATTTAAAGCATATGGATCAACTAAATCCTGCCAAAGTACAACAGATATCTGACCAAGAAAAAATGAAGCAAATGGAACGTGAAATTAAAGAATTAAAACGTGCCAATGAAATTCTACGTAAAGCAGCCGCTTTTTTCGCCCAGGCGGAGCTCGACCGCCCACACATAATGGTGGATTTTATCCAGAACAATAAAGATCGATATGGTGTTGAAGCGATTTGTAGAATTTTACCGATTGCAGCTTCGACCTATTACCGAACTTTAGATCTCGCTGACAATCCAGAACATCGAGCGAAACGAGATCTACATGATGAGCATCATGCTGAACAAATTAAACGAATTTGGAAAGAAAGTTCAGGTCGATATGGTGTGCGTAAGGTCTGGCAACAATTGAAACGTGAAGGTTATGTTATCGCACGTTGTACAGTTGCTCGATTGATGCAGAAGCTAGCTATACAAGGTGTTTGGCGTGGTAAGAATAAACAAACCACCCGTAGCCGAGATGATCAAAAAAGAGCAGATGATTTAGTGAAACGTAATTTTAATGCTGATCACCCTGACCAACTGTGGGTGAGTGACTTTACGTATATTCAAACTCATTCAGGCTGGGTCTATACCGCCTTTATTATTGATGTGTTCTCACGAGCAATTGTTGGATGGAAAGTATCTACACGGATGAATACAGATATGGTGCTCGATGCACTTGAGCAAGCATTGCACGATCGAGGCATGCCAAAGAATGTGATTCATCATTCCGATAGAGGTGTTCAATATCTTTCTATTCGCTATACCAATCGTTTAGAAGCTGCAAATTTACGAGCATCAGTCGGTACGACTGGTGATTCATACGATAATGCTTTGGCTGAAACGGTGAATGGCTTATACAAAACAGAGGTGATTGAATATTTAAAAGCAGATTGGCAAGGTTTAGCAGATGTACAACTTGCGACACTAAACTGGGTAGATTGGTTCAATAAAAAGCGTGTACACAGTGCACTGGGTTATGTATCGCCTTTTGAGTTTGAAGCAATGTACTATGATAAGATTAACCCGTTAGGTCAGGTGGCCTAACTTAAATAAAAAAGTCTCCGACAAACCCGGTACGTT
This sequence comes from Acinetobacter sp. YH12021, assembly GCF_013420145.1. Lineage (NCBI taxonomy): Bacteria > Pseudomonadati > Pseudomonadota > Gammaproteobacteria > Moraxellales > Moraxellaceae > Acinetobacter > Acinetobacter sp. YH12021. The sequence goes on from NZ_VOYT01000001.1 coordinate 111,957, forward strand.
TCATTGCTTTGGAAACTGCTGCTCAATGTCCTGAATCACTTGATGAATCAAATAGGTCCACTTATAGGTCACAGGAAATTCTGCTTGCATACCAATCAGTGGAATTGCCTTTAAATGATAATCTGCTTCAAAACATTGAAAAAACTTTTGATAACTGGCAGAAGGAATACCATTGGCATGGGTAAAATGAATTGCAGCTTTAGTCATTTAAAATACGCTTAAAAGAAGAATATCGGGTCTGTGACTTGATCTATGCGTACGCGCTTACAGATTCAACACTTGGCACATCAATCATAGATAAAAGATCAACAGCCTTTAAACTACGCATACCACTGGGTTTTGCAAATGACCGGAATGCTGAAAAAGATGAATTATGAGTCATTTTAATGACACATAAGCACTGGTTGCTACTTTGTTTAAGTCTGTGATGTGAAAAATCTCGCACAAAATTTTTATTGCGATATTAAAAAAGCACCCGCTAAACTGCTCCGTAAAAATGAGGCGCAATGCCCAACTTAAAACGTGCAATTTAGAAGATGCCAAATATTTAAAAAAGTGATTGATTAAAACCGACTCAATACAAATACACCGTCTAGACACCTGTATTGAATGCACTCTTTATGGCTTTACCACCACCATCACCTGAATTGCTTCAGGCGTGACCGACAAACCATCTAATAATGCAACACCTTCTTTTTGCAATTTCTGTAAACGTGTAATTTCATCTTCACGAATACTTGGGTTAAATTGCTTCAAATAGCTTAAACGGTCAATTTCATATTGCCATTTTTTGCTATATACATCTTTAGCTTGTTGCTTAAATTCAGGCAATGCAGCTTTAGCCAACTCCAAAGCCTGTGTATAACGCGCTTCAATCGCGTCACGGCGTGCTTTCACCACTTGACGACAACTGTTGCCATCTAAATGATGTAAATAAGGTTTTAAAATTTCAGGGGCAATTTTTTGCGATAAATCCTGCCCTTTTTCGCTCAATAAGACACGAATGAGTTGCTGTGGCAAGCTTGATGGCAAATTCAGGGCTTTAGGTGCAATGACATCCACTTTGAACCAGACTTCGAGCAACACAGAACCTTGTGGCAAAGCGGCAGATTTTAATACCGCAACGTTGGTGCTACCAAAACCTTGTGTATTGATCATTTCCATCACGCTTTCTGTGAATGGATGCTCTAGGGTCAAATACTGTGCATCTTCACGAATTTGCGCCTGATCCCGATAGAACGTCGCGGTCATGCCTTCTTCGTCTAAGGTCAAACCTTGCACTTGCATTTGATCAGTTGGTTTAATAATCACCGTGCCATTGCTTTGTTCATCGAAGTCAATATTGGTCGATGCCATAAAGCGCTTCATAAACATAGGCAACGTGGTATTGTCGTCGTAATCTTCTAAAGCTTGTACAATTTCCTGCGCCACCACAGGACGGCAAGAGTTGTATTCCAACAAACGATCTCGACCCGCTTGAAGTTCTGCTTCCAAAGCTTCACGCTGCACACTGACTGCTTCCAGTAAATCTTCAAACTGTTGTCCTAAATCTGCAAGTAAGCAGTGTTTTAAATCGACAATAAAGTTTTCCTGCAAGGTTTGTGCAGTGGGTGAAATATTGCTGAAAATATTGAGTGCTTCGTTATACCAACGGAACATACGCTCTTGCGCAGTCCCCACCAAATACGGCACATGAATTTGAATACGGTTTTCTTGACCAATACGGTCTAAACGACCGATACGTTGTTCTAACACGTCGGGATTGGCAGGTAAGTCAAACAAAATCAGGTCTGATGCAAACTGGAAGTTACGCCCTTCTGAACCAATTTCGGAACACAATAAAATTTGTGCACCATAAGAATCTTCTGCGAAATATGCTGCCGCTTGGTCACGTTCTAACAAGCTCATGCCTTCATGGAACATTGCAGTACGAATACCTGCATGTAGGCGCAGCGCATTTTCAAGGGCTTCTACCACAGGGCCGCTACGCGCAATTAAAAGCACTTTTTTATGTTTTAAGTCGCTACGCAAACGCTCCATTAACCACATTACACGCGGGTCAGTTTCCATCCAACTGCCATCGAGCTGTGCTTCTTCTGGCCACATTTGTTCACGTAATTTACCATCTTTAGACCAGTTTTCTGGCGCAGGTAACGGCGCAGGCTGACAATCACGACCTGGGAAACCTTGAATTGCTTCACGGGTATTACGGAACAAAATACGCCCTGTACCATGACGGTCTAATAATTCGTGGATGGCACGGAAACGCTGCTCTGGGTTATCTTCAATGCGATGTCCCAACAAGCCTTCCAGTGCAACCAAATGGCTTTCTTCCAATGCGGCATCTGACATTAAGACTTCGGCAATTTTTGCCGTATGTTGATATTGCGCTTCTTCATCCAAGAAACGGTCTAGTGAACTAAAACGCTGCGGATCGAGTAAACGTAAACGCGCAAAATGGCTTTCTACACCCAGTTGCTCAGGCGTTGCTGTAAGCAATAACACCCCTGCGGTTTGTTCGGCTAATTCTTCGACCAGATCATAACGGTCATTACCACCTTCTTCTTCGCTCCACATTAAGTGATGCGCTTCATCGACCACCAGCAAATCAAAACCTGCTTCTAGGGCTTGTTCGCGTAAGTCATCGTGGTCAATCATTAAATCGACTGAAGCAATGATGCATTGTTCGGTCAAGAATGGATTCAGGTCAGGATCGTGTTCTTTAATAGATGCCGTACGGGTTAAATCAAACAAAGAGAATTGCAGATTGAAACGGCGACGCATTTCAATCATCCACTGATATTGCAGCGAATCAGGTACCAAAATCAGGATACGTTCCGCACGTCCTGTTTTGAGTTGCTGATGGATGATCAAACCTGCTTCAATGGTTTTACCTAAACCAACTTCATCTGCCAATAAGACACGTGGCGCAAAACGCTTACCGACTTCATGTGCAATATAAAGTTGATGTGGAATCAAACCTACACGCGAACCCACCAAGCCGCGCAGTGGGCTACTTTGCATATTGGCTTGCATCAACAAGGCTTCAATACGCAAGTCGTACCATTCTTTATAGTCAATTTGGCTAGCAAGCAAGCGGTCTAAGGGTTTTGAAAGTTGGATACTTGCACCAATACGGGTTTCATTCAGTGATTTCTTTTCTTCACTGCCATCTTGCAAACGACGCACTACGTTATAACGCAATACGCCATGACGGTCTTCGACCGATTCAACCGTCCACACATTGCCTTCTTGGTCTTGAACTTCATCATTTACATTAAAAATGATACGCGATAAAGGTGCGTTATTGCGTGCATAGACACGGGTTTCATCACTTTTAGGGAATAAAATGCTGACCGATCGCTCATCTACATCAATCAGAACACCAAGTCCTAATTCCGTTTCTGTGTCTGATAACCAACGTTGACCAATAGCAAACTGCTGCAATTTTTCCACCTTTATTTAGAAGTTAGGACGTATAAATTTTTGCGCAAAACCTGCTGAGTATTTGAGCAAAAATTCAGGGCGTATAGCAATATATTTTGACATAAAGCGCACTAAAAAGAGAGCCTAAAGCACAGGCTTTGCGTAATCTTTTTCGCTTAAAATGGGACTGGGCAAACAAACTGTACACGTTGCTCAGTTTGTGGATGTAGAAAACTCAATTCTGCTGCATGTAAACACAACCGAGGCATGAGTTGTTGCTGTTCGGGCGTGGCATATAAAGTATCACCAATAATTGGATGACCTAAATATTGCATATGCACTCGCAATTGATGCGAACGACCTGTAATCGGCGTCAGTTGCACACGAGTCACAATTTGCCCCTGCAATTCAAATTGCTCCAATGCACGCCAATGCGTTAACGCAGGTTTGTTATGGGTTGCATCGGCAATGTGTAATGGAGGATGTGCAGGATCATAGACCACAGGCACATCTACAGTGCCTTCACCTTGCAGTTGCCCTGCCACCAATGCCTGATAGGTTTTATCGGTTTGGCGTTCTTGAAACTGACGCGAAATTTGTTTTTGCGCCCATTTCGTGAGTGCAAATACCAAAATACCCGAAGTATCACGATCTAAGCGATGAATCAGCAAAGTGCGCGGCTCAATTTTAACTAGACGACTCATCACACAATCTTGCAAATCTGCTGTTTTACCTGGAACGGTGAGTATGCCAGCGGGTTTATGTATCACCATAAACTCATCGTCACGATGAATCAGGTGTTCGCTTAGAAAATTACTCAATTTCAATTCCGGGCCGATCGTGAAAACAAGGCGGCAATAATAAAAAGCCTGACACAGAATTACAATGCAAAATACATCAATTCCCGATGAATTTTCCGATTTACATTCCTGAATCAGACAATCTGCTGAATTTTAAATCAGCCTGCTTTTAGAAATGTGGGTTTTATAGCATGCAGGAGGCTTTGTTGCATAAATATTTTTTAAGATACTGTTTTAAAGGTTTTTAAAATTTGGATAGAAAAATACAATGAAATCATAGTGCAAGGTAGCTGCACAACAAAGCCGTTCTGAAGCTATATCTTTGATGGCGGGAGCAAGTGAAGCAAGAGGATTCATATTTAGTTTGACTAGACTATTTTAGTGTTTAACAAGATGCTGATCTAAGCCTTTGATATTAAACTGAAGAGCATGCTCTTCAATTTAACCTAAAGCATAGATATTGTGGAGATATCTATGCCTTTTAGGACGGTGTTAACCAAAAGTCAAATTACGCCTTCATTTCCGCAAATGTTTCTTTTGCAGCTTGAATGGTGTAGGCAATATCTTCATCACTATGCGCAGATGAAATAAAGCCTGCTTCAAAAGCAGATGGTGCCAAGTTCACTCCACGTTGCAACATCCCGTGGAAGAATTTACGGAAAGCATCGACATCGCATTTCAGCATAGAATCAAAACTGGTGATGTCATCTTGATCAGTAAAGTACAAACCAAACATCGCACCAACTTGTTGTGTCTTGAATGGGATACCTGCTTCATCTGCTGCTGCTTGCAAGCCTGCCAACAATTTTTCCAATTGCGCAGTTAAGTTTTCATAAAAACCTTCGGCACGTAAATGTTTAAACATTTCAATGCCCGCACGCATCGCCAACGGGTTACCAGACAAAGTACCTGCTTGATACACTTTACCTAATGGTGCAATACACTCCATGATTTCGCGTTTACCACCAAATGCGCCTACTGGTAAGCCTGCACCAATAATTTTACCAAGCGTGGTTAGGTCTGGTTTAACATTATAATGTGCTTGAGCACCGCCCAAGCCAACACGGAAACCAGTCATCACTTCATCAATAATAAAGACTGAGCCGTGTTCATCGCAGACATCACGAATTGCTTGCAGGAAACCATCAATTGGTTTAACCAAGTTCATGTTGCCCGCAACTGGCTCAACAATCACCCCTGCGATTTCAGCACCAAACTTTGCAAAACATTCTTTTAAAATGGCGATATCGTTATACGGTAAAGTCAGCGTGTGTTTGGCAAAATCGGCAGGAACACCCGCAGAAGTCGCCTCACCTTCACCACTGGTTAAAAGTCCTGAACCTGCTTTAACCAACAGCGAATCTGAATGTCCATGATAACAACCTTCAAATTTGACGATTTTGTCACGGCCTGTATAACCACGCGCCAAACGAATTGCAGTCATGGTGGCTTCTGTACCTGAGTTGGTCATGCGAACCAATTCAATTGAAGGCATAATTTCGCAAATAATATCGGCCAAAGTCGTTTCATGCACCGTTGGCGCACCAAAACTCAAACCATCTTCAGCTGCAGCTTGCACCGCCTGAATAATAGCAGGATGGGCATGACCTAAAATCATTGGTCCCCAAGAACCTACATAGTCGACATAGCGTTTGCCATCGACATCGTACAAATAAGCACCTTTGGCTTTTTCAATAAATACAGGGGTTCCGCCTACCCCGTTAAATGCGCGTACAGGTGAATTGACACCACCTGGAATATGCTTATTGGCTTGTTTAAACAATTGTTCTTGCTTTGGAGATAAGCTCATGGAGGCACTCAACTCAAAAAATAAAATAAAAAATTAGCTGTCTGCTTTAAGTGTCTGCTTTGAAAAGTGCAGACCAATCATAAACACGCTGTGCAACAGTATGCATCGGACGTCTTAATATATCACTAATCACTGCACATAAATCTGCACCTGCTTCAATGACAGGCTGACTGTTTTCAACAGTTAAACCACCAATCGCGCAAATTGGCACATTGAGTTGTTGCTTCGCCAGTGTGAGCGTGTCTAATGTAAGTGTACTTGCCTCAGGTTTAGTTTCAGTTGCATAGACTGCACCAAAAGCCACGTAGTTTGCACCATCGGCCATGGCTTGCTCTGCCAATTCAATCGAGTTATTACAACTGCGACCAATCAATACATCTTGTGGTAAACGTGCAACCGCTTCAACAATAGAGCCATCTTCTTGACCCAAATGTACGCCAACACCATATTTCACTGCAGTTTCAAGATCATCATTAATCACAAATGGCACTTTGTATTGATCACACATGGATTTCATATATTCAATTTCGTATGCCTGCTGAGCTTGAGGCACATTTTTACGGCGATATTGCAACACCGCGACTTCATAAGTTGCCATCGCCCCTTCTAATTTTGCCAAAAGCAGTTCGATAGGATCATCATTGGTAATCAAATATAAACCGCGCATAATCTCAGCCACAAATAATACAAGGTCTGTATTATTACACATTCAGGCGGCATGTGTCAGAACCTCAGGCTCAACAAGTTTTTTATATAGGCTCTATAAGCTTCTATTTTGTTTGGGTTTTATTGAGTCAAAAACTTAAAAATACCAAATTCTAGTGATAGCGCTAAAAGATAGATTTAGCTTTAATTGAACTGCGCAAAACAAGAACTGCAACCAGTTCAATAAGATATGGATTTTAAAATCCATACGGGTGACTACAGCGAATAACGACATATTTAGGTCGCCCATTTAGACACATGATCATTTGTGCCAGAGCGCATGTGGGGATGCGACAAATGATCATGTGTCTATATTTTTTTCATACTTCTCTCTCAGTAATCTACTTGCTTTATATCCTTTCTTAAAGATGAATGACTTCTGATTTAACACCATTCTGAATATAGGGTCTGTTGACACTTCGTCTATGTTTGCGACGTGAGAGATATATCTCGCAAGGTTTTTTAGCTGATATAAGGCATGAGGCAGGAAATTTAGTCATTCTAAATGACTGACTCATAACACAATAGCAGCAAAAAATATGCTCGTCCTGAAAGGCTGTGGCTAAAACTTTCTCAGATTGCGTTATGAAATTTGGCAATAGTCTCGCTATTCCCTGCGTTTCATGCCTGATCTGCTCAGTTTTAGCCTACAGCGCAAGCCATTTATGAAATATCAACAGACCCTAATTTTTCGCATAAAAAAAGCCTAGAGAAAGGTCACTCTAGGCTTGGAAAGTCACAAACTTTTATCAATAAATTTGATGACACATTATTAGAATATTCACTCTATCATTTCAACAAAAAATTAATTTTATTTGTACATTTTTTATGACAATAATCACATATCGTCTAGTTTTTGCCTAAACGGTATAACTAAACACTCAATTCAACTTGGAATTTTATCTTTAGCACGATCTTGCAAACTTAAATGACCACGTAAAACATCTGCAAACATCCGCCAGTCTGAAATAAAACTATACACAGGCTGTTTAAAACTGGCAGGTTTATTTTTTTCAAAAACAAAGTGCCCGACCCATGCACAGGCATAGCCTGCTAGCAAACCATAGAGTACATATTTGGCTTTTTTCTGGCGTATGGCTTTGCTCACACAATATAAACCGATACTGCTGCCAACAACGTGCAAACGACGGCTCATGATGTTGCGGTGTTCAGTTAAATAAAAACGGTAAAATGTTGAATAGTCCTGAATTGGCAATTCAAACTTGGGGTCTGGTGTCGGCTCAAATTCGGGCTTTGATGCTGCGTTCATGTTCATCATCCTGATGTTTATAGATTTGAATTATTTTTGCTACGCTCAACGACACTTTAAACTAAGCCAAAATAAAAACCAAGCACTAAAAATCCAAGGTCAAGTCTTACTTCTTGGCACATTTTGGTTACAATCAAACGCACTTTTGCAAAACCTTCGTTCTGCAATTTTCACACATTCATAATACCAATTTGCTTGCCGCTGCTTTGGCGCAACATACTTTACGTTCAGGATATTTTTCATGGTCGAAGTTGAATTAAAATTTCAAATTCCAGTCGCACGTCGTACTGCACTACTCAAAACTTTAGACCCGAAAAAATCGACTCAAATTCCATTAAAAGCACGCTATTTTGATACATCTACGCACAGCTTGGCGCATCATGGCATGGCGTTAAGACTGCGTTTAGAAGGTGAGCAATGGGTACAAACTTTAAAAGCGGCAGGTCAAAGTCATTTTCATAGTTTTGAACATAACCATCCACTTGCGCCAACTGAAAATCCAGATACTCCACCACAACTTGATCTGCAAATTTATCAAAGTATTCCCGAAGCACAACAATTGCTAAATCAAGCTTTGGGACAAAATTGGGATCAGTTGCAACTACAATTTGAAACCGATATTCAACGTACCTCACGACTAATGACCGTTGAAGATACTGACATTGAAATCAGTTTAGATGTTGGTCACATTCGTTGTGCAGATGCTGAAGTTGAAGTACATGAAGTTGAGTTTGAACTGAAACAAGGTTCAATTCAGCAATTGCTGGCTTTTAGTTTTGAATGGGTGAAAAAATTTCATTTATGGCTGGATGTGCGCAATAAAGCAGAAATTGGACATTTGCTTTCTGTGCAGCAAAAAGTCAGCCCTGCGGCTCAGAGTAAAGAATTTCAATTCAGTAAAAAAGACCATGCCGACCAAAATTTACGCCTGTTAATTGCACAACAATTACAGCATTTATTGCCCAATATTGCCGCAATTTCTGCTCAAGTTGCCGAACAAAGTCATATTGATCAGGCGCAGTTCGCTTTGCAACATTTACAACTAACACTATCCTTATTTAAAGATTGGTCGAAGCATTTAGGCGATAAATGGGCAATGCAAATTGCAGCATTTAAACAACATTTTGATCACCTGCAGCATTTGGAACACATGCAAGCCACACTCGGCGCATTTTTACAGAACCCGACGACTGCAGAGAACCTAAAAAAAGATACCTTGTACGCCCAAGAAAAATTGGTCAATTTAGTCCGTTCAACGCAAAATGTGCATCACTATTTAGAATTATTGATGTTTAGTTTAGCCGCGAGCGATCACTCAGGTTTAGACTTAAAAACTGCCGCACAAAACACGTTGCAACAGCAATATAAGCAGTTGCATGAACAATTACAGCACAGTGATATTCACGATTTTGAAAGTTTAGATCAACTGGCTTTGCGTATTCAGGAACTAAAATTTAGCTTCCCCATTTTGACGCATATTTATGATGTCAAAAATTTGCAGAAATATAGTAAAGCTTTGAATGATGCACAGCTTGCAGCACAGGAATATCAAGTGTTGGCATCTTCTGCAGCATACATTCAACAAACTGAATTGGAAGCGAGCGACTGGTTTGTTTTAGGTTGGCTCACTGCAAAACAGGAAGTGTATGCACAGCGTTTATTGGAAGCGACAGAACAATTTATGGTGAGCCGTAAATTCTTAAAATAAGTATCCTTAACATCCTCAAAGCACACACTAAAAATACTGCAATACAACGGCAGCCTTGTGAATATTCATTCGGCTGCTTTGTGTTAAAAACTGAATACAAATTATTTTATTTTTCAAGCTTTTGTTCACAGTTCTCCCCTTGTTCATTTATAGATTTACACTATAGTAAAGAGAACTTATCTTGTTTCATCGAGGGCATTCCCGATGTGTGAAATAGAATTAAAATTTCAAATTCCACACAACTATCGTGCGGCATTTGAAAAAGCATTTAAAAAGAACAAACTGGTTCAACAACAACGCTTATGGGCTAAATATTATGATAGTCCTGAACAGCACTTAGCCAAGCAACGCATTGCCCTGCGTCAGCGTTTAGAGGGCGATATTTGGAAACAAACTTTAAAAGCGCCTAGTCCACAACATTATGAACGCTTTGAGCTTGAACATGAATTAGGACATGATACGCCTGAATTGTGTGATTTGGCATGTTATGAAAATCATAAACAAGCACGAAAGATTTTAAAAAAAGCCTTAGACGGTTCAGAGGTAGATTTAACCCTGCAGTTTGAAACCGATGTTTTACGCTACAGCCAATTGGCACATTATAAAAACAGCCAAATTGAAGTTGCTTTTGATTTAGGTGAAATCCGCCAAAGCAAAAATTCGGTTGAAATTTACGAAGTTGAGTTTGAACTGAAACAAGGTGAAATTGCAGACTTAATTGCCTATATTCAGCCGTGGATTAAAAAATATCATTTATGGCTCGACACACGCAGTAAATCGCAGCGTGGCAATATGCTGTATAACAATGAAACCATGATTCCTGTACAGCAGCAAAGTACCTTGCAATTGCAACACCCCGAAAATATGCATGAGTTGTTGGCGCAAATTACCCAGAATTGTTTGGCACACTTGCTGCCAAATGCAACTGCGATTGCCAGTCAAGATTATGCCAGTGGGCATGTGCATCAAGCGCGTGTTGCCATTCGACGTTTACGCAGTGCCTTAAAAATTTTTGCTGAATATGATGCGTTGGCAAATAACAATTGGGAAAGTCAATTGGCGACACTTTTTCAGCAGTTAGGTTCGACCCGCGATCAAGATGCTTTGCGCGAAAGTCTGATTCCGCAACTTGAAAATGCAGGCTCACCTATTACCGAACTACCACCTGCAGCATCTGAAAACATTGCGATTGATGCAATTTTCCGTTCACCGAGCACAACCTTATTACTGTTACAACTTATGAGTTTTGCACATTCGGCTGCGATTGCAGATGCAGAATCAAAACCATTCAAAAAAGTATTACGTAAACGCTTGCAGAAAATGCATCAACAAATTTGTGATGATACAGGTCATTTCCAAACCTTGGATGTGGAATCTAAACACCGCACGCGTAAGCGTGTAAAACGTTTACGCTATACCGTGGAGTTTGTGAGTAGTTTATTTGCAGAAGATGACGTCAAAACGTATTTAAAAACCCTAAAACCATTACAGGAAACTTTAGGGCATTTTAATGATTTAATGGTGGCACAAGGTCTATATGAAAGCCATGCTCAAACTGAACCGAAAACATGGTTTGTATTGGGTTGGATTGCGTCGGAAGAACGTCATATTTCCATACAGATTGAACAGGATTTACAGCAGTTTGCTGAAAGTCAGCCTTTTTGGTCGTAGTTGAAGTTTGATCATCAATCAATGATCACATTTAAGCTCAACAGGGATTCATTTCATGTTGAGCTTTTTTATATTTAATCTTAATATTGCACACTTTCTAAAAGCTTAACGATATTTACCAAACACTTTCCATGTTTGGTTATCCGCTAAAGGGTCTTGATAACTGTCACTGCGCTGCTTACGTGGCTTATCGCGCGCATCGACCAGTTCAAAATGCGGTTCAACACTTAACACAATACCATTCACATAAAAACGGGTGCGCGTGTAATCACTTTGTCCATGTTGAAACACATAAGTACGCAAATCAATAAACTCACGATGTGCCACCAGTGCTGCATTATCATCACTGTCTAACCAACGCTGCATAAGCTGAATTTCCCGCGGTTCAAATTGCCCGCATTTTTCCCTCAGGCTAGCAATTCCCCGAAAAGTTTTCGATTCTTTAGCACGGGTTTTATTCACCCGAATTCGATCTACATGAAAATAAAACAACGGTAAATTTAAATGGCTAGGCAAATGAATGGCATCGATTACTTCATCTTGCATAAAAGGCTGGAATAAATCCTGTGCACGTTCAATCAACCCTGTCCATTGTTTATAGTATTCTGCTACTTCTGCGCGTGTTCCATAATAAATCGGCAAGCCTTCAACATGGGCAAGTTGCACGGGTGGCCAAATATTTTGACGTAATAAAGCAATGTCGCTTTTTAAACTTTGTACCGCAATCGCATCTTGCATCAACCACTCCAATTTTGCTTAGGCTATTTTTAGCTTAAGGCAAAGGTTTTGTTTCTGCAAGGCTTTGCCTATAATGAAACATTCAGATTTTTAGCTTAGGAAAAATTCATGGTTCAAAAGATTGAAGCAACCGATGTAACCGAAGAAGAAGCATTAAATGCGGCTTTTTTTGAACGTGCCGATGAATTTATTAAACAGGCCAATGGCTTCTGTCATTTTGAAAAAGGCTCGACAGTAAAACCTGCCGAAATTCGTGGTCAGGTGAGTGCTGCCATGTTATTTGCTACTGCACGTTTTAATACTTGGGTGGCAGCCAATAATTTTAAAGATGGCAATGAAATGCGCGATGCCAAAGACCAAGTTATGTCATATATCTTGCAGCAATTTCAAATGATGCTTGAAGATAATTATGACGAATATTGCGAGCAGTTTGAAAACTATTTGCGCTTCCGCCACAACGAAGAATTTCATACCCATAAACATGATCACGACCACTCGCACGATCATTAATTTTTCGTATAAACAAAGCCCTACGGGGCTTTTTTTATTGAGGCTATTTTTAAAATTTGTAGTTTTTCGATAAATAACCCTTCCCTTTTGCAACATGATGGCTTTGAATAGTGAAATACTAGCGTCATAAAAACAGGATGATTATGCAGAATCTAGGATTTGCACTCATTGATGCACATATTCATCAGTGGGATCCGTACAACACGCCGCACAGCGCACGACTTGCTGTTAAGCTTTTGGGCAAGCATCCCAATTTGCTGGATAAAACCATTCGCCTGATAAAACCAAAAACACTCATTGAAACTTTAGGACGCACCGAGCACGTCACATCGCCCTATTTACCTGAGCATTATGCCCGTGACTTAGGTTTTTATACCGCTGAAAAAGTCGTGCATATTGAAGCAAATTGGCACGACCATAAAGGCAAAGGCGTAGTTGGTGAAACCGAATTTATAGAAAGTCTGGATTTTAAAAATAATGGTTTGGCTTTGGGCGCGATTGTCGCCACTGCAGACCCGCGCGATTCTAATTTTAAGAAAATTCTCAAATTACATCACAAAGCTTCTCCGCATTTTCGCGGAATTCGTAAAATGGCAGCCGTGCATGAAGATCACGGGATTTTTGCTTGGGCAGACGAACCACACTTATATCGGAACAAAAAGTTTCTAAAAGGTTTTGAAGCTTTGGCGCAATATAATTTAAGTTTTGATGCATGGACGTATTCGACCCAATTGGGTGATGTCTTGACATTGGCCAAACAATTTCCAGAAACTTCTATTGTGCTTGACCATTTGGGCACACCCGCAGGACTGTTCGGGCAAGTTGGCACACATACAGGCGTGACCAAAACAGCACGAGAAAATATTCTATTTCGTTGGCAAGAAGATATTGCCGAGTTGGCACACTGCCCAAATGTTTACAGTAAAATTTCAGGGTTATTTATGCCTGTTTTAGGTCATCAATTTCACTTGCAAAAACGTGAAGCCTCAAAACAGGAAATTATAGATTTAACTGCACCACTGATTCAGCATGCCTTACAAAGCTTTGGAATATATCGGTTGATGTTTGCTTCCAATTTTCCAATGGATCGAGTGAGCACGTCTTTGGTCAATTTAATTGATGCGACTAGTGATATTGTTGCGGCCTATCATCCAAATGCTTTGCAGCAAGTGTTTCATCATAATGCCAAACAGTTTTATCGTTTATAAAGCTTTAGCCAATTGAGCATAGATAGCAAACTTGAAGACAAAAAACGCATCGAAATGGATGCGTTTTTTGTATCTGCTCAAAATTAAATTGAATCTTTATTTAGACTGCGGCTTTAACGGCAGCACCTCAACATTGGCTTGACCATATTGATCGGCGGCTACTTCAAGCAAATGTTCTAAGCGTAAATATTTCTGAATCACAGCATCTACATCGGCTTTGCTGAGTTTTGCCAACGCTTGATCACGTCGTTCACGATAGCGTAAATCACGACCTTGTTCTAATTGTGGCACCAACATACGGTGGATACTGCGTTCATCTTCTAAGGCAGTCACACGTTTTTTCAAAATATCGGCTTTTGCAGCTTCAACTTCTTGCAAGCTGACACCATCACGGCGCAAATCCTGCAACACTTTATGCACCGCCTGTGACACTTGAGCCGACTTGCCTGCACTGTATTGTGCAGAAATACTGAGCGCACCCGATTGTTCAAATTCACTTAAACTCAAACCACTACTAAAACCATAAACCAATGCATTTTTTTCACGTAATTCTTGCGCCAAACGTGAAGACAATTGCGATTCGCCCAAAATATAACTCAACACCATCATGGCAGGTGTATCAGGATGATTCACACCCAAAGGTAAGGTCAATAAACTTTGATAACTACCAAATTCGCGCTGTTCTGCCAATACATGCAACTTTTTCGCAGGATATGCCGTATAGGCTGAATCTAAGCGTTGATACGCTTCCGTATTGCGTGATTGTCCTAAACGCTGAACTAAAGTTTTTTTGATTTGTTTCGGATCAAACTCACCTGTAATGGCAATATGTGCATGATTCATAGCAAAAAATTGACGATATAACTGCTGCACCTGCGCTTGGGTTGCAGCTTGTAGTTGTTGCTTCGCAAATTCAGGCTCGAAGTGATAGCGTAAATCGCCCTGCGGGTAAATTTCAATTAAACGCGCCATAGTCAAAGCAGCCACAGTTTCAGGCTCGGTATAAGGTCGTTCTAAACTGGATAAACTTTGAGAACGAATTAAATCAAACTGACTTTGCTCAAAACTTGGGTTTTGCATGACATCTAAAACAAAATTAAAAAACGCATTAAACTTTTCTTTTTTTGCCACAATTTGAATATGAATCGCATTAGCATCGGCTTGTGCAAAAGCCGAACCACCTGCAGCAATTGACTGATCGGCAATGTCTTGCAAACTATGCTCTTGAGATGCACGCAGCAACAAATACGCGGTTAAATCTAAAATTTCGCCCTGCTTAAATAAAGATTGTGCCGTACCAAAATTTACCGAAATGGTGGCATAGGTTTTATCATCACGAGTTGCAGTTGGAAATAATGCATACTTGGCACCATTTTTTAAGCTGCCACGCTGAATCTTTTTTTCATTTTGAATCAAAGCTTGTTTAGATTTTTGCACATAGTCTGTCACTTCTTGCTGATAACTTTTCACATCTTTCAAAGGTGTAACAGGTGTATCTTGCTGATCTAAAGTTTTTGCTGTATTTAGATTATTTTTTGCTGTGAGTGCCTGTTTTTGTTCTTCAGGAGTGGGTTGAATATCCCCTATTATGCGATGTTCTGCAGTAAAAAATTGTTTTAAACGCTGATTCAGTTCATCTGCATTTAACTGTTGAATACTATTCAAATCACGCCAATATTGTGTCCAATCACCCTGATAAGCCACAACATAATCACTCAAGCGACCACCCAAAGCCACCGCATCATTCATCACACTGTCTGCCTGATTTTGAATCAGGTTTTTGACGCGTTGTAACTCAGCATCATCAAAGTTTTTTGCCTGTTCGATGCTTTGATTCAAGCCAGCTTGTACTTGCTTGGCATCGTGATTGGGTGCATACAAAGCCCCCATCAACACCAAATTAAAATCTTGATCTAGCCATGTGCTGGACTGCACCATGGTACTTTTGCCGGTTTCTACCAGTGCTTGATATAAATGCCCACTCGGTTGCAACGTATGTAAATAAGGTGACAGCACCAAAGCGGTTTTGATCTTTTCGTCATTGCCATTTAAATACAGATTAAATTTGGCCAGTTGACTGCCCTTTTGTACCACGAAATTTCGTTGCTGAATTTTGTTGCTGTCTAATCGTGGCACTTGTACTTGTTTGGGAATTTGTCGTGCTGCAATTGGACTAAAATGTTGATCAATTTGTTTTAACACCGCTGCCTGATCAAACTTGCCTGTCATCACTAAAATGGCATTATTCGGCGCGTACCATGTGCGATAAAATTGATTTAACTCCTGCATTTTAATGGATTGCAGTTCATTTAAATCGCCAATGGGTAAGCGTCCGAAATACTGATTGCCATAGGCCGATTTCCACACCTGATCTAACAAGACTGAAAACGGTTGATCCATACGCACTTCGCGTTCACGCTTTACAATCGCAATTTCGGCAGGCACATATTTTTCCTGCATGACCAATTTATCCATGCGTTCCGCTTCAAGATAAATCATCTCATTGACGGCGCGAGTTTCAGGACGAATGATGTTGGTGTATTTGGTCGAGTAATAGTCGGTGCTGGCATTGTGCATTAAACTATATTGATCTAAACGGCGCTGAAATTCCTCGGCAGGCACATTTTCTGTACCTTTAAATGCCAAATGTTCTAACAAGTGTGCCAAACCACCTTTGCTTTGTGGGTCATTCAATGAACCCGTTAAATACACCATATTCATAAAGACTTTATTTTCTTTCTGATTGGGTGCCAAAATGACTTTTAAGCCATTATCAAGTTGATATTCTTGTATTTCTTGCTGAGATTTTACTAAAACTGGCTGCGCGAAAACCACGCCATTGAATGCCAGTACACATAAAGATAAAGTGAGGGTTTTAAAACGTAGCAACTTCTTTTTCCCGATTGATTTCATTCTATTTTTTGATTTGCCATGAAATATGACAATTTTCAACTTGAGCGCAAACAGCATAACAAGCTGCAATTAAACCCACAGTAAATATTTGCAAATGATGTAAGTTAAAACCAAGAAAAAAATCTAGCAGACTTCTCTCATCTCAGCTTCATCTCCAAGATACAAGGTCTAATGCTGTGCATGTTTAAATCATGATTTCGCCCTGCAAATATAACTGCGCATAACCTGAAATTTCGATGCGATCATTAGGCAAAATCTTGCAATACAGTACGCCACCTCGGGCAGAAGCCTGATATGCCACAAGTTCGGTTTGCTGTAATTTTTCTGCCCATAGCGGTGCAATTGCAGTATGAATTGAACCTGTAACAGGATCTTCTGCAATGCCCATGGCTGGTGCAAAATAACGCGATACGCAGTCATACTGTGTATTTGCAGAGGCAGTAATCGCAACATCAACACTCGACTGTGCTGTGATAGCTGTACGCAATTGTCCCAATTGTTTTAATAATTCAAGATTCGGCTGTTCATCTAGCACATCTTGTACCGACTCATACTCCACAATATAAGCTTGCGTATTGATATAGACATTTTTAAATGGTTTAGTCAAAGCTTGGCGTAAAATATCGGGATAATCTTCAACTTTCTGGGCAGCACGTATCGGGAAATTCATGCAAATTTTGCCATCTTGCTGTTGCTGAACTGTAAAAATCCCCAAATTTTTCACATAGAATTGAATTGTCTTAGCCTCTGTATAACCCTTAAATAAAACAAAGCTGCTGGCAAGTGTCGCATGTCCGCAAAAATCGACTTCTGTTGTGGGGGTAAACCAGCGGATTTCAAAGTTTTCCGCATCTATTATTTTGACAAAAGCGGTTTCGGACAGATTATTTTCCAATGCGATATTTTGCATTAAATCATCAGCTAACCATGTTTTACTCACAAGCACGGCTGCGGGATTGCCTTTAAACAATTCATGGCTGAAAGCATCAACTTGGTAAATTTTCATGATTAAATGGTTTGTCCTAAAAATAATGACGGCTACCTAATATGAATAGGCTTTAAACTTAAATGCTAAAAATGTGTGTTATTTATAAAATATTAAAGCTGAGTTTAGCGTGAACTTGCTAGTAAATATGGATAAGGATTCACAGCCCCATGCCCGCGTAAATAAATGCCATAATGCAAATGTGGCGGCGTGTTTTGGGCATTGCCTGACGTGCCAACAAAACCAATGACTTCACCAGCTTCTACCCAGTCTCCCACATGAATATGTTCAGCATAATCATCAAGGTGTGCATAATAATGTTGGCTTAATGCAGGCCCAGTAATCCAAATGACTTTTCCACCTAAGCGGTCTAAACCAATTTTATGCACAATGCCATCTGTCGCCGCAATGACGGCTGTCCCACGCACCGCAAAAATATCAGTCCCCTGATGCTTTCGCCCTTCACTGCGTGCTGCACCCCAGGTATCTTGTATTTGAGCAATATTTACACCTTTCACTGGAATTTGTAGTGGAGTCACTGTGAGTTCAGTTTGTTGCAATTTCCAGTATAAATACGGGGTTTGAATTCCTGCAGACTCGCCAGACACGGGTGGCTGACATGCACTGAGCAAAGCCAGCATTGAAAAGCTAAAGAAGAGTATAAAGCACCAACGAGCTTGTTGCATAACATCCTAATTTATATTCATACACGTTTATCTTAATTTTATGCATTATAGATGCCTAGTCTGTTTCTGTAGTTTAATGCACACACAAAAAAATAATTGTCTTTAAGCAATACTTTCCCCTATTCTTATCGCATAATAGACCCATCTCAAACGCACTGTATTTGCGATTTAATTGGAAATCGCCCGTTTTTCCTTTTAAATACTCTCAATTTTCCCAATTTGTTGAATTTAAAGAAGCATTTCTTATGAAAATCGTCATCTTAAATAAACCATATGACGTTCTCTCTCAATTCCGTGAAGATGAAAAACATCTCACCATGTCGGCTTTTGTAGATGATCCAGACTTACGTTTAGCTGGGCGTTTAGATATGGATTCGGAAGGCTTGGTATTTTTGACTGATCATGGCGGCTTGAATCAGTTTATTACCAATCCAGCCAATAAAAAATACAAAACCTATTTGGTTCAAGTCGATGGTGATGTCACTGAAGATGCCTTAGCACAATTGCGTAAAGGCGTGGAACTGAAAGATGGCATGACTTTGCCTGCGCAAGCCTATAAAGTCGATGAGCCTGAATGGTTGTGGGAGCGTGATCCTCCTGTACGTTTCCGTGCTTCTGTACCTACTTCGTGGATTGAAATTTCAATTTGTGAAGGTCGCAACCGCCAAGTGCGTCGTATGACGGCTGCGGTTGGTTTTCCAACTTTGCGTTTAATCCGCACCAAAATTGGTTCGATTGACTTGGTACAATTGGGTTTACAACCCGGTGAAACTAAAGAAATAGAACCGTTGTTGTATCCTGATTTTAAAGATGTGCCTGCTGCTGAACCGTATCGCTCGCGTTCTTATGTGAAAAAACCAGGTGGTACGGGTGGCAAGCCAACCCATCAAAAGAAAAATAAAGATGGTACGCCTAAGAAAAAATCAGGTACGCCACGTATTTGGCAAATGGAAGAAAGTGAAAAGCCACGTCGTAAGACCAATGGTACCACACGTCCTAATACCAAAAGCCGTGGACGTCGGGCGCGTTAAATAAAAAGGAATAAGCTCACTCATTATAGTGGGCTTATTCCATTATTTTAAAGGAGCTCAGACTCTAGTATTTGAATATACTTTGGTAAATCCTGCTCTATAAGTTCACGAAACTTTTCAGTCAGAATTTTTCTTAATTTTTCTGTATCCCCACTTTCTATAAAATCACCAATATCATTTTCAGACAAAATTAATTTCTGAAATGACTGATGCCATTTAGGCTGTAAATTCTTGTCAACACGATTAAAAAAACTTTTGTGTTTGCGGTATATTTCAAAAAGCCTTTCACGAACTTCTTGTTCACCTGCTCCAATTTTTAAATCAAAATTAACAACATGATTTCTTATATTGAACTCATACAAATAAATAGTATTATTTTCTAAATTTCCATCCTTTGGAAACAGACCTTTATCCTTTAATTTCTCAATATTTTTATGCAAAAATATTGGTTGAAAGCGGACATAAGTTTTATTACTGTTATAAGGTAACAATAACTTCTCTTGCTCGATAAGTTCACGTAAAATATTACCAATTTCACTTGTATCATTTGGCGTACTATATTTAAAAACTAAATCGAAAGCAGACTTATATCTCTTATAGAGTTTTTTTTGCGATATCTTCAATTTCTTTATTTTCATTCAACATAGATTTTAACGTCTGTAAATATTGCTCAAGAACAAATTTGGTTTTTTCAGCCAAATTAGCTGATTGTTTTAGGATTTTTTGTTCAATCAGCTTACTAATATGACCATAATTTAACTGAACATAATGTTTTGAATCCTGATCATTAATATTTTGATCTTCCAAAGACAAATAAATATAAATCTTATGTTTATAATCAGGATAACTTGTTTCAATAATATTTCTATATTTTCTAAGCTGACCTTTTCCTTCTCCAGAGTATATTTTATTTTCAATCATCATACAAAATTCATTCTTTTTAGATAAAAACAATAAATCTATATTTTGCATTTCCCTATGAATTACGAGGTCATCGAAATCTAAGTGAACAAAATCAAAAACAGATAAACCTGACTTATTACCTAAATTTTGAAATTCATTTTCTTTAAAATATAATTTTATAAACTCTTTTAATACAAAATCTCCTAATTTATGAGTTTCTGCAGGATCAAACAGCCATGCTAAAAAATTTGAATGCTGTAATTCTCTGTGTGAAACTCTTAAAATTTCCATAAGATTGACTTCTTCATTTACTAAATTCTGCAAACTATTGAAGTCATCATCTAATATCAGCTCTTTTAACTGATATTCCACCTCATTTCTCATAACTTAAGCCTTGGTCCCTCTTAAGCATTACACTTAGTTACTTTCTTAATATTTTTATTAAAAGTAAACCGATGCAAAAGCATCGGTTTACATTTTTTATGATCAACCTTTCAACCACTGCTCTACTTTTGCCTGATCTGTAACATTTAATACCACTTCTGGCAATTCAATCTGCGCAGCATTTAGCTCAAAAGTCATCAACTCATCACGGCGGAAAGCATGAACAGTATAAATTGCATCCTGTTTGGCATATCGCTCAAGGGATTTTACCGTAGCTTTTAAACCATCAATCGCAATAATCACATCATGCGCAGAAAGTCCCGCTTTTGCCGCTGAACCCTGACGATGTGCAGTTTGTACCAATACCCCTTCAGGTTTATCTGCCAATTTCAAACCAAATGGCAAAGACTTATCCTGTTTTAGCTGATAATCAATCCCGAACTCAGGCAATAACTGATCGAGCGGCAATTCATCAGTCGTGTTGATTAAATGGTGGATTTGCTCCGACCAATCATCCCCAGTTAATTCTTTGCATAAATCAAAGATGGTGCGCTCATGTACTTGCATGCCCTGTTGCGCATTGGCATACAATTTCTGCATTAAGGCATCTAAGCTTGAACCACGTAAGCGCAAGCCCAAATCTAAACATAAAGCCACCAAACAACCTTTGTTATAGTAGCTGGTTCCTGCATTGTTCGAGTTTTCATCTTGACGATAGAACTTGACCCAAGCATCAAAACTGGATTCTGCCACCGTTTGAATCGCACGACCCGGGTTTTGCAAATAACGATTAATTTGTGCTTTAAGTAGCTCCAAATAAGACGCCTGATCAATTACACCACTACGAAGCAATAACAGATCATCGTAATAAGACGTAAAGCCTTCAAAAATCCATAACAGTGACGTATAGCCTTCCTGATTCAGGTCATAATTCACAAAATTTTCAGGACGAATGAATTTCACCAACCAACTGTGAAAATACTCATGGCTGCACAGACCTAAAAAGCGCTGATAATCTTTAGAAGGTTGTTCAGGCTCGTTGGCTTTCGGCAAATCATCACGCGGTGTAATTAAACTAGTACTGTTTGGATGTTCTAAGCCACCATAGCTATTGCCTGTTGCCATGGTCATAAAGGTATAGTTTGCAAATGGCGCAGAACCAAACATAGCAATTTGTGTGGCACAGATTTTTTCAATATCTTGCTGCATACGTGCAGCATTCATTGCATGTTTACCCGAAACCACAAATTCATGTGGAATATCTGCTGCGGTAAAACTAAAGCGAGTTTGTTCTGCCAATTCAAACGGTGCATCAATCAATTCGGCATAGTTTTTGGCTTTTAAGGTATAACGCCCTTTTACCAAACTTTTTGCAGTCAAACCTGTTGCAAGCTGAAAATGCTTCAGCTCATCTGGTAAAAATATTTCAACTTCAATGGCTTTTTCTTCTTGTCCATCTAAGCCCAAACAAGCACAGGCAGGATTGACATATAAACGCGTCTGATCGACATATGCACCACGCACCGACAAATCATAAGCGTAGACATCATATTCCACCGTAATCAATTCATGATCGGTATTAAATAAGCGCCATTTATTCTTTTCAAATTTCTGAATTTTGAGGATACGCCCCGCTTCATCATAAGCACGTACCGATTCAAGATGTTTGGAGAATTCACGAATTAAATAGCTGCCTGGAATCCAAGTAGGTAGCGATAAAACCTGAGTAGGATTAGCCAAAAAACGCACGGTGACATGCATAAGATGCTGACGATAATCGTCAAATTCGATTTGATAATGCAACATAATAGGCAATACAAAATGTATAAATAAGAACTTGACCACAAGCTTAACATTTTTTTAGCAATTGATGCGTCAAGACGAGATTTGTCTGCATTTATGGCTAGCCAACTGAGCAAAAAAGGCATAGCATCCTCCTATGTTTTTCTGCTTAAAACCATTGTGACACCAATGGATTGGTGTAAATAAGGAACTTCTTTGAAACGTGTTATCTATCTGATTGCGGCGCTCTGCTGGCTCTGCAGCGCAATCACGCATGCCGCATTATTGAATATTCAAGCTGAAAGTGTCGAAGCCGAAGCATGGGCAATTTTAGACCCACAATCTGGGCAAGTGATTGCAGAACACAATAGTCACGTACAACGTGCACCTGCTTCACTCACTAAAATGATGGTGGCCTATATTGTGCTGAAAGATATTCAGGCAGGTAAATTAGACCGACATGAAATTTTGACCGCAACACCTGTGGTAGAACAAGTGATGTGGGATGAATCACAAATGTATCTAAAAGCAGGTGAGCAGATTTCGGTAGATCAATTATTGGCAGGCTTAATTATTATGTCTGCTAACGATGCTGCACTCACTTTAGGTGAACGTGTTGCAGGTGGTGTGCCGCAGTTTATTGCCCGAATGAATCAGGAAGCGCAAGCTTTGGGTATGCAAGACACACATTTTCAGAATCCGTCTGGTGTGACTATGCCTAGTCATTATTCTTCTGCGGCAGATATGGCACGTTTAGCACAAGCGATAGTGACTGAAACACCCGATTATTTGGCTTATTCAAAACAAACTAGTTTTACCTACAATCAGCACTTTCACCGTGCGACCAATATATTATTAAAACAAGACCCAAGTGTAGATGGGTTAAAAACAGGCTTCACCAAAGCTGCAGGCTACAACCTTGCCTTAACTGCAAACCGCCCAACATTGGATAGTGCTGCACCTGAGCGTCGTTTAGTGGTGGTGGTGATGGGAACCAAGAGTGCGCAAAAACGTGCTGAAGTGGCACATCAATTATTAAATTTAGCTTATAGCTATACCCGTAATGAAGTCGCGATTAAACCCAAACAAATGATTGCAGAATTGCCTGTGGTGAAATCGACCTTACGCATGTTTAAGATTGAAAGCAGTCAGCCAAAGTTTGTAACGACATCACTGTATGAACAGCCACATGCAATTAACTTGGCGCAGTTTGATCAAAGCACTCAACGTCTACAACTTACGAATGCACAGGGCGAATTAGAAACACTTGAACCTGCACAGCGTACACAAACGCATGTCAATATTGAATTGTCTGAAAAGTTACTGACTGCGCCATTGGCACAGGTTATGAAACTGGCAACCGTACACGTTTATCAAAATAATCAATTGATTAACAGCTTTGCAATTGAAGAACAGGTCAACATTGTTGAAGCCAATATTTTTGAAAGAATCATGATGTGGTTTGGCAGTTTGTTTAATTTCTTTAGCCATCAACCTGTAGAAGATGAGAAAACTTCACTCGGTTAGAAGCCGATGATCCTCAAGAATTAAATATCACCAAGATGGGCAATGTCCCATCTTTTTTATTGTCATCTACACATCATACAAAGGGCTTAAAATGAGCCTGCAATAAAATCTGCAAATTTATAGGTATGACGCACAAATTTGCATTGAAATTATAAAAATTGCCCCGATTAACTAAAAAATGTCATAAAAAACTCGGAAAAGTGAAGAATTTGCAGAAATGTCTATAACAAATTCCACGTTTCACTTTATGATGTACCCTTAAAAAATTGAATGGATCAATAACATGACTGCTATTGCAAATGACCTCGTGGTTTCTTTCCACTACACATTGACTAACGCAGAGGGTGAAACTCTCGACAAATCTCAAGGTGAACCACTTGCCTATTTGCATGGTGCAGGTAATATCATCCCTGGTTTAGAAAAAGCGTTAGAAGGTAAAACAGTAGGTGAAAAATTTACTGTAAACGTACCTGCAGCTGAAGGTTATGGCGAATACAACCCAGACTTAGTACAAGAAGTTCCTGCACAAATGTTCCAAGGTGTAGACAACATCCAAGCAGGCATGCAATTCCAAGCGCAAACTGATGATGGCGTTCAAATCGTAACTGTAAAAGCAGTTGAAGGCGACAACGTAATTGTTGATGCAAACTTCCCACTTGCTGGTCAAGATTTAACGTTTGAAGTTGAAATCATTGAAATCCGTGAAGCTTCTCAAGAAGAATTAGATCACGGTCACGTACACGGTGCGGGTGGTCATCACCACTAAGATCAGTATTGATCGAAGCAAAAGGCAAAGTATTTTTACTTTGCTTTTTTGTTTGCCATTCTAAAATTTAGGATAAGCACATTACTGAAAGATCCTTTCAGGCAGGCTATTGCGGAAAGATCGTTACAGGAAAAATCAACACAGCACATTGTTGTTTTATTGGTCAAATAAATCCTTCACATTTAAGACAATGCGACCCAGCCATGCTTATAATGAAATCACTTTTCCAGCGCTCACCTCAAGCATTCTTCCCATGCAAAGCTATAATTTAGTTTGGTTCCGACAAGATTTAAGAATTTCAGATCACACCGCGCTTTGGCATGCTAGCCAAGTAGGAGCTTGTATTGGCGTAGTGATTCTTTCGCCTCAGCAATATCGTTTGCATCACGATGCGCCCATTAAAATTGACTTTTATTTGCGTCAATTAAATGCGCTAAAAGAAGAACTCGCACAACTCAATATCCCACTGATTGTTCAAATTACACCATCTTGGACTGACATTGCACAAACACTGCTCCAACTATGCCAAACATTGAAGGACTCTCATCCGATTCAAAATATTTATGCCAATATTGAATTAGGAGTGAATGAACTAAAACGTGATCTTGAAGTTCAACAAACCTTAAACCAACACGGTCAGGACTTGATTTTGTACCATGACCGTACGCTTTTTCCTGTGGGTACGGTGCGCAATCAGAGCATGAAACCTTATCAGGTATTCAGTGCATTTAAAAAGTATGCCTATCAACAGTTGAGTGTCAGTATTCCGCGTTGCTTTCCTCTGCCACAAGCTCAAACGTCGATTCAACTTCCTGAACAATATCTCTCTACTGTACCAAGTTTAGAACACTTAGGTTTCGACCCACTTCCAACGGCACAACAAAATTTATGGGCAGTCACGGAACAACATGCACAGCAATTGTTGGATGATTTTACACGTGAACAAATGCAAGATTATCAGCAACAGCGTGATTTTCCAGCGTTGTCTGGTACCAGCCAATTATCTGCGTATTTAAACTGTGGCATTCTCTCCATTCGGCAATGTCTGGCTGCGGTTTTTGCGCATTCACAAGGACATTTTCATCTTGAAAATACAGGGCAACAAACTTGGTTAGATGAATTACTGTGGCGTGAGTTTTATCAACATATTTTGTTTGATTATCCAAAAGTTTCAAAGCACCGCCCTTTTAAAGATCAGACCGCACAGGTGGCGTGGCGAAATGATCCTGCAGGTTTAGCAGCATGGCAACAAGGAAAAACAGGCATCCCCATTGTGGATGCAGGCATGCAACAACTTTTGCAAACGGGCTGGATGCATAATCGAGTCAGAATGATTTGCGCAATGTTTCTGTGCAAAAACCTGTTAATTGACTGGCGCTTGGGCGAACAGTGGTTTATGCAACATTTAATTGATGGTGATTTGGCTGCCAATAACGGTGGCTGGCAATGGTGTGCCTCGACTGGTACAGATGCAGTGCCCTATTTTAGGATTTTCAACCCTGTGAGCCAATCACAAAAGTTTGACCCCAATGGTGATTATATTCGCACATGGCTACCTAAACTGGCTCATTTAGATGCCAAAAATATTCATGAACCATATGCGAAAAATCCAAATCTAAAACTGGATTATCCGCATCCAATTGTAGATTTAAAACTTAGCCGATTACGTGCCATAGAAGCCTTTAAACAGCTTTAAGAGTACAAACAGGAGATTGGTCAGTCTCGCCCCCATCTGCCATAGGTTAGCATGATGGGAGATTCAACGATTAAACCGACAGTTAGGCGGCTTGCTCGTCACGTTTAAAGACCAATTCGCCTTTTAAAGAACTGTCTGCATCGAAATAATAACCTTCACTATTGAATGCTTTTAAGTCTTCTGCGCGTTCTAATTTATTCTCGATGATAAAACGTGCCATCAAACCACGGGCTTTTTTGGCATAAAAACTGATGACTTTATATTTACCATTTTTCTGATCTAAAAATACAGGTTTAATAATTTCAGCCTGAATTTTTGCTTCCTGCACCGACTTATAATATTCATCGGAAGCTAGATTAACTAATAATGCCGACTGGTTATGTTTTAAATCTTGGTTAATTAAATTGGTGATGATATCGCCCCAGAAACGATACAAATTTTCACCGCGCGCATTATGCAACTTAGTGCCCATTTCCAAACGATACGGCATCATTAAATCTAAAGGACGCAATAAGCCATATAAGCCAGAAAGCATACGCAGGTGTTGTTGAGCAAACTCAATATCTGCAGCAGACAAACTATAAGCATCTAAGCCTGTGTACACATCACCTTTAAAAGCAAACATGGCCTGACGCGCATTGGCAAGATCAAATTCTGCTTGCCAGTCACGAAAACGCTCGACATTTAAAGTGGCAATTTTTTCACTCACACTCATTAAACTGGCAAGTTCAGTAGCAGAAAGTTTACGCGCTACATCAATTAACTCTTGTGAATGTTCAAGTAATCTAGGTTGAGTATATTCATCGCTTGGTAATGCAGTTTCATAATCTAAAGTCTTGGCTGGAGAAATTAAAGCGAGCATAAACCACCTAAATAAAAAATACTGCGCTCACTATAGCAGCAGCTTTCAACAAACTCCAATGCGTGTTT
This sequence comes from Acinetobacter sp. YH12021, assembly GCF_013420145.1. Lineage (NCBI taxonomy): Bacteria > Pseudomonadati > Pseudomonadota > Gammaproteobacteria > Moraxellales > Moraxellaceae > Acinetobacter > Acinetobacter sp. YH12021. The sequence continues at coordinate 139,406 of NZ_VOYT01000001.1, forward strand.
TTGTTTAACCCTATCGGAAAAACACGTTGCGTTGTATTGCTAGAAGATGATCTCTTAGATCAATCCAACGTGGAGGCTGAGGTGCTTTTATTTCAGTGTCTGCTTTAAAAAAACATTGATTCACTCTGATCAGTTGAGCTTATTTTTTTTATAGTACTTGCAACATTTCTCTAGGCAATAAAAAACCCACTTAACTCTCCCAAATTAAGCGGGTTAAATAAAAATTATTTTGTTGTATTGTTCTTGCTGCTTAATATACGGTTGCGATGTGTCATTTAGATGACATTTCAATTAAAAAATGAATAGGATCTGTTGACATTTGCTGTATAAAAAAATAGCGAGATAGTAAAATTCAATCGCCAAACCAAATTCACTACTCGCTATACCTCGTACAATGTTGAATGATCAACACTGGTCTAAGTTAAAAGCTATTCTCGCAATTTTAATATTTATCTCAAATCAAATTTGAGAAATTTTTTTGAGGCAATCCTATATCGTATTAGAACAGGATGCCCTTCGAGAGATTTACCCGAGGTTTTTGGTAATCCAAACTCAATTTTTAAAAAGTACAATCGCTGGTCTAATAAAGATAAGATAATGAAAATATTTAAAATATTCTCAGAGAACGCTGATCGTGAATGGATATTTATTGATGCTACTCATGTTAGAGCACACCAACATTCAGCAGAAATCCCTAATCAGGATATTTCAAAAAGTGTTGGGGGTAATAGTTCTAAAATTCACTTAGCTATTGACTCTCACGGTAACCCGATCGAATTTATTATTTCAGATGGAACCACCCATGATGTCAAAGTTGCCCCTATTTTAGTCGAACAATTAGATTTAACTGACACTGAAATAGTCTGTATGGATAAAGGCTATGATTCTGAAATATTAAGAGAGCAGATTAAAAATTAAAGTGCTAAAGCGAATATACCGAAGAAATCAAACACGAAATCAAGTAATGATCATATGGACTGGTATTTATATAAAATCAGACACTTAGTTGAGAATGCTTTTTGCCGTTTGTAGCAATTCCGAGGAATTGCTACACGGTTTGATAAACTAAAGCGAAACTTTCGAAGCGCAGTTGCCTTAGCTTGTATTTATCTGTGGCTGCCTTTATGAAATGTCAACAGACCCTATTTTTAATTTAAAAATCAAGTATAAATTTTAAACATCCAACGTCTTTGCAGCTTGGTTTAACCTTTCCATTCAAACTCACTAAAAGATTGGTCTTCTTTCAGAGTATTTTCTACCGCTTGCGCCAATTGATTTAATAAACTTTGCTCGGTAATTCGTTCTAGCCAGTCTTGTTCCTCATTTGGGTATGAAGTAATTTCACAAACAAGATGCCCATCTTCACCACGGCTTTGACAGTTTACTGCCAAAGGCAGCGCATGTTGATCTACACTTACAGCGACTTGTGCACCACTCTGCGGCAACGTTTGAAAGCCATAATGAGATAAGTTTTGTGAAAGTAAATTCGCCACATAATTCTGTGCCAGAGTGCAATCTTGTAACTCTTGTTTATTTTCACAATTCGCCATAAATTTTAATTTGCGCATGCTCGAACCCAAAGGCTTTTTTCTTGTATGGGTTTAGCATAAGCAATAAAACGCAAACAGCCAAGCAAAAGCTTGGCTGTTTCAGCATAAAGTCTAGGCTTTGCGACTCTTCATCGCAGCCCCTATCGTTTTGGCTTATTCTGTCACTTGAATATTCAGACCTGCCACACCTGCAAGCTCAGTAAAGGTAGGGAAACTTGTTGCTACTGTTTCTGTACCTACAATTTTAATTTCACCAGAAGTACGCAAGCCTGCCATAGAGAAACTCATGGCGATACGATGGTCATGATGTGATTCAATCTCGCCGCCTGTAAATATCGCTGACCAGTCGCCTGCTTTGCCTTTACCCTGAATGATGATGCCATCGTCAGTTGGTGTGCAGTCAATGCCCATGGTTTTTAAACCATCTGCCATCACTTGAATACGGTCTGATTCTTTTACGCGCAATTCTGCAGCACCTGTCAGTACAGTTTGACCTTCAGCACAAGCTGCAGCAATGAACAATGCAGGAAATTCATCAATCGCCAATGGCACTTGATCTTCAGGAACATGAATCCCTTTTAAAGTACGTGAACCACGAATACGAATATCTGCAATTGGTTCACCGCCTGCAATACGTTCATTTTCCACGCTCAGGTCTGCACCCATTTGTTTCAGAATTTCAATCACACCTGTACGGGTTGGGTTAATGCCCACCGCTTCTAAGGTTACATCTGAATTTTCTGTAATGGCTGCACCCACCATGAAGAATGCCGCAGATGAAATATCAGAAGGTACTTGAATATCTGTACCCACCAATTTACCGCCGCCTTGCAATGAAATACGGTTACCTTCAGTTTTCACTTCATAACCAAATGCACGTAACATACGTTCGGTATGGTCACGCGTTGGTTCAGGCTCAGTCACTGAAGTTTCACCTTCTGCCCAAAGCCCTGCCAATAAAATACCTGATTTCACCTGTGCAGATGCCATTGGCAAATCATAGTGAATGCCTTTTAACGCTTGCGCACCTGTAATCGATACTGGCGGTGTGCCACGTTCACCCGTCGTTTGAATTTGTGCACCCATTTCACGCAATGGTTTAGCAATACGTTCCATTGGACGCTTGGTCAATGACGCATCACCTGTCATAACAGAATCAAACTGCTGTGCAGATAACATGCCTGCCAACAAACGCATAGACGTGCCTGAGTTGCCCATATAAATTGCGCTTGCAGGTGCTTTTAAACCTTGCATGCCTACGCCATGAATGGTGACTTCACCATTTTTAGGGCCTTCAATGCTCACACCCATATCACGAAATGCTTGCAAAGTCGCCAATGCATCTTCACCTTCAAGGAAACCTGTCACATGCGTAGTGCCTTCGGCAATTGCACCAAACATAATTGAACGATGTGACACAGATTTGTCACCCGGTACGGTAAATTTACCTTGGAAAGTCTTAGCACCTGGCAAAATCGTAAATTGTTGTGTCACGTTATTGTTCTCCATAAAAGGTTTCTTGGCGAGCATATGATTAAAATGCTGTCGTGCCGCTTGTGCATGTCCAAGCAAGCCCATTAAAGCATGCGAGTCTTCTTGTTCAATCAGTTGGCGAATAATCGCGAGTTGACTTTCAAAGCCATCCACCGCTTTTAACAATGCAGTTTTATTGGCCAAGAAAATGTCATGCCACATTTGTGGATCGCTGGCAGCAATACGTGAGAAGTCACGAAAGCCACCTGCAGCATAGCGGAAAATGTCTAAATTATCTTCCCGATTTGCCAATTGTTCGACCAAATTAAAGGCCATTAAATGTGGAAGATGACTGGTATACGCCAATACCTCATCATGTTTTTCCACATCCATGCAAATTACTTCGGCTTTGGCGCTTTCCCACATTTGAATCAGTTTATTGACTGCCCACGGCGCACTGCTTGGCAATGGTGTCAAAATGACTTTGTGATTGGCAAATAAATCAACCTTGCCTGCATGCACGCCTGTATGCTCTGCCCCAGCAATTGGATGCCCGGGTACAAAACCTGCAGGTAAATGTTCTCCAAAAACCGCTTTGGCTGCAGCCACGACACTGCCTTTGGTGCTGCCTACATCGGTCAGAATTACATTATCTGCCAAATGTGGCTGAATTAATCGCAAGACTTTTTCTGTGGCTTGCACAGGTAGCGCCAACACCACTAAATCTGCGCCTTGTACCGCATCTACAGGATTGTTAAAGCCTTGTTCAATTAATCCTAATTCCAAAGCATCTTGCAGCGTTTTTTCAGAACGGGTCGATGCCACAATATGCCGACTTAAGTTTTCTGCCAGCATTACACGTGCCAAACTCGAGCCTATTAGCCCGAGTCCGATAAATGCAACTTTTTCAAACAATGGTTGCGCCATGTTTTATGCCTTCGCTTCCTTGCCCAATACTTTGGCTAATGCACGCAGGAACTTGGCATTTTCTGCTTCTGTGCCAATTGAAACACGTAAATGGGTCGTAATACCCACAGGACGTACAATTACACCTTCTTTCAATAAGGCATTAAAAGTTTGACCCGGATCGGCTTCTACATCTACCAAAATAAAGTTAGCACGTGAAGGCACATAATTCAGACCCAATGCTTTAAAGCCTGCTTCCAATTGCGCCATGCCTGCTTTGTTGGCAATACGTGATTTTTCGATAAAATCTTCGTCTTTTAATGCCGCAACCGCAGCCACCATTGCCAAGTGATTGACGTTAAATGGTTGACGAATACGGTTTAAATAATCGGTCACTTCTGCAGAAGCTAAAGCAAAACCAACGCGCAGCGCCGCCAAACCATAGCACTTAGATAAAGTACGGCTCACGATTAAGTTTGGATATTGCTCAAGGAATTTAAGGCTATTGAAGTTCTCTGGAAAATATTCCACATAGGCTTCATCTAATACCACAATCACCCGTGCAGGAACTTTTTGCATAAAGGCTTCAAATTCAGCCTCTTCAAACCATGTGCCTGTTGGGTTATTTGGGTTGGCAATAAAGATTAACTTGGTGTTGTCTTGAATTGCTGCCGCCATAGCATCCAAGTCATGTGAAAAACCTTTGGCAGGCACTTCAATCGCTTGAGCATTAATCGCTTGCGTCACCAAAGCATATACTGCAAAGGCGTGTTGGCTATACAACACTGAATCTTGATCTGAAACGAATGCGCGAGCAAACATTTCTAGCAAATCGTTTGAACCATTGCCCAAAGTAATACGGTCATGCGCAAAGCCAAATTGTTTTTGAATTTGGTCTTTTAAAATAAAACCACCACCATCTGGATAGCGACCAATTTCAGCAATTTCTGCTGCAACGGCTTCTTTGACTTTGTCTGAACAGCCCAATGGGTTTTCATTTGAAGCAAGTTTGACGATATCTGTAATCCCCAACTCACGCTCAAGTTCACTGATTGGTTTACCTGGTTGATAAGGCTTTAACTTCGAGATGCCTTCATTGGCTGGGACAAACGACATTTTACACTTCCAGTTGACTAGGTGGTGAATGTGGCGCGCATGACAAACATGCACACCACTGAATTAAATACGATTACAACACGGCAGCAGGATAAGAACCCAAGACACGAATTTCTTTCACCAATGGACGGATTTCTTCAATCGCTGCACGGACATTGTCTTGCTCGACATGCCCTTCTAGGTCAATGAAGAATACATAGGCCCATTTTTCAGGCAAGGCAGGACGTGTTTCAATACTGGTCAAGCTAATATTGTGCTTCGCAAATGGTGCAAGAATCTCAAGCAATGCCCCTGCGCGGTCATGTGCAGACACCAACAATGAAGTTTTATCATTGCCACTTGGTGGAACTTTCTCACGACCAATCACCAAGAAACGTGTGGTATTTTCTGGGTTATCTTCAATATTGCTATGTAAAATTTCAAGTTCGTAAATATTGGCCGCAATTTCAGAAGCAATTGCAGCAGAATGCCATTCATTACGAATACGGCGCGCTGCTTCTGCATTGGAGCTGAGTGCCACACGTTCTACACCCGGATAATGCACATCTAACCATTTACGGCATTGTGCCAAAGTTTGCTGATGCGCATAAATTTGTTTAATGCTGTCTTTACGAGTGTTTTCTGACACAAGGAATTGGTGATGAATACGCAATTCTACTTCACCAATCACATTTAATGGCGATGATTTAAAGCAATCTAAAGTATGGTTCACCACACCTTCAGATGAGTTTTCGACAGGTACTAAACCATAGTGTGCACTGCCTGCTTCTACTTCACGGAAAACTTCATCAATAGTAGGCAAAGGACGCACAATCGCATCTTGACCAAAATGTTTAAGTACTGCGGAATGCGTATAAGTACCAATTGGCCCTAAAAACGCAATACTTTGTGGCGCTTCAAGTGCCAAACATGCCGACATAATTTCACGGAATAAACGTGCCATGGTCACATCAGACAACGGCCCTTCGTTGCGTTCCATAACATTACGTAAAACTTGCGCCTCACGTTCAGGACGGTAAAACAACGGGCTCTCTTCTGCTGCAAATTTTGCTTTCGCCACCGCTTCAGCAAGTCGTGCTCGACGGTTAATCAGCTGCTGAATCTGTTGATCTACAGAGTCAATATCTTCACGGATTTTAGCGAGATCAAGAGAAGTCGTTGTGTTCTGATCGTCTTGGATCATTGTTATGTCGCCCTTCATAAACATTTTGCAAATAGTATAACAATAGTTAGCTTTCAAATGTTGCGCAATACAACTTTCAGTGTTTCAGATTTAAAAACATACAGTTGATCAAAGCATCACCAATCTATACATTTAAGCCGCAACTTTGCACAACGTACCGCTTAAAACTGGGCAACTATGCTTTTCTTTTTTGCATCTCTAATTCTAAGCGGTGTAATTTTATTTTTAAGTGTAATTATCAATCAGCTCATTGCTTTTAAGTCTGATCAAATTCATAAAAAAAGAGCCAGCACTGGGCTGACTCTGGAGATGATCCTTGATCTTTATTCAATTGGACTTTTAGGCATTGTTTTAACGCCCCAATAAACCACGCGCGACAATTTCTTTCATAATTTCATTGGTTCCACCGTAAATTCGCTGGATTCGCGCATCGACAAAGAAACGAGAAATCGGGTATTCCGTCATATAGCCATAACCGCCAAACAGTTGCAGCAATTGATCGGCAATTTTCATTTGCATATCTGTCGCAAAGCTTTTTAAAGCGGCTGCAGTTTCGACGTCCAGTTTGCCCTGCATATACAATTCGACGTTTTGATTATAAAAAGCAGCGGTTGCCAATTCATCAATTTTAGCCTGTGCCAAAACAAAACGGGTATTCTGGAACTGACCAATGGCTTGTCCAAACGCCTGACGCTCTTGCACATATTGTGTGGTCACATCAATTGAACCTCGAATAGCACCCAATGCAGTAGCTGCAATCGCAGTACGTTCACGTGGCAATTCTTGCATTAAATAGGCAAAACCATGCCCTGCCTGTCCTAACAATTGATTTTTCGGCACTTTGACATTGTCAAAGAATAGCTCTGACGTATCTTGTGAATGCAAACCAATTTTTTCCAAATTGGTGCCTTTTTTAAAGCCTTCCAAGTGAGTATCGACCAACATGAGCGACACGCCTTTGGCACGTGCTTGCGGATCAGTTTTTACTGCCAAAACCACCAAGTCTGCATGCTGACCATTGGAAATAAAGGTTTTAGAGCCATTCAGTACATAATGATCTTCTTGCAAAATGGCATTAGTACGCATGGCTTGTAAGTCTGAACCCGCACCTGGCTCGGTCATGCCAATTGCACCAACTACTTCACCCGACACCATTTTAGGTAGCCAGTATTGTTTTTGTTCTTCTGTACCAATATGCAAAATGTACGGCGCAGCAATTTCAGAGTGACAGGAAATACCTGTAGAGAGTGCGCTATAACCTGCACGTGCCGACTCTTCGACCAACATTAGGGAATAATGCGTTGGAACACCATAGCCGCCATATTCTTCAGGCACATCAATACATAAAAAACCATTTTCACCTAACAGATTCCACACGCTGCGCGGCATGATGCCCTCACGTTCCCACGCAGCATAATGCGGTGCAATATGCTCCTGCATAAAACGTCGAAAGTTATCTCTAAATAATTCTAAATCAGCATCATAAGCCAGCATATCCAATCCTTTATTTTTCAATTGTTGTTTTCAACAGTATCCATGCTATGCATTTTTATGCAGGCTGTCATGTGTTATCCCTACAGATTGTCTTACTTTACAGTCAAACTTTAGTCGTCATTTCAGATGTGCAAACGAAGCTTGTATAAGCTGAAGCTATGAATAGTGCTGCAAACTGTTGCCGAAGTTTATACACTAGTATACTAGGGTCTGTTGACAATTCGTCTATGTTTGCGGCATGAGAGATATATCTCGCAAGGTTTTTTAGCTGATATAAGGCATGGGACAGGAAATTTAGTCATTCTAAATGACTGGCACATAACGCAATAGCAGCAAAAATATGCTCGCCCTGAAAGGCTGTGGCTAAAACTTTCTCAGATTGCGTTATGAAGCTTAGCAATAGACCCACTATTCCCTGCGCTTCATGCCTGATCTGCTCAGTTTTAGCCTACAGCGCAAGCCATTTATGAAATGTCATCAGACCCTAATTTAAATTGATGTCGTGTGAACTCGCTTATGCCAAATACAAACCCCAATAAAAGAAATATTTATAAAGATGTAGAACATCCATTTGCACAATTTATTCGAATTATTGGCAAAGGCAAAACAGGCGCACGTTCACTGACCTATGATGAAGCCTATCAAGCTTTTTCTATGATTTTGCGCAATGAAGTCTTGGACGTTCAATTAGGCGCTTTTTTAATGCTGCTGCGTGTGAAGGAAGAATCTGTAGAGGAGTTGGCAGGTTTTGTGCAAGCCACCCGTGATCAACTGCTATTTAAACCGCTTCAGGTCGATTTAGACTGGTCATCTTATGCAGGTAAACGCAGACATTATCCGTGGTTTTTATTGGCAGCGCTGACTTTAGCAAAACATAACTATAAAGTGGTGATGCATGGTGCTTCTGGGCATACCATCAACCGTTTATATACCGAACAAGCACTGCAATATTTAGATTATCCAATTTGCCAAAATGACCTAGACGTTGAACAGCAATTGGCACAGCGTAATTTTGCTTACTTACCATTGGATGTTATTTCACCGATTTTGAGTGAGTTGATTAATTTACGCAATGTGATGGGTTTACGTTCACCCATTCATACCCTTGCCCGTTTAATCAACCCTTTTAATGCCAAAGCCACCATGCAGGCGATTTTTCACCCTGCCTATCGCAGTTCACATCAACAAGCCGCATTTCAGCTGGGTTATCAAAACAGTGCAGTGATTAAAGGCGAAGGTGGCGAGTTTGAACGCAACCCCGATGCCAAAACTTTAATTTGTGGCATCAAAAATGGCGCTTTATATGAACACGAACTGCCTAAACTGACCGATAACCGCAGCCCTATAGAAGAAGAACTGGATTTGGCAGTATTTAAAGCCGTCTGGCTAGATCAGCAAACTCATGAGTATGGTGAAGTCGCCATTACCGAAACCATAGGTATCGCTTTATATACCATGGGCGTTTGTGATGATTATGCTGTAGCGATGCAAAACGCACAGCAGCTTTGGCAAAATCGTCACAACTAAAACGTCATTGAAAATACAAAAAAAGACACCCATCTCAGGTGTCTTTTTCATCTTTCAATTTTCATGAAAGCAGTTTTGCATCATTTAAACAAAACGAATCGGTTTAAATTCTTCATGCTTGTGATGATCGTCATCGCACTGCTCGCCTTCTTCTTTAGTGCCACGGTCAATATAGCCACTACGCTCAGTTTCAGGCAGGTTTTTCATTTCCCACGCATACACTGCTTGCATACAAATTTGACGTTGCTCTTGGGTCAGCGCAACACCATTAGGCCACTTGCCAATTTCAATTGCCGTTTTTAAACGTCCAACAATTTCAGGATCGAGTACGGCAAGCATTTGTTCAATATTCATCATTCATCCTGCTGTTGCATTGATTCAAAATCTTGATTCCACCCTAACTTAGTACGACAAGCCATATAGAAGTCATAACCTGGTGGATGTAATAAATTTAATTTATAAGGATGTTTGCGGATATGCAAACTATCTCCGACATTTAATGAAACACTATGTTGACCGTCAGCACTAACCATCGGCAACACACGGTTTTCACGAATATTGATTTTAATTTCGCTGTGTCCACCCACCACAATTGGGCGTGAAGACAAGGTATGTGGATGCATAGGCACCAATGCAATTGCATCCATGCTCGGATGTACAATTGGGCCACCACCCGACAAAGCATAAGCCGTTGAACCTGTTGGGGTCGAAACGATTAAACCATCACTGTGCTGACGATAGACATATTGCCCATCAATATTCAGTTCAAAGTCAATCATGTGAACCGACTTACCCGAATGTAGCACCACATCATTTAAGGCAATCGCTTCATAAATGATTTCACCTTTAGAGCGCACTTCCATTTCCAATAAAAAACGACGGTCTGACTGAAAATGTCCTTGCAAAACCTGATCGAGTTTAAAGATTACTTCTGTCGGTTTAATATCGGTTAAAAAGCCTAAACGCCCACGGTTCACACCAATTACAGGGGTATTGTATTTAACCAAAGCGCGCGCTGCGTGCAGCAATGAACCATCCCCCCCCACCACAATCACCAAATCGACCACTTCGCCTAATAAAGCACGGCTGACTGTTTGGGTGTTGTTATAAGGTACAAGTTGAGCAGTGTCAGAATCAAAAACGGGATGCAAACCCAATCCTAAAATATGGTCGTGTATCAGACATAATGTTTCTACGACAGAATATTTGTCTGGACGGCCAATCAGTCCAATGTTCCGAAAGTTCTTATGTGAAATTTGCACCTGCGATATCGCTCCGCTACGATTCGACGCCTATCATAGCACTAACCTAGTTGATTTAAAAAAACTTTAAAACTACATTTCTGCTCAATTTTATGACGATATTTTCCCTTCAGTCACAGATTAATTATTGCAAATTCAGTAAAAGCTTCGCATGATTAGCAAAATTTATCAGGATCTTATCGCGATTTATGAAGTCTGAGCGTGGCATAGGCATAATTGCATTACTATTTTGCATCATCGTTATTGGTGGATTTATTGCATTTAGTATCTACTTGATTCGTCTGGATAATATTGTCAGAGACAAATTTGAAGGACAGCGTTGGGATATTCCAGCCAAGGTTTTTGCACGCCCGTTAGAAGTGTATAGCAATGCACCTGTCAGCCAGACCGACTTTACTCAAGAACTGAAACTGCTTGGCTATAAAAATACAGATAATTATGCTAAATCAGGCAGTTATGTCAGCGATGGTAATACTTTATTTGTGCATACCCGTGGTTTTGACTTTGGAGACAGTGTCGAACCTGAACAGGTTTTAAAAGTCAGTTTTGCCAACAATCAAATTAGTGAAGTGAGCGCCACCAAACCATCTAATACAGGTATTGCACGTTTAGAACCGATGTTGATTGGCGGAATTTATCCACAGCACAATGAAGATCGAGTGCTGATTAAACTGAATAAAGTACCTAAACCGCTGATTGAAGCCCTTATTGCCACTGAAGATCGTAATTTCTATCAACATCACGGCGTTTCAATTCGTGGTACTGCACGTGCTATTGTCAGCAACGTCACTGGTGGCAAACGTCAGGGTGGTTCTACCCTTACGCAGCAATTGGTGAAAAACTTTTATTTAAGCCCAGAACGCACCTTAAAACGTAAGGCCAATGAAGCACTCATGGCCATGCTGATTGAACTACATTACAGCAAAGATGAAATCTTAGAAGCCTATTTAAATGAGGTGAATTTAGGTCAAAACGGTAACTATTCTATTAATGGTTATGGTCTAGCTTCACAGTTTTATTTTGGTATGCCGTTGCGTGAGCTAAACATTTCACAACAAGCCTTTTTGGTCGGTTTGGTACAAGGTCCATCATTATATAATCCTTGGCGCAACCCTGAAGCTGCCAAAAAACGTCGTGACATTGTACTAAACAATATGTTGGTGATGGGTTATTTAAACCAAGAACAATATGAAAAAGAAACTGCGCGTCCCTTAAATGTCATTACAAAACCGACCATTGGCCCTGCCCGTTTCCCTGACTTTTTAGATATTGTCCGCCGTCAATTACGTACTGAATATCAAGAAGGAGATTTGACCAATCAGGGTTTGCGTATCTTCACGACGCTTGATCCGATTGCACAAACCAACGTACAAAATGCTTTTAAAGCATCGGTTGAGCGTTTAAGCAAAGCCAATCCAAAGCGTTTAAAAGATTTACAAGGCGCGGTGCTGATTTCTCATCCTGAAAATGGCGAGTTAGTGGCAGCGGTAGGTTCTACGCAAGATTTTACGGGTTTTAACCGTGCCTTGGACGCCAAACGTCAAGTTGGCTCACTGCTCAAACCGATTATTTATTTAAGTGCAATTGAGTCTGGTCGATATAACTGGGCAAGTCCTGTAGAAGACAGTCAGATCAGCATCCCAATTGATGGTAAATCTTGGACACCACGTAATTACAGTGGCAGCGACCATGGGATTGTGTCTATGTCACAAGCCCTATCTCAGTCTTATAACCTGTCTGCAGTTCGTTTGGGTCAGGAGTTTGGACTATCCACCTTCCGTAATCACCTCATTAAATTTGGTGTACCAAGTGATGCGATTCCGCAATATCCATCTATTTTCTTGGGTGCGGTAGATTTATCACCAATGCAGGTGATGGATATTTATGGCAACTTTGCCACAGGTGGTTTTAAATATCCGACCAAAGCGATTCGTACCGTGGTCGATGCCAATGGACGTTTACTGGATCGTTATGGTTTAACTGTACAACAAACTATTGATCCTTCTGCCGCCTATATTTTGAATTATGGCTTACAGCAAGTGATGAGTTCTGGTACAGGTCGTTCAGCTTATAATAGCTTATCGACAGATTTAAAATTGGCAGGCAAATCAGGTACAACCAATGATACTCGTGATTCATGGTTTGCGGGCTATTCAGGCAATTATTTAGCCGTTGTATGGCTTGGTTTGGATGATAACAAAGTCACAGGCTTAACAGGCTCGTCTGGTGCTTTGCCTGTCTGGAGTAATGTGATGCAGCAATTGCGTCAAAAACCTGTCAACTTACGTCAGACCGAACAAATTCAATGGCATTGGATTGACCGCAGTTCTGGGCATTTATCTGCACAAGGCTGTGAAGGTGCGATGTATATTCCAGTGAATCGTAATAATGTACCGCGTCAGGCAACCGCATGTGGTTTTTCACACTATCAAGTTGAACCCGTTTACCAACCCGATACTGAAACTCAGCAAACAGCTCCTGAAACCAGTGACAGTATCGAAAATTATATCCGTGAAACTGAACCCGTAACAGATGACAATACCGATGGTCGTGTCATCTCAAGTGGCAGTTATATCAATTAAACTTGAGGATATCGGTCAGTTACGCTTATGAAATTATCACGTTTAAGACAAGTTTTTTTCACCACATTCGCTATGGGTGCGATGGCAACGATTGTAGCTTGCCAGAGTTTACCTGAACCGCCTGCTCCTCAGCCTGTGCCTGAAAAACCTAAAACTGTGACGACACCAGAAGGTGTGGTGATTCGTCCTTATGAACGTGAAGAAATTAAGCGTCAATCGTTGCAAGTGGTGGTGCCACAACAAACCGTGCAACAAAAATTAGAGGATGGTCGTAGTTTGCCTGCTTTTCAAAAGTTGATGCAGCAAACCCAGACCGCTTATAAACAAGGTCAATTCAATCAGGCCGAAACAGCAGCTTTGCAAGCGCAGCGACTTGCCCCGCAAGCGGCTGAAACCTATTTATATTTGACTTTAATTGCCAACCAAAAGAAGCAACCCGCTAATGCAGAAGCCTTGGCACGTCGTGGTTTAAGCTATGCACAAAGCGATGCTATGAAACGTCAATTATGGCTAGTCATTCAAAAAGCAGCACAGCAACAAAATAATGCCAAAAGCCTTGCGCAAGCCCAACAAGCTTTGAAAGATTTGTAAGGACGATAATTTAATAAACTAAAAATCGCTGAGTGTGATTACATCAGCGATTTTTTTATTTGCGCAAACTAGAAAAAATCAAATAAAACGTACACCTGCAATGCCATAGGCATGATGCTGCTCTGCGGTAGTTAAATCATCTTGAGTTAAGCCACCCAAAGCAAAAACAGGAATATCGACAAATTCAGCGATCTGCTGGAATTTTTCCCATCCTAAAGGTGTGGCATCATGATGCGTAGTAGTTACTAAAACAGGACTGAGTAAAATTGCTTCACAACCAATTTGCTGTGCATGTTGTGCCGAAACAATATCATGACACGCTGCAATATAACGCTGCCCAACTTTTAAATCGCCCTTTTGTAATTGCATCAGTTGCGATTGTTTTAAATGAATTGCTGCAATGGCGTGTTGCTGAATCGTATTTAATTGCTTCCACAATTCCAAATTGACAATCACTTGCCCCAGTTGCTCAATGCAATATTCTGACAATTCGACCTTGCATGCAGCATTGGGTTCAACCCGCCAATACAGCAGTTTTTGCTTAGGCAAATTTGCTAAATGTTTTAAATTTTCACTGACTTTAATTGCCTGTTGCCACACTAGTCGTTGCACAATTGCACGATTGGCTTGTGGAAAATTCAGCTCTAAAAGTTGCGGACGGCTAAACCATGTCCAAGGCACTTGAATATCTTTTAATAAAGCTGCGGGTACAGCAGCCTGAAAAATATGCAGATTGACAATCACATCATCATATTCATGGCAAATAATATCAAAAGCATGCCAATGCTGTATGCCAACACCAACTTCTTCAAACACTTCACGGCGGCAAGCATCTACAGGAGTTTCGCCTGCTTCCACTTTCCCACCTGGAAATTCGTGTTTATTGCCCTGATGTTGTTTGGCTTCGCGCCAACCCACCAACACTTTGTTTTGATGAAATAACAGCGCAATTGCCACATGAATATTTGGCTTGGACATGAACCCGATTCCTTTTTTGCAATGTACGTTTTACTGCAAATTGTAGACTTTTATAAAATTAAAAATAATCCGTTGACAGGTTTACATGATAATGATTATCATTTAAAACAATTCTTACACACCACGGAGTAACTCAAAATGAACGCCCCATTTAACTTATTTTCACGTCATTCAGACACTCAGCATGCCCTACCTATGTTACATTCAAATAACTTGTTCGCGCTAGGACGCGAAATTCGTATTTTGCATGCAGGCGAAGAATATCGTTTACGCTTAACCCGTAACAATCGTCTTATTCTCACAAAATAATTAAAATAATCAACACAATAATAAACGTGGAAACAGCAGTATGAATCAGCGCATACTGCTTTTAAGTTCTGACTTGTTTAATTTTAACTTGCTTCCTAAAACCAATCATATTTACAACTGGGCTTTAGGCAACAAAATACGCACTTTTAAACCACCTTGTTCAGCACGTGAAAATTCAATTTTTCCTGCATGCAACTCTATAATTTTCTTACAAATCGACAGTCCTAAACCAGAACCTTGAGTTTTACTGCCTAAAGCACGGTAAAAGCGTTCGCCCAAACGTGCCAAAACGTCATCAGTCACTGCATGACCATTGTCGGCGATGCAAATTTCCTGCATCAATTCATGCGGTTTCGCTTCAATCCAAATACGTCCTTGAGGTGCTGCATAACGCACTGCGTTGTCAATCAAGTTGCGCAGGCAGCTAAATAGCAATTCAGGATTGCCTTGCACTTGTATCGGTTGAATATCTGACTGAATCTGAATGGCTTTTTCCTGAATAAACGGCGTCAGACTTTGTAAAACTTCCTGCACCAAGTCTGCTATAGATACCGCACTTTTATTTAACGATGCCGCATCTGTCGGGTCTAAACGTGCCAATAACAGCAAATTTTCCAATACTTGTGTACCACGACTGACATCACGCTGAATTTGCTCTAAATCTTGTGCCAACTCAGGTTGTTGTTGGTATTTACGTTTTAGCACCTGCAAACGCAATTGAATGGCAGATAAAGGAGAGCGTAACTCATGCGAAGCATCTGCTGTAAATCGCTGTTCTGCAATTAAAGACTGCTCTACTCGCCCCAACAATTTATTCAATTGCTGCAGCATGGGTTGCAGTTCTTTCAATTCAGGTTGTGTGGGGATAATTGGCGTCAAATCATGTTGATTTTTTTCTGCAATTTGTTGGGAGAGTTGCTGAATCCGCTTAAATTGACGACCAATCATAAAATGCACAATTGCCCATTGCAGCAACCACAACAGCAATAAAATAGCGGCATAGCCCAAACTGGTTGCAGCAATTTCCTTAAAGCGATATTTAAGCGGCTGCACGACAATCACATGCAAGCCATCTTCCTCTGCCACATAGCTGCGCCAAATTTGCCCATCTTGCCAGTGAAATGAAAAACCATGCTCAGATGCCACGGCAAGCTGAGGCAAGTGAAGCGGAGGTATGTCTTGTTCATCTTCAGAGGTGGTCAGAATCAGATCATCCAAACCCAATTGATAGGCAATATGAAATTGCTCGCTCAACTCATCGACCTGATTGCCTGCATGGTCACGCAAGTCTGCTCGCAGCAACATATCGGCTATTTCATCCATAATCTCGTCATGGACTTGCATGGTTTGGTAACTGGCAACCGCCAATAATAAAATCAGGGCGAGTCCACCCGCCAAGACCGAGCTTAAAACGGAGCTTTTAACCAGTTTGGATTGTAAAGAAATGACCTGTTTAGACATGCAGAGATCAAACTGAATTAGTTATCTTGCTGCATACGATAGCCTAAACCTCGTATGGTTTTAATGCGGCTACTGCCAATTTTTTTGCGTAATTGATAAATAAATACTTCAATCGCATTACTTTCAATTTCATCGCCCCATGCATATAAAGACTCTTCGAGCTGTTCACGAGTCACCACATGCTGCGGGTTTTGCATCAGTTTATGTAAAATCTGGAATTCCTTAGCCGTTAAATTGACCTGTTGATCATCCACTTTCACTTGTTTGCTTTGCGTGTCTAAAACCAAGTTGGCAAATTCAAGCTGCTGTGTCGGATGACTTTGCGCATTGCGTAACTGACTGCGTACCCGTGCCGAGAGTTCTTCAAGGCTAAACGGTTTAACCAAATAATCATTGGCGCCCAAATCAAGTCCCTGTACCCGATCTTGAATACTATCGCGCGCAGTAATGAAAATAACAGGAGTATCCTGTTGCTGCTGTCGTAAAGCGTGCAGAATTTCATCACCGCTATTTTTAGGCAACCCACGGTCTAACAACACACAATCATAATGATGCTGCTGAATGGCTAAAATGGCGTGATCGCCACGCTCGACCCAATCGACATTATAACCATCCATTTCCAGCCAGGTTTTAATACTTTCTGCTTGTGATACATCATCTTCAGCCAAGAGTAGTCGCATGCCATCCTCTGTTATTTTTGATGTACTTCAATTAAGAATCTAAGAATTATAAAACCACATCCCTCCTGTGAGGTATGTGGTTTTTCAGTGATGAATGCTGCTTGAAGTAAATCATGCGCACGCATTGAATGTTAGAAATGAACCTGATCGACATCTATTTCAATACGTTTTGCAGGCTTGTGATCAATATCCACTTCACCAATTAAGGTAACAGGCGTTTTGGCAGAAACGGCTTTGCCATTCCATAAATCATCATCAATATCGACCGTAATGGTGCCTGTGTTATCACGGAACTGATATTTTTCATCACCAATAGATTTCACCACATAACCTTTTAACTGCACTTTGCTATCATCTTTCAGGCTTAATGCTTGTTTTACCGTTACATTTTGATGTAGTGCTTGGGTATTAATGCTGTCGTTTGCCATGGTGATTGAAGCTGCTGCCATTAAACCTGCCATCAACATTGCTTTCATTGTAAATTTCATTGCTTCACCTTTTTGTGTTGCTCATTTCGTTATGGTGATTAAAACAAAGCAAGATGAACTGAATCTTAAGATTTCCATTTTTTTAAAATTCATCGTAAAAAGTTTGAATCTGCTAATTTAATGGCACTACGCGCAACACTTCCTCTAAAGTGGTCATGCCTTCTAAAACTTTACGCGCGCCCGCAATACGTAACGGTTCAATGCCCTCTTTTTTAGCTTGCTGACGTAATTCATTTAAATTGGCATTGGCGCTGATGAGCTGTTTGGTATCTAAACTTAACGGCATAAACTCATAAATTCCGACCCGACCTTTATAGCCCGTTTGACGGCATTCATCGCATCCAACAGGTTTAAACACTTGTGCAGGCATTTCCATAATGTAATCGAAGGTCAAATGTTCCCAATCTTTTTCATTTATTGAGCCTTCTTGCTTACAATGCGGACACAGTTTACGCACCAAACGCTGTGCCAAAACGCCTAAAATTGTGGCAGCTGTCAAAAATGGCTGTACGCCCAAATCATGCAAACGAGTCAAACTTGAAGGCGCATCATTGGTATGCAGTGTCGATAAAACCAAATGCCCCGTCAGTGCCGCTTGAATTGCCATATTTGCGGTATCCTGATCTCGAATTTCTCCGACCATAATAATGTCAGGGTCTTGACGCATTAAGGCACGCACACCATCGGCAAAACCTAAATCAATTGCAGTATTCACCTGCATTTGGTTAAAACTCGGTTCTAACATTTCAATCGGGTCTTCAATGGTGCAGACATTGACTTCATCGGTAGCCAATTGCTTTAGCGATGAATACAGCGTGGTGGTTTTACCCGAACCTGTAGGGCCTGTAACCAAAATAATGCCGTGACTATGTGCAGTCAGGGCATGCCATTCATTCAACAAACGACTATCAAAACCCAATTGCTGAAAACTGCGTACCAATACTTCTGGGTCAAAAATACGCATCACCAGTTTTTCGCCAAACGCCGTTGGTAAGGTCGATAAACGCAGTTCAGTTTCTTGTCCTTTTGGAGTTCGGGTTTTTAAACGTCCATCTTGCGGTTTACGTTTTTCGGCTACATTCATACGCCCTAAAATTTTAATCCGTGAGATGACTGCGGTAAGCGTATTGGCAGGCATGTTATAGATGGTGTGCAACACGCCATCAATACGAAAACGTACTTTGCCAGTATCTTTACGTGGTTCGAGGTGAATATCACTTGCGCCTTGTTCAAAGGCAAATTGCAGCACCCAATCCACCAACTTCACAATATGTTGATCATTGGCATCTGGGTTTTGGGTATCGCCCAATTGCAATAAAGCCTCGACCCCTTTATTTTCACGGTCATGTGCAGAAGATTTTTGTGATGAGTGTACTGCGCGACTCACTTGGTAATATTCGATCAAATAACGCTGTAATTGATCTGGGCTGAGTAAAACTCGCTGAATTTTTTTGGGCAATAAACTATGTTCTAAGTTGGCAACCCATTCTTTTTTATAAGGTTGATCTGTCGCAATTAACACCGCATCTGCAGTCACTTCCACCGCTAAAATACGGTTACGCAGTGCAAATTCCTGCGACATCACAGCTGTTAAAGCAGCAACATCGGCTTTTAACGGATCAATAATATAGAATGGCAAGCCTGATTTATCAGCCAGCCATTGGCATAAACGGTTTAAAGTTAAAGTGGTTTGGGGATGACTTTGATCGACCAAATTAAAGTTGGCAATCCATTGTAACGGATGCCATTTTAATTGATCACGTTGACGATGCGTGGTTTGTACCAAAGCCTGATCACGTTCGGTAATTTTACCATCTTTGACTAATTGTTCTAAGCACCAAGTACTGTCTATTTCAAAATTAAAATTCATTGTTATATGCCCCAAAATCTGGGTTTACTATAGCAGAGTTTGCTTTCAGGGCTGAATGACTTCTTTAATACAGTAATCTTGTATGGTTCGATTAAGCCATAATTTTAGAGTGAAAATAGATTCATAAATGGAGATAAACACAATTCAAATATATGATGTTTAAAATAACACCTTGTATTTGGAATGTTGCTGTGGATTTTCTGACTCCTCCATCTTTGGTTACAACCAATTTTCCCGAACTGCTCACCATGTTTGCAGCAGCACTTGGCTGTGGCTTACTGATTGGATTAGAGCGTGAACGCAGTAAAAAAAATGGACAACATCACCGTTTTGCAGGCGTACGTACCTTTGGAATTTGCGCATTATTAGGTGCCATTTGCTTCTTATTGGGCACGAGCATTGCCATTGTGGGTGCGTTGATTGTTGGGGGAATTGGCTTATATTCCCTCAAAAATCAAACGGAAGATGACCCCGGCGCTACCACCGAACTTGCCTTCGTGATGACCTATTTTATTGGTGCATTGTGTTTATGGAATATTCCATTGGCAGCAGGTTTATCGGTTATTTTGACAGGTTTACTCATGACCAAGCACACCATGCATGGCATTGTCAGTCAGTGGATTACCGAAGCTGAACTACGTGATGGCTTGTTTTTACTGGCTTTGGTGTTAATTGCCTTGCCACTGACGCCTAATACTGCACTATGGGGCAATGTGCTTAATCCTTATGTGATTTTAAAATTATTGATTTTAATTCTAAGTGTGCAGGCTTTGGCGCATATCGCCAAGCGTTTACTCTCAAGCAGCAACGCCCTCATATTATCTGCAATTGCTTCAGGTTTTGTATCAAGCACCGCAACCATTGCCAGTTTAGGCATGGAAGTACGCGCAGGTCGTGGCGACGCACGTGCCAATGCAGGTGCAGCGCTGATGTCTTGCGTGGCGACTTTAGCGCAAATGTTGATTATTGTGGCGGGTGTCAATCTGATTTGGTTTAAGTTATTAATTATTCCAAGTTTGGTCGGAATCGCGATTTTGGTTGTAGCGGGTGTCTGGTTGCTCAAAAAACATAAAAGTACGGCAACGGCAAAGCCAGAAACCGATACCCGTATGTTTAGCCTTAAAGAAGCCGCAATTATTGTGGCGACATTGACCGCAATTCAAGCGATGGTATACGGCTTGGAACAAACCCTTGGGGATGCAGGTTTAATCATTGGTACCCTGCTCGCCTCGTTATTTGAGGTTCATGCCGCAATTGCAACCGTGGTGATGCAAGGTCCACCGAGCCAGCAGGTACTTTTGTATGCCTTAATTTTAGGTGTGGTGGCACATGCGATTGCCAAATGCGTCAATGCCGCGCTCATTGGTGGTTTGCGCTTTGCACTGTATTTCGCCCCTGCCCAAATTCTGCACATGCTGGCGTTGGTGGCTATTTTATATATGCTGGTTTAATCGACAGCGATTAAAACAATTTTTAGGATATGTACTGCGTGCTGATCAACACGGAAACTGACATCAAAATCTGCAAAATTCATGGTGTAAATTCGTTCAGCATCATCCTGATATGCAGGTCGTGGATCTAAAGACAAGACCTGTTCCAATTCCTGCACAATTTGTGGTTGCAATACGCCTGAGCCGAGTAACTGATTTTTTTGCGCTTCTGCTGTGTCCATCCATAGCACTGTTTTTCTTATGGGTTCATCTTGCGCATAACCACTTTGTGCATCAGGCACAGCATCTGAATATTGGATATAAGGTTTAATATCCAAAATAGGCGTGCCATGCAGTAAATCTGCCCCTGTCACATAAACTCGCAGTGACTTACCCACTTTTTTGACCTGTTTAAATTGCACCACAGACAAACCAATGGGTGCAGGTCGATACATGCTGCGCGTCGCAAACACACCTATTTTTTGATTACCACCCAAACGTGGCGGACGCACTTGTGCACGAAAACAAGGGTTTTGCTGTTTCTGTACGGTTGGATGAGCATCGGTTTGGTTTTTATTGTCGTGAAATTGCCAGATTAACCATAAGTGACTAAACGCTTCGATCCCTTCAAATGCCAACACATCGTTATAAGGCGCCTGCATTTCAATATACGATTCGACTTGTACCAGATTCGGTTGACGAGGAATACCAAATTTTTCTCGGTAGGGAGAGTGCATAAATCCGATTATTGGCATTTTTAGATCAGTCTTCATCACTTTTTCTGATAAGCTCAATTAAATATATTCAGTTTATAGAGAATGATTTTAGATTAGAATAGCAAGCTGTTCTAATTTGATAATTTATTGAGACCTTTAATGGCTGCTTTCAACGTCGAAAAGATTACTCACGTACACCACTGGAATGACACTTTATTCAGTTTTAAAACGACTCGCGATACCGCACTACGTTTTAAAAACGGTCAATTTGTGATGATTGGTCTGGAAGTAAATGGCAAGCCTTTAATGCGCGCTTACTCGATTGCCAGTGCTAACTATGAAGAAGAGCTAGAATTCTTCTCAATTAAAGTACCTGATGGCCCTTTAACGTCTATTTTACAAAAAGTAAAAGTGGGCGATGAATTGCTGGTTTCTAAAAAACCTACAGGCACTTTGGTACTGGATGATTTAAATCCTGGTAAAAACCTATACTTACTTTCTTCAGGTACAGGTCTAGCTCCATTTTTGGCAACCATCCGCGACCCTGAAACTTATGAACGCTTTGAAAAAGTGATTGTGGTTCACGGTACACGTTTCATTTCTGAATTGGCTTATCAAGATTTAATTCTAAATGAATTACCAAATCACGAGTTTTTCCAAGAACTTGGTATTCGTGAAAAACTGGTATATTACCCAACCGTTACACGTGAAGAATATCCAAACCAAGGACGTGTGACCACGGCAATTGAATCGGGTGAAATCTTTGAAAAAATTGGTTTACCACGTTTTAACCCTGAAACTGACCGTGCCATGTTATGTGGTAGCCCTGCATTCTTAAAAGATGTTGCAGCATTACTTGACCAACATGGTTTAAAAGAATCACCACGTATGGGTGAATTGGGCGATTACGTGATTGAACGTGCTTTCGTTGAAAAATAAAAGCTGTTGAATCTAAAAAACCGAGCTCAATAGCTCGGTTTTTTGTCATTAGCATCAAT
The DNA here is from genome assembly GCF_013420145.1 of Acinetobacter sp. YH12021. Classification (NCBI taxonomy): domain Bacteria; kingdom Pseudomonadati; phylum Pseudomonadota; class Gammaproteobacteria; order Moraxellales; family Moraxellaceae; genus Acinetobacter; species Acinetobacter sp. YH12021. The sequence goes on from NZ_VOYT01000001.1 coordinate 162,020, forward strand.
TAACGTACACTGCGACCTTCTTGGTTAGCACGTCCTTCACAGTGTGCACCACCACCAATTACAAACCCACGCTCTGCCTGACATGAACCAATCATACGACCACTCGAATCATAAGTTGTCACTTTTGAAGCACAACCTGTCATCAAAATAGCCGCTGTTAATGCGATTAAACTAGAAATTTTCATTGTATTACCCCTCTAAAAAATTAGTCTTGTTGCAGTGAAATCTGCGAATTATTTGGTATGGTTGGCAATAAACCCGTGCGCTCATCTACTTTAGAATAGTTAATGCCTTGTATGTTGGCACCACCATAACACACAGCTTTAGCCCCCAAAATAAAGCCCTGTGTAGCGACACATGAACCAATCACTTGCCCTGCAGTATCATAAGTCACTACTTTAGAACTACAGCCAGCCAAAGCAATCAGGCTTGCTATAGAAAATAATTTAATTAGTTTCATTTAACCCTCAATTTAAAAAAAATTAAATATTATTCATCGTGTAAATTATTTTTAAATACATCAATTTATTTTTAATTTTAGTTATATATTATTTTTTGTAAATAGCAATTTAGAATAACTTATCGTTATTTTTACTTCAAATTTTAAAATTATTGCGACTACAAAAAATTAAAAGCACTCCATCTAAATCACTCAAATCAGATGGAGTGCTTTTTACGTTTATTCTTTATTCTGGTACATTTACTCTTCGTTCAGCCAAAGCTTGCTGAATCACATGATACCCCGCTGTTAAGCCCAAACTCGCCATAATCACGGCTACCACAAGATCTGGAATCAAACTACCCGTACCAAATACACCCACTGCCGCCAAAATAACTGCGAAATTACCAATCGCATCATTACGGCTACATAACCACACCGATTTCATATTCGAATCACCATCTCGAAATGCATATAAAATCAATGCAGTAACCACATTGGCTAATAAGGCGATGATCCCAATAATACCCATGGTTATGGCTTCAGGTGGAATACCCTGTATATAGGCATAGATAACCTTGCCCATCACCACCACACCAAACAAGGCCATCGTGATGCCTTTGACCAAAGCCACAGTAGCACGCCAATACAAACTTGCACTTAACACCGCAAGTGAAATCCCGTAATTGACAGCATCTCCAAAGAAATCCAGTGAATCTGCCCATAGGGATGATGAATGGGCATAGGCACCACCTATCAACTCGATAAAAAACATGCTGAGATTGATCACCAATGCAATCCATAACGCGGTTCTAAATTTACTATTCGGTTTGATTGGCGCAGGTTCATGACTACACGTACATGCCATAGACACACCTTCTTTCAAAATGAAACTGTTTCGATTATGCTCATTTAAAACTATAGACTTAGTCCAAGGTCAAGCATGACACAATATTTAATTCATGAATTAGCTAAAAAAGTTGGAGTCAGCACAGATACAATTCGTTTTTATGAAAAGAAACACTTACTCACCCCAAGCTTTCGTGCCGAAAATAATTATCGCTATTACAATGATGAGGCACTCAAGCGTTTGATTTTTATTAAGCGTTGTCGTGCTTTAGATATGAACTTAAAAGAAATTGAAGCTTTGATTGAATTAGAAAAGCAGCCGAAACAAAACTGCTGCGCTGTGAATGAATTGATTGATGAACATTTAAGGCATGTAGAAGATAAAATTGCCGAGTTGCAGCATTTTCAGCTACAACTTCAGCAACTTAGACAAGCCTGCACCACGCAAACAACCATTGATGATTGTCAGATTTTAAAGCGACTTGAAGCCGAATAATCGCTCTCTAAGCCTTTTGTAATGCAGTATTTACGTATCTAAAATTGGATTATAAACACTTCTGATTAACACGCTTCGATAGCTGCTCGGCAGTTTCCACACGTTCAGAATAACGATCTACCAAATATGCTGCTTGCCCGCGAGTCAGCAAAGTAAATTTATATAACTCTTCCATCACATCGACAATACGGTCGTAATAGCTAGACGCTTTCATGCGGCCATCTTCCTCAAACTCTAAAAAGGCTTTAGGAATAGAAGACTGATTGGGAATGGTGATCATCCGCATCCAACGTCCTAAAATACGCAATTGATTGACGCTGTTAAATGACTGCGACCCGCCACACACTTGCATTAAAGCAAGCGTTTTACCTTGTGTGGCACGAATTGCGCCCGCGGCAAGCGGAATCCAGTCAATTTGTGCTTTGAAAATCGAACTCATTGAACCATGACGTTCTGGGCTACACCAAACCATACCTTCTGCCCACGCCAACAATTCATGCAGCTCTTGAACTTTGGGATGTGAAGCATCGCCATCTTCAGGTAAAGGCAAACCTTTGGGATGGAAAATTTTTACCTCAGCGCCAAAGTGCTCCAAAATTCTGCCCGCTTCCTGTACCGCCAAACGACTATAAGAACGCTCACGGTTTGAACCGTACATCAATAAAATACGTGGCGGATGGTTCAACGGCTTTGCCTGCACCTGTTCAAAACTTGGTGTAGGCAATAAATCTAAATCAATATTGGGTAATACCATGCTGCATACTCTTAAAACTAAAATGGGCAACGCATGCCCATGTTTTTATCTTAAACCTCAAAATGAAGAAAATTACTTTGAACTGACAATCGACTCATTTTGATAAAACTTTTTACGCAGCCATAAAGACACACTCACCAAAGCAATCAACACAGGCACTTCAACCAAAGGGCCAATAATCGTGGTAAATGCAACGGGAGAAGCCAAGCCAAACGTTGCAATGGCAACAGCAAGTGCTAATTCAAAATTATTCCCTGCTGCGGTAAAGGAAATGGCGGTCGTCCGTGGATAATCATTGCCCATCCATTTGCTCATAAAGAAGCTAATAAAGAACATGGCAACGAAGTAAATAATCAATGGAATGGAAATGCGTAAAACATCCATCGGCAAGCTCAGTACTTCTGCGCCTTTTAGTGCGAACATCGCCACAATGGTAAATAGCAATGCCAACAGACTAAATGGGCTAATTTTGGGTAAAAAAGACGTTTGATACCAATCTAAGCCTTTGCTTTTCACTAAAATCAAGCGTGTTAAAAAGCCCATCAAAAAAGGAATACCCAAATAGATTAAAACAGCTTGGGTGATTGTCCAAAAACCAACATCAATCACTTGTCCTGCCACGCCAAAATACGGCGGCAAGAAACTCAGAAACAGCCAGGCATAAGTACTAAAGAATACAATCTGGAAAATACTGTTAAACGCGACTAACGCTGCCACGTATTGGTTATCACCACACGCCAAGTTGTTCCAGACTAAGACCATTGCGATACAACGTGCTAAACCAATTAAAATCAAACCTGTCATATATTCAGGATAATTTTGCAAGAAAATAATTGCCAAAGCGAACATCAAACACGGAGCAATCAACCAGTTTTGTACCAAAGACAGCAACAAGGTTCGGCGGTCTTTAAACACTTCTGGCAAAGCTGCGTAATCGACTTTTGCTAGCGGTGGATACATCATCAAAATCAAACCAATCGCAATAGGAAGGTTGACTGTGCCCACGCTCATTTGATCTAAGCTTGCCGATACTGCAGGAAATACCACGCCAATCGCAACACCTAGCCCCATGGCAATAAAAATCCATAAGGTCAGATTACGATCTAAAAAAGAAAGTTTGGACTGTGCCATGTGCTTACTCGCAATGTGTTGCAATTGTAGGGTTGATACGTGTCATCGGGCTGACATCTTGCTGCGCGATAATATTTAAAACAGCAAACGCCCATTCGGGTAAATCTGGGTTCAAACGGTAATACACCCACTGCCCCTGACGTTGATCTAGCAAAATAGATAAATTCCGTAACAACGCCAAATGACGTGATATTTTCGGTTGATTTAACTGCAATTGTTCTGTCAATTCGCATACACAAATATTGTGTTGAGCCATCACCAATTTCAGAATGTCCAGTCGGGTTGGGTCTGACAAACATTTAAAAAAATCAGTTTGATTCATTTTTTATCTGCACTTCAATATTAACTATTGCGAATATACGCATATCCATATATAAATGCAATATTGAAATTTTATCGACCTAAAACGAGTCACTACGCATGAGCAACACCATCAAAATTTTTCATAACCCTGCCTGTGGAACGTCACGCAATACTTTAGAATTAATTCGTAATACAGGACAAGAACCTGAAATTATTGAATATTTAAAAACCCCACCTACACAAGCTGAACTTACTAGCATGATTCAACAAGCAGGTTTAAGCGTGCGCGATGCAATCCGCAAAAATGTAGAACCATACGAACAGTTGCAACTTGAAGGTAGCTCACACAGCGATGCGGAATTAATTGCATTGATGGTCGAGCATCCGATTTTAATTAATCGTCCATTTGTCGTGACCGAGTTAGGTGTGAAACTGTGCCGCCCTTCTGAACTGGTCTTAGACTTGCTCACTCAACCACAATTAAAAAGCTTCAGCAAAGAAGATGGTGAAGTGGTGATTGATAAACATGGGCAACGTGTACGTTAACACGCTTTCATCCATCAGAAATTGATTATAAGCAATCTGTCAAATTGGTATTGAAAGTCCCTTCTCGTGCGTTTTGTATAGCTCAGGATGAGGAACTTTCTATATCAAGATTAGCCCCAGCGTTTCAGCACAAGTTTTCTTCTGAATCCCGAGCTATTTACTAGGTTGAATCCTAAATTTAGATTCATACAATAAAGCCATATTTCTGCTATTGCTTTTTGATCATGACCATTTCCCACGTCACCGAACTTCTCTCTCCTGCTGGTTCTTTAAAAAACATGCGCTATGCCTTTGCTTATGGTGCAGATGCAGTCTATGCAGGTCAGCCGCGTTACAGTTTGCGCGTGCGTAATAACGAATTTGATCATGAAAACTTAGCAATTGGTATTCAAGAAGCACATGAAATAGGCAAAAAGTTTTATGTGGTGGTGAACATCCAACCGCATAACAGCAAACTCAAAAACTTTATTCGTGACCTAGAACCTGTGGTTGCCATGCAACCCGATGCGCTGATCATGTCTGACCCAGGTCTGATTATGATGGTGCGTGAAAATTTCCCCGACATGCCTGTACATTTATCGGTACAAGCCAATGCGGTGAACTGGGCAACGGTGAAATTCTGGCAAAATATGGGTTTAACCCGTGTCATTCTTTCGCGTGAATTGTCGATTGATGAAATTGAAGAAATTAAAAACAACGTGCCTGGCATGGAAATTGAAGTATTTGTGCATGGTGCGCTGTGCATGGCCTATTCAGGTCGTTGCATGCTTTCAGGCTATATGAATAAACGTGATGCCAACCAAGGCGCATGTACCAATGCCTGCCGTTGGGAATATAAAATTCACGATGCAAAAGAAGATGAAACAGGTGACGTAATTCCTGTCAAAAATCTTTCTGAAACTGCCGATGCAGATGAACAACACATGCAGGCACAGCATCAATTTAACGAGCCTGTGTTATTACAACGTAATGACGAAGATATGTTTGCTGCCGAAGAAGATGAACACGGCACTTATTTTATGAATTCTAAAGATTTACGTGCAGTGCAGCACGTTGACCGTTTAACTAAAATGGGCATCCATTCACTAAAAATTGAAGGTCGCACCAAATCTTATTTCTACTGCGCACGTACTGCACAAATTTACCGTAAAGCGATTGATGATGCGCTTGCAGGCAAACCATTTGACCCTGCATTAATGACTCAATTAGAAGGTCTAGCTAACCGTGGTTATACCGAAGGTTTCTTGCGTCGTCATGTGCACAGCGAATACCAAAACTACGAAACAGGTTCATCAAGTTTTGATCATCAGCAATTTTGTGGTGAAGTCTTAGAACGCAATGGTGACTACATTAAAATTGATGTAAAAAACCGTTTTGTAGTGGGCGATTCTTTAGAATTGATGACGCCACAAGGCAATATCTATTTCACTTTAACTGAAATTAAAGATAAAAAAGGCAATCTGATTGAAGATGCCAAAGGTTCAGGGCATATTGTAGAAATCCCTATACCTGCAGATGTCGATATGCGTTATGCCCTGCTGATTCGCAACTTACCAAATTCGACTGCAGATATTTCTGCCTCATCGTTGGCTTATCAAGCCAACTAAGTGGCAATAAACTAAGCGAGTATTGCGATGGCACTCCTGATTACCGACCAATGCATCAATTGCGATATGTGCTTACCCGAATGCCCGAATGAAGCAATTTATGAGGGTGAAAAGGTGTATGAAATTGATGTGGCGCGTTGCACAGAATGTGTTGGGTTTTATGACTATCAAACCTGCGTTTCAGTCTGCCCAATTGAATGTATTATTCCGCATCCTGAGCATGTCGAAACCAAAGAGCAGCTACAGGAAAAGTTTAATCAGTTGAATTTATTTGGACAAAATAATAAGGCTAATTAGACTGAAATGAATCTAACTGCTGTAAATCAAACTGGATGTTAAAAATAAAAAAAGAACTGAGTTGTTAGCCGACTCAGTTCTTAAAACCAAAAATAGAATAAATAAACTTTTAATACTGTGCGATAACGCACTTTACTGAACATAGCGCCTGAGTATTGGGGAACTCAGGCGCTATCTTTTTAGCGAATACAATTTAAGGATGGTTAATCCGCGTATTCAGATGTATTCGTTCAGACTTATTGACCTGAACGGATGATGTAATCAAATGCTGAAAGTGATGCTTTCGCGCCTTCACCTGTTGCAATGATGATTTGCTTGTACGGTACAGTTGTACAGTCACCTGCCGCAAATACACCTTTTACATTGGTTTCATTGCGCTCATTTATCACAATCTCACCACGATTCGTCAGCTCTACTTTTGACTCTTTTAAGAAGTCCGTATTTGGTAATAAACCAATTTGTACGAAAATTCCTGCAAGTTCAACAGTATGCTCAACATCTGTCGCACGGTCTTTATATTTCAATGCAGTCACTTGTGCGCCATCACCAATCACCTCAGTCGATAATGCATTAGTAATTACTGTAGTATTTGGCAAGCTGTTCAATTTGTTTTGCAAGACTTGGTCTGCACGTAATTTAGTATCAAACTCTACCAAAGTCACATGCTCTACAATCCCTGCAAGATCAATCGCTGCTTCTACACCTGAGTTACCACCACCAATCACTGCAACACGTTTGCCTTTAAACAACGGGCCATCACAGTGTGGGCAGTATGCCACGCCGCGGGTACGGTATTCTGCTTCACCAGGTACATTCATCTCTCTCCAACGTGCACCTGTAGACAAGATCACCGTTTTCGATTCAAGTGTTGCGCCATTTTCCAAAGTCACTTCGACCAAACCATTGGCAGTTTCATCAGCACCTTTAATGGCAGATACTTTTTGTAGATTCATAATATCGACATCGTATTCACGCACATGCGCTTCCATTTCTGCCGCAAACTTTGGACCTTGTGTTTTTTGGATAGAAGTGAAGTTTTCAATATCCATGGTATCCATCACCTGACCGCCCATCCGCTCAGCCACAATACCTGTACGAATACCTTTACGTGCTGCATAGATTGCAGATGTATTCCCTGCAGGGCCGCCACCAATTACCAAGACATCAAACGCCTCTTTGGCATTCAGTTTCGCTGCATCTTTGCTCGCAGAATCTGTATCTAATTTAGCTACAATTTCTTCCAAAGTCATACGACCTTGACCAATGTGGTTGCCATCTTGGAATACCATCGGCACAGCCATAATTTTGCGCTGCTCAACTTCTTCTTGGAAGAATGCACCATCAATCATGGTTGCTGTTGTGCCAGGGTTGTAAATCGCAATGAGGTTCAAAGCTTGTACTACATCTGGACAGTTGTGGCAGCTCAACGATACAAACACATCAAAGTGAGATGAAAGATTCAATTCTTTGATTTGCGTTAATACTTCATCCGATACTTTTGGTGCATAACCTGAAGTTTGCAATAACGCCAAAATTAATGAAGTGAACTCGTGCCCCATTGGCAAACCTGCGAAGAATACGCGCGGTTGCTCACCTACTTTTGCAATCCCAAAACTTGGTGCACGTGCGTTGTTACCGTCAAAACGCGCAGTAACTTGTGGCGAAAGTGCCGCAATTTCTTCAACCAATTCTTTAATTTTGGCAGATTTATCAGAACCATCTAAAGTCGCGACAAGCTCGATTGGGCTTTCAAGACGTTCTAATAAAGTTTTAAGTTGTGTAGAAGTATTTTGGTCTAACATGGCTAACGTCTCCAAGGGAGTAAATTTATTTGTTGATGTCATCTTACGAAAAATAGTTACATAGGGGAAACGGTTTATTTTTATATTTATGATCGTTTTTTTAAATGATAGTGAGTTTCAAGCTTACTATTTCATTTAAAATACCTAAAGCTATTCAATTTAGACATTAACATAAAAACTGAATGTCTGCCTTAAGCAATTGAGCCTAATCATTTTTTATTCAAGTTGTTGTTGAATCCGCAGAATACGCTGCTGTAAATGTCGCGATAAAAACCAGAGTACCGCAGACAGTATTAACATAAGCGCCATAACCGCGAGATTCATATAATAAACCAGCGTATTTAATTGCTGTGCTTGCTGCACTTGCTTATGTACGCTTTGCGCCATAGGCGTTAAAGCTTTGCCATAAACTTGCTGCTGCATCGTCCATAATTGTTCAGGTTTAAATCCATAATGTAAAAATTGCGGATCTTGCTGCTCTGCTTTGACCAAGGTCAACACTTGCGGAATGGCTGCATCTTTATCTGCGGGATGATGCATCAATGCCGTTTGCGCCAACAAATAGGCTTTAACAGGCGCTGCCATTTCTGCATTTTGTAAATAACGCGCCAATTCACTTTCTTGAATGTGCTTTTCATAATGCACAATTTTGGCATATACCTGCTGCGTATCATCTTGTCGGTCATGCTGAACATAACTCAATGCCGACCAAAGTAAAATAAAACTCAGCAACCAAGCTACAAATTTCAAGACAAAGGACTGAAAGCGAATATAAAAAAAACGAATTTTCTTGAGTAGATGAACTAGAACGAATGCACCAATAAATGACACCGACAGTTTTAAAATCAACCAACCCAACCAGTTCAACAAACTGAAAAAATAATCAGGTTGCTGCCCTAAATTTGCCAAAGTCGCATCGACACTTGCAGGCATGTGTAATTGCTGAACTTCAGTGCTTAAACCAAAGAAGCTATAAATCACATCTTGCTGAATAAAAAAGCCAATTGCCGATATAAGCACCACCGTCATAGACAGCACAGCCAAAAAACTGAGCTTTTTTTGACGCTGCTGTAATGCCACAACACCTGTTTTTAGCTGCTGTGGCTGAATGGCATATTCATCAAGTGGGGGCAAATTCGACTCCTTATCAGGTAAATTTCAGATTAAATGAAGTCATTGTCAAAATGCATTTATTGACCAGACTGTTGACTTGAACCAATCACCAATTGATTCAGATTCTCCTGTAAGGCTCGCAAACGCGTAGTCGCTTCTGCACGTTTTTGCATGCCTTCTTTTTGTACCTGGATCACATCGTTCACTGTTTTAATGAGGGTATTTTGTACGTGTTCAAGGGTTTCAATATCAATCACCGAACGCTGATTGGCTTTGGCAGTATCAACCGAGTTTTGATGCAATAAATCTGCATTACGGCGCAGCAATTCATTGGTGGCATCATCAATACTGTTGGCCAGTTGCACACTGTTTTTCTGCTCATTTAAAGAAATCGCCAAACTAATCTGGTTTTTCCACGCAGGTAAGGTAATGTTTTTAATCGCATAAAATTTATCGACCAACATTAAATTATTGGACTGGATAATCCGAATCATCGGCAAAGTTTGCATGGCAGATTGTTGCAACACCTGCAAATCACTCACCCGCTTTTCTAAATTATTAGCAAGATGATTGAGATCATAAATTTTTTGAGTCGTGGTCTGATCCTGCGGCTGCGCGGAAAATTCAGAAATTTGCTGCTGAATTTCCTGCTGTTTTAACTTACCTGCTGCAATATAAATCCCCAATTGTTTATATTCATCTTGCACACCATGAAACATTTTATCCAGTGTATCTACACGGTTTTTTAAACCATTTTGTGAGCTTTCAATTTCTGTGACCAGACTATCAATTTGCGCTTTGGTGCTGTTAAAGTTTTGATCAAAACTTTGTTTAGCGCCTTTTAACTTATTGAATAAACCACCCAAAAAGCCACTGCTTTTGTTTGGATTTAAAATACTGTTGGTATTTAACTGCTGTGCAACCTGCACCACCTGATTCAGCTTTTGCCCTGCGACATCCAAATCCTTATTTTGCACCAAACCTAAAAGCTCATCGGTATAACTTGACGTTTTAGTGGCGATATTTTTGCCATATTCTGCAACCGAATGATGGCTAAGATCGCTTAATTCTTTACGCGCAGCCAGCACCTCCTGAAAGTCATCAGGCTGTAAGCCAATTTCCTGCAAATTGAGTTGCTGAAATTGTTGCTGAGTCTGTTCATCACTCACTTGCACAGCGACGTTGCGTTGTTCAGAAGTTGTCATATTTCACCTCTATCTAATCAAAACCATGCCTTATGATTGCGCAGGTTTTTCTAAGGATTTTCTTAATGTCTTAATTAAATGCTCACGACTTTGATCCAGCTTTTCTAGCTGACTGTGTGAGCCACTTTGCTGACTTTGTTTGACATGATATTGCCATGCAGGAATGAGTACCTGCTGCGCTTCTTTAAAGCGATCTAACAAACTAAAAGAGAGTTGCTGTGAAAGTTGCATTTGAGTAATCGCAATATCATTACTACTTTGCAAAGTCTTTAAACTATAAATTTTCTTGGCCAGTCGTTCGCTAAAATTATCCAAAGGATGCTGATTGCGCACAAATCGTGGATATTCCAATAAAAATTCATCGGCAGCTTGAATATATTTCGCCATTTGCTCACGCAAACCAACCAACTGCTGAAAACGTGATTGTGATTTCTGAATTTCAATTTGCAGCTTTTGACTCAAACGGTCTGCTTGCCCTAACAAATGATCTAGGTTTTTATAATATTGCACTTGCCCCGCGCCATATTCCAAATCTATGCCTAGCCACTTTTGCAGCGCATTAAACTTACGTTGCTTTAACACTTTTTTAGATTTGCCAAGCGCCTGAATCAATTGCTCAATGGTCACACTCAATTGCTGGGTTAAATGTGGATCTACCCCATCCAATAAAACTGACTGTGCTTGAATCACCTGATCTGCATAATGATTTAGACGATATTGATCATTCAACAACGGTACTAAATCATTGCGTTGAATCGCCAAAAGCTCAGCACGATCCACCGTAATCTCTTGCAAAGGCAGCAACACTTCAAACTGAGCCATAGACCATCACAACCCTCTTTTCATGATTTGATAGTACGTGTTTTTCGGCTAAGGTCATGTAATATTTTGCAATTTTATATTTCGATCTGCTTAAATGCGTTTTAATAGATTCGCATAACATTAATCATAAAATGCCTGATTCAAAACACCAGTGCATAAAAAAGCCATGATCAACATGGCTTTCAATGTTCCTAACGCAGGATGATAAACAGATTATAAATAATCGCCTTCACGCTCTGGCTGATACAAAATCTTCTCAATTTTGACTTTCATCATATGACCATCGGGCTGTGGCCATTCAATTTCCTGACCTTCAGCTAAACCTAAAATGGCAGTCCCGACAGGTGCAACCACATTCACCTGCCCTTTCTCACCTTTAAAGTCATGCGGATAAACCAAGGTAATTTCAGTCGGTTCTTTTGCAGGTGCAATGGTAATCAATGCGCGGGCATTCATGCTCACCACATTATTCGGTACATCTTGTGGCGCAACCACTTCAGCACGTGCCAATTCATCTTCTAGATGTTGCATCGTTGGCGTCAATTTAGGTTGATGCTCAAGCATCGTTTCCAAACGGTGCAAATCTTGTTCTGAAATAATAATCTTTGGTCTAATCATTTACTTTTATTCCTGTCATTCCGACAATACTGTCATCATCAGCTTGCCTACAATCATATTCAATACGCTTAAGTTATAACAGAAATTCAGCTTATTGAACGAAAAATCAATTTTTTACATCCATAAAAAAAGCCCCCTTGAGGGGCTTTTCTCAAGGCTGTGCTTATTTTGCGTAAACTGGGAATTTCGCGCAAACAGCTTCAACTTTTGCTTTTACAGTATTAATTACAGCTTCGTCACCTTTGCTGTCAAGAATGTCTGCAATCCAACCTGCAAGATCACGTACTTCTGCTTCACCAAAACCACGTGTAGTTACCGCTGGAGTACCGATACGGATACCAGAAGTTACAAATGGAGAACGTGGATCGTTCGGTACAGAGTTTTTGTTTACAGTAATGTGCGCAGCACCTAACCATGCATCTGCATCTTTACCTGTAATATCTTGCTTGATTAAAGAAAGCAAGAACAAGTGGTTTTTCGTACCACCAGATACTACATCATAACCACGTTCAATAAGAACTTCAGCCATCGCTTGCGCATTTTTAACAACTTGTTGTTGATACGCTTTGTATTCAGGCGCCATTGCTTCTTTAAAGCAAATTGCTTTTGCTGCAACTGCGTGTACTAATGGACCACCTTGGTTACCAGGGAACACAGCAGATTGTAATTTTTTCTCGATCTCTTCGTTTGCTTTCGCAAGGATTAGACCAGAACGTGGGCCACGCAATGTTTTGTGTGTAGTAGTAGTCGTTACGTCAGCAATTTGCACAGGGTTTGGATAAACACCTGCAGCCACTAGACCTGCTACGTGTGCCATATCTACAAATAAATAAGCACCAATTTTGTCTGCGATGTCGCGGAAACGCTGCCAATCTACAATTTGGCTATACGCAGAGAAACCCGCAACAATCATGCGTGGTTTGTGTTCAAGCGCTAAACGCTCAACTTCTTCGTAATCAATTTCGCCAGTTTCTGGGTTTAAACCATATTGGATAGCGTTATATGTTTTACCTGAGAAGCTTACTTTTGCACCGTGAGTCAAGTGACCACCGTGTGCCAAGCTCATACCTAACACAGTATCGCCTGGGTTAAGTAAAGCTAAGTAAACTGCAGAGTTTGCTTGTGAACCAGCGTGTGGTTGAACGTTAGCATAATCTGCACCAAAGAGTTCTTTAGCACGGTCAATCGCCAATTGTTCAATAATATCTACGTATTCGCAACCGCCGTAGTAGCGTTTGCCTGGGTAGCCTTCTGCATATTTATTGGTAAGTTTTGAACCTTGAGCTTCCATTACTGCAGGTGAGCAGTAGTTTTCAGAAGCAATTAACTCAATATGAGCTTCTTGGCGCGCATCTTCATTGGTGATCGCTTGAGCTAATTCTGGATCAAATTCGGCAATAGAAATATTGGCAAACATTAGCGAGGTCCTATTAATTTAGGGCTTTTAAGCCGTGCTAAGATTGGCGCGTATTGTAGCATAAAGTTTGTGAACTGAGAGAATGAACTTTGCTCAGTTTTACACAAAAATAGCTCATGTTTCAGATTAAACACGAGCTATTTCAGGTCAAATCAATCTTTACCTTAATTCAATGGCTTATTGAATAGGCATTAACGATTGTACATCTTTAATAATCTCATCCATATTATCCACATACACCGAACCATGATCCCATTTTTGCTCTACAGGTAAATCCTGATCAGTGACGTAATGAATTTTAGTTCCCATCCCTTGAGCTGACTGAACCAAGTAATCCGTGACTTGTTTCGGTACAGTTGGGTCAGCCGTTCCTTGATAAATAAATATAGGCGTACTGATTTTCACTTTTAATGGCTGTGAACCATTGGTTAAGAAATCTTTAACTTCAGGGATGGTCGTCATGAAATTCGGTTGAGTACGTGGATAACCATCCAATTTTCCATAAGTCTGTGCGTGCTCTCGCATTGGCTGAAGCATACTCCCACCTAATGCCTCATAACAGATTGACTCTGCCTGAGCAGCAAGTTGATCTGTTGGTGACACAAATATTTCAGAATATTTCAAGGTTGGAGCAGTATTTCTTAGCCCCGCAGCAATTAGAGCAGTAAACGTATCTAATGGTACAAGTGTCTGTACTTTCTTTATTACATCTGGCTCCTGAGCTGCTTTTTGTTCACCACCCGCCAATACCAACGCTAAATTTGATGCAGGTGCGATAGCTATGGCACCCTTATAATTTAACTGCGCACGCGATGCATACTGCGCTGCACCTAAAGCCGCATGTCCACCCTGTGAATGTCCAACTACACTCCAGCGCGTTTCTGCAGTATTACCCAAAAGCTTGCTTGCAGCGACAACAGCATCTGTAATCGAATAAGCTGCACTTTTTAAATTTAAGAATGGGTGTAATTCTTTACCGCTCGGCTCACCTAAACCTTCGTAATCTGGTGCAACAACGGCATAACCTGCCGCCAATAGTTTAGCAATGAAGTATTCATTTCCTTTTAAACCTTGACGGCTCGGTGCACACGCATCTGCCACGCCTGTTGTGCCATGTGCCCATACTACAAGTGGCCATCCGCCCGCAGGTTTAACTGTTTGAGGGGTAAAAACAAGTGCAGTTGCCTGAGTTTCCTGTCCATTTACACCTAACATTTTATAAGTCATCAATGTTTTAGAGGCACTTACTGTATCTAAAACATTATTCGCATTTGCACCCTGATCCAAATAAGGCTCTGTTTTTACGATAGGGGCACTAAAATTATATTTCGGAATGCCATCTTCAATAACCACAACACTCGTATCGTCATGATCATCATTACAGGCGGTTAAAAACAAACTGCTACTAGCCAAAGCCACACTTAACCATATTTTTTTCATTTGTTTACCCTTATCTTCATATTCTTATTGATTGCATCCTTCGCAATCTTTATTTGTACGCTTCTTTACCGTATTAGGCAAGATTTGGATAATTAATATGCAAGTGTATTTTATTTAAAATTAGTTACTTACGTTAAAAATCAGTAAATTGATCACATATACAGCTGTCTATTAAATTTCAATTCAATTTGTCATACGCAGTGGCTAATGTTAGATTGCATTTTTATTGAATGACGCAAGCGAATCAGGACATGCAGGCTATTATTCTCGACACAGAAACCCATACTTTAAATGGACAACCCATTGAGATTGCCTACGCCCCCATTCAAATTCAAGATGGCAAAATCAGTCTAGATAAAAGTAAAATTTTCGATCAGTTGTATCAAGTTGATGAGCCTATTTCATTCGCAGCGATGGCGGTGCATCATATTTTAGAATCGGATTTAATTGATCAACCGCATTACAGCAGTTTTGAATTACCTGCCGAAACCACCTATATCATTGGGCATAATATTGATTACGATATTCGCGCTTTAGAAAAATGTGGTGTGGATACTTCTAAAATTAAAGCCATTTGCACTTTGGCACTTGCACGTCGCGTATGGCCAAACGCCGAAGCACACAATATTTCAGCTTTAATTTATATGATTACCAAAGGCAGCGAAAAAGCGCGTGACATGATTAAAAAAGCGCATCGTGCCGATATGGATATTATTTTAACGGCCAATATTTTGATGCATGAAGTTCATCAACTACAAATTCAAAGTATTGAAGAACTCTATATCGCCTCAGAAGAAGCACGTATTCCACAAATTATCAATTTTGGTAAACATCGTGGTACGGCAATTGCTGACCTTCCTGCCGATTATGTGCAATGGTTATTAAGACAAGAAGATTTAGATCCTTACTTACGCAAGGCGCTCGAAAATACCAGCATTTTGACTTTATAAATGTTTCAAGTGAATCTTATTGCATTTAGCTGTCATAAATTATTCATATTATTGTAATTTTCAAAGTCTATGCTGTGCCTTAATTTATTGGGGAAATAAATTAAGGCGCATGTTTAATTATCAAAAAACTCAACTCGGTCTAGATGCGTTACAACAGCGCACACGTGATTTAAATGCACGTCAACGTCGTTTATTGGTACTGATTGGTACTGAAGATTTTGATTTACTCGGAGATCAGTTCAAGCAGCGTCTTGCACCACCTGAATTGATTGAACAGCTATTAGATATGCAATTAATTGCCCCTGCTGCGCTTGAGCAAGACACTTTGCAACACCAAGAGCAAACGGCTAACATTCTGCTGCAACAAGAGCAAGAGGCATCATCTACCACTTTACACACAGAAATTCATAGCCAACTTGCAAGCAGCACCCCGCAAGCGCATGCTGAAAGTTTGGCAGAACCAATCCACACCCAACATCTTCAAGTAAATTCAGTTCCTGCATATTTAGAAGCACGTGTTGCAGCTGCCATCAATACAGAACAGCCCGCTGAACAACCTGAACCCCAAGCAGAAATACAGCCTGAAATTACCGCTTTGAGTTTTGAAGATGTAAAATTTCTCATGATGGATACTTTGCAGCGTCATTGTGGATTAATGGCAAAACAACTGATTCAGCGAATTTTACAAGCTCAGGATATTCGCAGCTTAAAACTCTGCCAAATGCAATGGATTACCTCTTTGCAAGAAACTCGTTTACCACCGAAAGCACTCAATCAGATTTTGCAGCAAATCAATCACTCCCTACAAAAGCTTAATCCGACTTAAAGCTTAGATTTTTTTACTTAGTTTTAAGTCTTTTTAACAATTAAAACCATGCTCAGGGACATATGGATTAATTTATTTTTATTACTTTTCAACACCTTAAAAACACATATAAATCCACATCTAAACCTTAGATTCATTATCCCTATAAAAGCTAAGACTTTAGCGGCATAGCCCCGACTCATAAAAATCAGCGATATAGTATTTTCCAGAATTGTTGAGGCACAGGGTCATGATGAATCATGCATTTTTTTTAGCGTTTGATGCTTATGACAATCCAATGCAACTCAGTAAAGTTGGCAATTGGGTGATTACCTTTTTAAGCCCAAAAGATCAGGAAAGCCAAATACAGTTAGCGATTACCAATGTGTTGCCGCGTCAAATTTCAGCACATTTACAACCGCGACGCATAGTGATTCAACAAAGTACAGATGCCCAGCTCTGGCAAATCTTGCAAATTGAATGTTTTGATAGTCAAACCAATCAAGAGTTGAGTTTTCAACCCGATGATGACATTGGGCAAGCGGTCATTCAAAAAATTATTCAAGAGTTTGATAAATACGATGTAAATATCCAACTTGTAGAAGATCAGACGGTTTAAAGCGATATGTTTTACACTTAATGAGCACTTTATTTACGTGTGCTTTAAAAATCCTGCGCACAAAAAAGCTCATCGAAAGGAGCTTTTCTAAAAATAAAGTAGTCTCACAAATATTTACTCCAACACACGGAAAATACTATCAGACTCGCGGCTTTCAAACAAAAGTTCGATGCTTGGTAAAATCACTTCACCTTCCACAATAATGTGTTCAATTTTGTGAAATAGTGCCAAACCCGCTGCCAATGAAGTTTCTGGGATATTACGTAGCAATGCTTTTGCTTCGTAAATATGGCTAAACTGGTCTTTAACTTTAATATCGATGATTTGCGTCATTGTTGTTCCCTTTTTCTTGACGGAAATTTTTTATACCATAGCTTATAAATTTTTTAAAAAAGTGAGTTGTTAGATTGTTTGACAATGTAGTATTTTTTTAAACTAAATTTAAATTATCTAATAAATTCAAACACATATTTTTTAAAATTTTATTTACAACTTACAAAACCACAGTAAATTTGCTTGTTTTTCATTCTAGCACAGAAAAAACTCGCATTGCTGCGAGTTTTTTTATGTTGGAAGGCTAGTGCTGATTTTATTGTTTGAACAAGAGTTACAAACTCAACGAGCTGTCATTGATCCGTCCAACTGCATCGTAGCGTCTATTACATTGAATGACCTACTGTAGTTTTAATATAGTGAAACTTATTTTTTGCTGCAATAGCCCACTACATTTCAACACATTCACACAGCAAAATTTCAATTGATTTAATTTTCAGTTACGGCATAATTTTATGCGGTTAAAAGCTCCAGCTTTGCGATTAGCTTCTGCATAACTTGGCGATACTTTCAAATAATAAGAAGTCGACGATTATTCAATTAACTCAATTTCATAATCAACATCTTGCAGCATATCTTTATTGTATAGCTTTACCATTGCTGTTGCTTCAGCATAATCGTAGAACAAACCTTCTGCGACGGCTTTACTGCGAAATTCCGTGGTACCAATTTCATTATCATGCGGAACAAAATATAAGTTTTCTGGAATGAGTTTAACGATATAGCCCACGAAGCTGCCCTCAGATTTTTCAGTTTTAAAATATGTGAGTTTTATATGCTGAAAAACGTGATCAGGCTATGGCAAATAAGATCGAATGTTTATCTTAATTTTTTATATACTTTTCAACTATTTTTTATATTACAGCTCAATGCTTATATACTAATTTGGTGCGCTCAGCGCGCACTAGAAACCATCAGTAGACTATTGATAGTATTTAACTTTTTATACTTAAAGATTTTATTTACCGTATTAAATACCGTAAAAACTCTAATCAGATGTATGACATCAAATGCTTAATGATTTTATTTCCCACATACATGATTTAGATCTATCTCATTATTCTATCATATTCAATCTCTCATATATGATATGTTATATCATTACGTTTTTGGATGCTCCTTTTTTCATGTATCATTAGTTAATTAACATTCAGGGCTCAGGGCATGTTTGAAAGTATTGATGATTTAAAGAAAAAATTAGATCAGCATCGTCCTCTTTCTCCTGCAATTGTAAAAAATTTACAAGAAGATCTTATTGTCCGTTGGACATATCACTCGAATGCAATTGAAGGCAATACACTTACATTGCTTGAAACAAAAGTTGTTTTAGAAGGCATAACCGTTGGTGGCAAAGCCTTACGCGAGCACTTCGAAGCGATCAATCATAGAAATGCGATTTACTATGTTGAAGATATTATTCGGAAAGAGGAGTCTTTTTCTGAATGGCAAATTCGTAATATCCATCAGCTTATCTTAAAGAATATTGATGATGATAATGCTGGACGTTATCGTCAGCAAAATGTCCTGATATCAGGTGCTACGTCTACCCCGCCTGATTACACGTTATTAAATGACAAGATGGCTCAATTCGTAGACTGGTATAATAGTGAAGCACATAAACTACATCCAATTGAACGTGCAGCCAAAGTACATGCTGATTTTGTTGGCATTCATCCATTCATTGATGGCAATGGGCGTACATCACGTCTATTGATGAATCTTGAATTATTAAAAGCTGGCTATCCGCCTTGTGTTATCACTGTTGAAAGTCGATTAGCTTATTATGAAGCTCTTGATCAATGGATGGCTTATGGGGAAACTGACGCATTTATCCACTTGGTTTCCGATACGGTACTCGCAGGATTTAAACCGTATCAAGTTGTTTTAGGTCTTTAAAATGAAGACTTAGTTTATACAATAGTATCAAAATTCTACTTATGCCGATCCATAATTTTATGGGCTTATAAATTATGAACAAACTCGAATTCATGATTTAATATAATCTCGTGCTTTAATTTCTTTTTCACACAATAAACATGAATTTTTTTATAGAATCAAAACCACCTACTTCCGATGATATTAATACTTTATGTGGAAAGATTTTAAGTCATGAAATCAAAGTTCATTTTTTTGAAAAAAAAATTTCTGAGCTTGTACAACAATTTCAAATCAATCACCCTCCCCAAAATCTTCAACATATTTCTCAAACTGATTTAAACACCTTACATATCTTAGGTTTTAGTTTTAAAAATGCTCAACAGTTACCATCAATTGGTTTGATCGGCTTTGGACTGTTAAACTTATTTTCCTTCTTACTTATTTTAACCCATCTACTGCTTTTTCAAACAGCATCTGATTGGGTAAATCTTATTTCTACCTATATTGAATGCAGCATATTTTTCTTAATTTGCGTAGGTTCAGGTTTAATGTTCAGAGCAACGCGTGTAACTCGAAGAGTTGATGAGATTTTATGGAGTATTTTCTCCATGATTGGACTTGTCCTTGCATTTGGTTCTGCACAACGTCTATTTTTTTATGCTGATCACTTAATTCCATTTAGCTTGCATAAAAGTTTAATCCCTAGCCAAATTTTCCATTTATATACTCAGATTCCTGCAAGCACGTGGGCACAATTTTTATTCATTTTATATTGTATTATTGGGATCGTTATTTTTTATGTAAGCTCATATTTATTTTCTGCATCCCCTGAAATTGCCAATATTATGCGACGCTACCCTGATATTTTCCAGGTTGGAAATCCACATGAATTGCAGCAAGAAAAACGAGACTTAATCCAAGAAATCAATAAAGCAAACAGCAACCTAAGAGCATTTGAGCGTTTCAAAGCCAAGGTAATTTCGGAACTTGAAAATGATCCAATCCTAGAGCATATAAACCTCTCTCCCACTATTGAATTAATTGACCCTATTCAAAAGATACAAGAGAAATTAACCTGTCTTTCTCTTGATCACAGTCATCTAGAACAACAATATCAACTTGAGCGCATTCAACATTTACTGAGTAGCCTACAACTACTCTCTCAAGATGCATCATCTCTACAACAGCAGTTTGAAATAATTAATACTGTTCAGGCAGAGAGAATATAAATGCATTTAAGTCAAAATTCCAAGAAGCTTTGGCCACTTTTGTGGATGTTATTCTGTTGTACTGTTCTAATTAATTGTATACTTCTCTACCAATTCGATAAAAAGAATCAACGTGACCGCTTTACAGGTTGCCTCAATAAAATTGAACAAAAACATGTTTTTGTCATTGATCCATCATCGATTCATAGCACTCAAACACAATCTGAAATTCTATCTAGAATTACACAGCAAGCCCACAAGATCAAACGTGAAGATTTAGCTTTAGTATATGTGATAAATGGTCAATCCATGAGTGAATTACAACCTGTATTTAAAGCATGTCACACCGATACGAACTTTAAAAAATTATTTTTGAAATCTGTACATTATGCGGTCTATGCTCAACCACAGCATTCAACAGCCATTCCGCTTGCTGAAGCATTACTCGATATCGAGCTAAGTCAACATCAGATTCAGCCGAAGCAAACTCGATTATTTATTTTTTCCAATTTCTTACAAAATTCACAAAATTTGTCATTTGCACAAAGTACAGATCTAAAGGCAGCGATTAATCAATTCAAATTAAGCCGCCTTGGTGGTGTACAACGTCCAACTTTTATCAACACCACTGCATATTTACATATTATTCCGCCTGCACAACTCACTGAGAACCTACTCAATATTCGTGATGGTTTTTGGATATGGTTTTTTGGAGATATGCGTGGCGATAGACGTGCATATGGTTTGGAACGTCACGATCTACCAGGTTCATAATATTTTTTAGAGGGGATTCATCATGTCATTTGCAGCAAAAAAAGGGCTTCCAAGTAGCTTTTTACCGATTTTAGGTGGAGCAGCATTAGTCTCGATTATTATCATTTGGTTTAATTTACATATTGTATTACTAGCTTTCACAGTAACAGTTCCCCTTATTCTTTATTTTAATATTGTTAAAAAAAGCCTACTAAAACAACCTGACTATAATGCTGTAGATAGTGTTTATTACTTTGGTTTTAGCTTAACTATCGTAACACTTGCCACTTCTGCCATCATTCATTTTGGTCTATCTTCTGATATTGAAGACCTACAAAACTTAAATCTTGTGTTTTCACAATTTGGTGTTGGATTATTAGTAACTTGTCTTGGTTTGATCTTACGTTTGTTTTTATTGGCGTCCATGAATCAACAAAACGCAGATCAGGAACAAAATGAACGTCATGCACTTATTAATGACATCATTGACTTGAGAAAAGAAATTACTGGTTTTGCCAGTGAATTGCAGGACATTAATGTCAATTTAAAGAATCAACAGAAAGTACTTAATCTAGAAATTATTGAGAGCTTAAAAGCAGCAACTTTGACTTTTAATGAACAGTCGATCAATGTACAAAATGCTTTAATCGAGCACCAAAAGCAAAAAAATCTTGAATTAATTGAATATCAAGAACAACTACAAAAAAATCTATATGAACAGATGCAAGAAATGAATAATTCACTCTATAGCAATATGCAACAAGCGAATCAATCACATATTGCATATGTCGAAAGATCACAACAACATTTAATAGATTTAGCATCCAATATTGGTACAGCGATTCATGATTTAGCTATCCCAAGCGTTGCAGATTCTGCTAAAAAAGCATCTCAACAACTGGTCGGTGCATACAGTGACATGCAACAGAATATTGGGCATTTTAATACTCAGCTTCAAAATATGACTGAGCGATTTACCCATTTACATGAACAACACCAATTGCAACTGCAACATACATTACAAAGTACGAAAGCTTCAGTAGATGCTGTCAATGATGCCCTAATTGAAGTCGCAAACAATACGTCTACAACTATGCGCAAAGCAAAACCAAATACATCAAAAAATCTTGATCAAGTCGTAGGTTAAGTAAATGAACAGAAGAGAAGATGTTTTATATCTCACCTTGATTGATTTTTTTCTGCAAATGCTTTTTCTCGTGATGATTGCATTGTTAGCTTATATTTATGTCGAACGTCGCCATAATGCTGAAGCGAAACAGTTTCTTGACCTTGCGAAGGAATATAAAGTTGATAGTGTTCAGGAGCTCATCGACCGTTTACAAACGCTTGCCCCCATCAATAATTTAGAAGATGCAAAAAAGGCACAAGACTTTATGAATTCAAATGGCGGCTTAAAAGAAGTAAATGCCATGGTGGAAAAGTTTAAGGAAGGCCAAGGCAAACCACCCTGTGTTTTTGCAATGGAGAACGGCCTAAAAGTTGCAAAAACCGTTGCAGTTTTTGAAGCAACAAATAGTTCGATTCGTTTGATTTCTTGGCAGCCTGAATTTGCGCAATTAGCCAAACAAATCAATCAACCGATCAGTAACAACCAACAATGGTCACTACGGGGGTTTAGCTCTGCTTGGCACCATGTATTGGTCAAATATCCTCAATGCCGTTATACCGTGACATTACATGAGCGTTCAAATCTTGTTGCACCACGAGATCGTGTCCAAGGCATCTTCTATACAAGGATTCGCAAATAATGTCCTTGAATAAGTTAAAAGATGCTTTACAAGATTACCAGAATAGCTACTATGAGTGTTTAGAGATCACCCCTACTTCATCTGTCCCTACTCAAGGAAGAGCTGAAACAAATTCAGCACTTCCTCAGCCAGACTTTAAATTTGAAATTCCTGACCCTCTCCAAATCAACTCGACTCAAGTCACTCAAGAAAAAGTCTCTTCTGCACAAACCGACATTGATGAAGATATTCCTCACCCAAAACTAAATCCTTTCGCCCAATATGGTGAAAATGATCAACCACACGCAAATCAGTCGAATCAAAATATTCAGCGTAGACCTCGTGCTCGTATGAAGAAAAAAGAAGGTTTCAACTTCACTCCTATTCTCATATTGTTTGTATTCATCATGCTGTGTGGTATCGGTTATGCAATTTATGATTTTTACTCACCCAAGAGGGCCGTAACATCTTTGCCTTCTCAGCCTGAAATGAGCATTCATAATGACATTCAAAAAGAAAATATTCATGAGCTGTCTCATCGGGAGTAGCCTCATGAGTACGAAAAGTTTTTCAAAATCTTGTATAGATCAATTTCAACAATAGGCTTGTTGGTTAGAAAGGTAAAAGTATTTCTCTCCAAAAGGCCAATGACCTCCTATCTAGAGGATGAAACAGCATGAAATGCTGTTTCATCCTGCTAATTTAAAATAATAAACACCATTTTATATAAAGTTCAGTTTAAAGCTTATATTCATCAATCACTTTTTGGGCTTCTCCAAAACCATTTTGAGCGGACTGTTTTATCAACTGAACCCCTTTAGATTCATCTTTCGGAATGCCCTCTCCAAAATAATACATGAGACCAATAATATATTGTGACTTAGCATGACCTAGCTCGGCTGCTTTTGAAAACCATTTAAATGCTTCTTGATCATCTTGACGTTCACCCGCATCTTCACTGAAATAGTCCGATCCCAATGCAAAATATATTGTAGGAATATACTCTTTAGCTCTCTCATACCCTTGATTAGAAGCTTTTTCAAAGAAGTCTAATGCCTTCATGTAATCTTGAGGTACACCGATTCCTCTAAAGTACATGACTCCAAGATCAAATTGTGCTTTTGCATCGCCATTTTGTGCATTATTTGCAGCAGATACAAAAAATGCATCACCATCAATCACTTTTCCTGCTGTATTTGCTACAGTCAGTTGCTTATATGGTATATCCCATGAACTTTTAAGTTTATCTAGTTTTTTTTGAGCGCCTTCATGGCCTTGTGCGGCACTTTTTTCATACCATTCTTTTGCTAAAGTTAAATTTAACTCGGTACCTTGACCGTCAGAATACATTTCACCAAGTAAGAATTGAGCTGCTCTGTTTCCATCTGTTGCAGCTAGTGAGAACCATTTAAAGGCTTCAGGTAAATCTTGTTGCATTCCCTGACCAGTATAATAACAAGTACCCACATTTGCTTGTGCGCCAGTATCACCTAATAAAGCCCCGCGCAGAAACCATTCACACGCTTTCTGTTTATTGACAGGTGTACCTTCACCTTTGTAATACATAATCCCTAAATTCAATGGCGCAGACTTATGGTTGTGATATGCTGCATTCGTCCATGCTTCTAGTGCCTTAGCATTATCTTTTGAGATATACTGATTATTAAAAGAAATATTTCCCTTATAGTAAGCTTCCCCCAGATTAAAATAGTACTCACCATTAATTTTATCAATACGAGGCTTGACAACTTTTTCAACCCCTTTATGCAAGGGCGAAAATAATTTTCCAATACCGAGAGAGGCCATCTCTCCTGCCTTGTCAATTCCGCCTAGAGCTTTGAAATGAAGTTCTTCACTTTTAGTATTTGCAGTCACATACGAAGGTAAAGCTAATGCTAATAATGAAAGTAGTAATTTTATATTTAAGTATTTCATATAAATAATCCATTAAATTTGAAGACTCTTTATGATCTAAAATAAAACAGTGTAATAAATATTGATAACTATTCAAAAATAAAAAATGCAGTCTCTTTTTAAATCAGAAACTGCATTTTTCAAAGTTATAACTCACACTTACTATTCAAAACTTGCTGTTCGCTTGAATTGCATGAGTTCACGCTCTGCCAGATTATATTCTCGCTGAACTTGTCCCAGTTTATTGCTAGCTTCGTTATATCTTTCGCGATAGTATTTGCGCGACTCTTCTTTAAGATCAGAGTTGTACATATTAGATTTTGCGGTAGTAATTGTATCTTCAATCGATTTTAAATTTTTATTCGCGGTATAAAACTGATTTGCTACATTGTAATATGGTCTTAAATTATTCTGTAACTCCATTGGACAACTTTGATATGTGCCTTTACCTTGCAATGCATAATCAAAAATCGTTTGTGGGTTACAGTAGTTTTTTAAACCTTTCTTATAGCCCGCTGTATACGCTGCTGTATCCAAAATAGAATTATGCTTCATACAAGCTTGCGCTCGTTTCTGCATAAGTGAGCCATTTCCGTTATAACCATCATTTTGCCCAATCAATGACCAGTTTGCCGTCATACATTCACTTTTTGACATGATTGCACAGCCGTTGAGCATCAAAATACTGCCCAACAAAATTATTTTCTGTTTCATAAACCCCTCAAGGAAACAATGTATTAATTGAAAATTCTTAAGAATTTA
Organism: Acinetobacter sp. YH12021; assembly: GCF_013420145.1. NCBI lineage: Bacteria > Pseudomonadati > Pseudomonadota > Gammaproteobacteria > Moraxellales > Moraxellaceae > Acinetobacter > Acinetobacter sp. YH12021. The sequence continues at coordinate 187,829 of NZ_VOYT01000001.1, forward strand.
AATTCTTAAACTAAAATAATAGTCTACGGATTATTTGTAATTTTGTTGCCATTTACAAAAATCCCAATCTCTAGAATATAATATCCTCACCCTTTATTAGACTGATAGAAGCTTTTAGCTGAATATATTTTCAAGCCGGTCAACACTCTAACTTCATTTAAATGTCAATCAAATCTAAACCAATTTAAAGTCCGGTTAGTTTAAGAAGGAAAATTAATCCGAAAAAAATATACTCCTTTTTTTTGGTCCAAAATTTACTTCTAAATTGGTTAACCTATAAATAGATAAGAGTCCTACCTATTATCAAGAACTTTAAATTTAATTGATTTAATACGTTGTATTTCCTCTAAACTTATATGAATTTCTTTATCTCTAAACATACTAATATTTTCAGCAATACTTACATCATGGAACACTTTATTATCCTGCTTATAGCGCGTGATATACCGAAAAAAGTGTTCAAATGGCACACCTGTACCATCATTAAGCATAGAAGATGTCTTTATATATCCACTAAAAATTTCTTTTTGATTTGCATCTAGTAATTCCATTTTTATCTTTAACTTTGGCTTAGCCCATTTATATTCTAAATTTGAAAAGATATAACTTTGCCCATAACGTTTTATTGCATCATTAAAGAATGTCTGCTTATCTAATAAGCTTTCATGTTTTTCATATTTTTCAAAAATTTCTTTTTTTATATATACTTGAATATTTTTTACTAAAAAATAAGGAACACCTCTATAATCATTTTTCACCATAGTCCCATCGTAACTAAAACGAATACCATTTTCTCTAAGATCATCAACTAATTGATCAAAAACACGTAAATATTTTACAGAGTTTTCTTCAATATCGAAATTTGACAGTTTATTATTAATTTCAAATACTGTTTCGCTTGCTATAGTAATAGTGGTAACCAACAACAGCATTATACCAATAAAAAAATGCTTCACTGCATATACTCATTCAATATTAAATATAAAAATGCCCATATAAATACATATGGGCTTATAAATTTAGACAAGATTTAAAATTTTACGATTATTAGCTACTTTATTACCATTAACTAATAATTCTGTTTCAATAGTATAATTACCTTTAGATACACTCGCTGGAAACTTCCAATTGAAGGAATTTTCAAAATCTCCTGAACTATAACCTTGGGCTGTTGAAACCTGAACATCTTTCACTAATTCACGAATCACTTTTCCATTCGCATCTTTTAGAACTAATTTTTCTTGGACACGCTGAAGGGGATCAGCAACACCTTCTACAACAGTCAAATCTGATTTCACTGTAATATTTTGGTTAGCTGAAACAGTTTGATTTGGTAAAATAACCGTAGAATACTGTTGAACTCTTGTTGTTTGAGGCAGTTTCCCCTTATTAGCTTTTTTATATGCCGTTTCAACTTCAGCAGCTGACTTTTTCTGAATAGTATGTGCATTAATCATCATACATCCTGCTGCAAAAACCGCACCGCCAATGGCTGCACCTGTTGCAGCATAGGTACTATCACCTACAGATGCTCCAATAGCAGCACCAAGTAATGCACCTACTGCTGTAGACATTCCTGTATTACATCCACCGTTAGCTGACGTTGCTAGCCCACCTGTACTTGCACAACCAGAAACCAAAATTGCTGAACTCAGCATAGTAATAGATATCGCTTTTTTCATCATAGACCCTCTGTAAAATTTAAAAATTATTGAATTACCATATCGTCAAAGGCTGCTGACTCACCTGCTTCAGCCTGACGTAAAATACGTTTTGCTTGACTATTACTCGGGGAAGCAGACAATACTTCTCGAGCCAAAGATTTAGCCAGACCGTAGTTATTTGCATTTAATGCACGCTCTGCACGATTGAGCTGAGAATCAAAACGGGCTTCATTTTGACGACGTGCTGCTTCTGCTGCTAATTTACGTGCCGCCTCTTCAGCTTTTTGATGCTCTTTTTCTAAAGCTTGTTGACGTTCTCTTTGTGCTTGCTCAGCTTGGCGTTGTGCATCTGCACGCTCACGTTCTACTTGGGCTAAACGTTGTGCTTGTTCAACCTCATGATTGGTATTTTGTTGAGGTATACTTTGAACAACATCTTGTACAGCCTCACTTTCTAATGGAACTTCATCTGTCTCTTGTTCTTGTTGAAGATTGAATTCTTCAATCATCGATTCGATTTGTGGTAGTAGCTCTACACCACCGATAAGTTCAGCATCAAGTTCTAATGCAGCAAGCACTGTCTGATGTGCTAACTCCAAGTTTCCAGCTTGCAAATACTCTTTTGCTAAAGTGAGCTTCTCTTTTGCAGATGTGGCTTGTGCTTCAGCCGATACAACCAATTGAACAAAACTTGCATTGGTTTTACATTCTGCCTGGTTGAGTTTGATGATACTCAATGCACGTGTCGGCATTTTTTCACTCAGCAAACTGTTAATTTCTGCATTTGCATTTTCACAAGGATCAACCTGTGCCCCTTCATCTACAGATGCAACTTCTTCTACATTGTCTTTGCCACTAAATATAAAGAAAATCACAGCCAAAATCACAATAAATGCAATTGCAATATATTTAAAGCTTGATGTTTTTTGCTGTGGTGGATCGAATGGTGTAGGTTGACTATTCAAAGATGGTTGTTCTGGTGGCGTGAAGACCGGAGCTTCAGGCTTTGGTTGTTCAAGAAGCTCATCTGGCTCAGCATCTAAGACGGACAGATCACTTTGAAACTTGAGTTGATATTGTTGCAAACTTAAATATTCATTTGGAATATTCGCTAAATGTTTTAAACGTACAAAAATCCCTTCATCTTTTTTAAAGGCGTAACGATCATAAGTTCGCATCAACTCAAGGGATGCACCAACAATAATGATCCCGAATAATTCTTTACCCTGTTTCGTAATATGTTTGACCACAACCGATGTATCAGCAGCCTCATTATTTTGAGCTTCACTTAGTGTTTCACTAACCGTCGATTCTGGTAGGTCACTGACTATTTCTTGTGGAATAGTCGATGTTTCTTCTGGCTCTGCAGGCAGAGTTTGAGCTTGAACGCTTTGTGCAACACTACAAAAAGGACAAAACTTTACTTTGAGCTGTAGCTCATGCTTACATCCAATACAAGCCGTATATTCTTGCTGCTTAACCATTTCATTTAAACCTATTACTTCTTTTTGTGTTGAGCATGAGCAGTATTGCCCTCCTTCGAGAACAATACTGCGATGGGCATTATTGTAAAATTGGCGGCATGCCTGGAATTGGTGGTGGCTCAGGCATTGCAAGCTCAGGGCATTGGGCAATTGCGATCCAATTAGCTAAACCTTCACGCCATACCATCGTTGCAGTGTTAATTTGTTGCTGCTGCAACATTTCAACCACTTTAGAATGTGAGTATGGTCCAAAGTTTTGCCCATTAATCGCTATATGATATTGATACTGAGGTTGCTGCAGAATGGGTGGTGGCATCGCGCCTGGAGGTGGCGGTGGAGTCATGCCAGGCATTGCAAAAGTCGCTATTGGCGTAACTACTTCTGCCACACTTTTTTTCACAAGAAGTTGTTCATGTGTTTGTAAGATACTTGGTGACATATTCATCACCCATTTCAGACGTCGACCTTTATTTGGCTCACGAATTTCGTCCTGATATGCATCCTCGTCTGAATCTTTGAGCACTTCAGCCCATTTTTCCATTTCTTCGCGATATTCAGTTAACTCGTATGCTCTGTCGATCGATTCTTGTGAAATTTCCTTACGCTCAGCTAACTCAATAAGTTCTTTCTTCAATTCTTTCGCAATGGCACATGCAAAACCAACATGTTCAACCTGAGCACCAGTTTCATTTTGTACCAAACGTGGCGTGTAAACTTCACGCTCATAATGATCAACTAATGCAATTAGCATTGTTAAATTTGCATCACTCAGAGATTTAAATTTCTGTTGAACTTGATCATAAATGTTGTCACGGTAAGTCTGAGGTAAGCCATTTAAACGGAAACCACGTTCATTACCTAAGCGGCGAACATCACCTCGTGCTACTGCAAATTCATATTGCCCACTTGGAATCAAGCCTGGAACATCACAGCGCTTTAAAATACCCAACATCACTGCTTTCAGGTAGCATTTAAAATCATCAGCTAAGCTGTTTAATTCATCAGGTGTCGGGGCATATGGATGCTTGAATCGTGTTGAGTCAATATGGGTATGTAAAGGAGTTCTTTCACTCTCTTTACGATAACTCGTACGCCAAGTTTCAATACCCCGTAAAATCGTAAGAGGAATACCTGACAACTCGACATAGCATACTGCTCGACCAGGTTCCCCGGTTTCGACAATCGACAATGCTTGAGCATTTAAGCCTAAACCACTTGGAATAGAGCCAGTTAATTCGTGTTTGTACTTTTTACTGAACTGATCTGCCCCATTCACACCAATGAAACATTTGAAACGGTCTGGTGGCGGTGTGAAATCGCCGCCCATTTTAGCATCAATCCAAGGCATGGCACGTTGTAACCACTCAGTGAATACATTATGACGCTCAACCACACTCATGTTTTCAAGTGCTTTAAACAGTGCATCTTCTTCTTGATCATTTTGTTCAAAAACAACCAGACGACGCTCAGCCATACGAATAATTTTAAGCAATAATGGTGTTTGCTGATCTGGATCAACAAGGACTTTAAACAGCTCTCTTGAGCCACCAAAATCTTTAAATGCTTCAGCTGCCCATTCACACAATAAACGAGGATCAATCTCACGCTCTTTCACATCGTCAGTTTCGATGATTTGCAAAGTTGCATGTTTAGTCCGAATTTGTTGATGAATCACTTCACGATCGTGATCAAGACGCTTCATCATATCCATGACAGACTCTTGACCATTTTGCAGGTCACCCATCACCCCATTCCAAATCGTCTTGCCACTCTCATCCACACCCAAACTGTTACCTAACCAGTTCGAGATATCCTGCATCAACTCAATCGCTTCGACAGCAGCTTTAGCTTGTAAATGGAATGCAAGAACATTTGAAATATCATTACGCAAATGATCTAAAATATTTCGTGCCTGCTCTTCACGAGAAGATGCACCCAAGCCGAGGAAGCCCGAGCCTTTTGTTTCTTCTAAATCCTTGAGTTGTTTTTCATATTCATAGGTTTGTACAGCATCTTTAATAGCTGTATAGCGGTTTGCAGAATTTTTTAGGTATACGCAAATTCCTGTATTGGCATTTTCAATACGGCCTTTAATTTGTTCTACTAAAGAAATGACATACTCAAAACCACCTAGATCTTGATTATCAATATAAAGATAGAGGCGGTTTTCGATGTCTTTTTTCAGTGCATCAAAAATTAATTTTCTACGACGCACTACCTGATCTTCAGCAGTATCCCCTTTAGTATTCGGGTTACGGATCACTTGTTCGAGTAAATTATCCATCGCAAGACGAACTTGAACAGGCCATTGATCACGATCTACGTTACTGACTTCATTAATGCGCTTGCTAACACGTTGGCGTGTTTCATCAACAATATCAACCTCTACACCCGACTGACCTGATCGAAGCAATGTTTCAACAATCGTCAAATCCATAAATTCTGTATTTAACTCACGAATTTCAGGATTTTTCAGTGTTGCAGCAGAAAACTCTGGCAAGTTGTTAAATGGTACTAAAGCTGAATACATATATTCAGACATAAAGTTATCACATTGCTTCTGACTCGCACGATTTGCAGCAGGATTCGCGCTTGCTACACCAAAGAAGGCTTTCAGCATGTCCGAAGCTAGGCTGTATGCGTATTCATCATAGCGAGCACGACCAAGTGTGTCCAAAGTCGATTGACCGAATGCTGAATAGGCACATGAGTAATTTAACTTCATATCACCGAAACGACCTGTCGGAACAGGTGGCGCAAACATATGAATTTTATGTTGGCGTTGGTTGACAGCAACTGAACGTTTCCGATTGGCAAAGTCAGCAGAACGAAAATCTTCAAATAACGTATCCGCAACCATCGAGTAGACATCATTCATATTGTCCGTATGCTGGCGTGCCAGGTTACCGGAATCAATTAAATGAACTTCATCATACGGTTTCGATGCAAGCTGTGGACGATCATAATCATCCCATTTTTCCACATACTTTGAATGCCCCACCATTGCAGATTCAACTTCCATCAACGCTGCATAAGCATTCGCCTCAGTACGTGATTTATTCGCGCTTGAATAACCTGTCGGTAAAAACAACATCAACTCTACGTCAGCAGCTTCAACTTCGTTGCTTGCCACCCATTTAGATAACCACCCCATATCCAAAAATGAACCGGAACCTGTACCTCCAGCAACAGAGCCCAAAACCACAATACGAAATTTGCTTGTATCTAGTTGTAAATTTAGTTTTTTAAGAATGTCATCACGCGATAAACCTGCTTTTAATGTATTTAATTTTGAGCGGATTTTGTCACGAGTTTTTGGATATTTATCAAAGAAATATAAACGTGATACAGATCGAATTTGCCCCGCACCTTTTGCAGGATCAATGCCTAATTCACGAATTTTTTTAGGGGTTAGCGGTAACCAATTTTGAATATGTGGATAACGGCTTAATGAAGCATCATCACGACTATATTTTTCAATATCAAAAGACTCAACGATCTTTTCATCATCTGTAAACTTGACTAAGTTATATTGCAAATCTTCAGTTTGTGCACGACCACTATCAATAATTGCACCCTGATCTAAGTCAAAATGCATAAATTGTGCAATTGGAAACTGTGATAAGTTTTCTAAGCGAACATTATCACTACCCCAACTTGCATTGAGAATACGACGACGCACACGCATCATCACTTCCATACCTGTACCACCAACACCAATATAAAGTGTTGGGCGGAGTTTTACGGTCTGCTCTGCTGATTTGGCTGCAGTGCCTGTGTTGACATTTTGTGCGTCTGTCATCATCTTCCCTCTGGTTCTTTATTTTTTAATTGCTTAACTTACAGTCAGTGCTTAAGCACGGCTTGATGTGAATGTCAGGACAGCACTTACCAATGCAACAATACCTAATGGCCCTAAAATAAGCAGGGATAAGAATTTCACTGGATTGACTGCTGCCAAGACTGCACCAATGGCAACCGCAGCAAGGAAAATAAATAACCACCAACCTGCCATACTTGCTTTGCTCGGAGAAATACGTTTTTTTACCAAACTATTGCTGAAACCGCGTTTTGCAAAAAAGAAAGCGATGAGAAGAACAACGATAATTCCACTAGCAATCATGAGATCACGAGAACCTGTTTCCTCTTGAACTGTAGGTACATTCACTTCTTGAACAGTTTGTGCTGCTGTACCTGTTTCAGTTTGAGCCTGCTCATCTGCCGTTGGTAAAACAAAACCGTTATTTGTATTTGACTCTGACATATATCCCCCTGGATGCTTTTTTAAAATTAATCTTAAATATTTAACGTAGTGTTACACTAAATTCTTTATCTAAAACTTGTACAGATGCGTCTGAAATACCACGTTTTACAATCGCAATTTCTTTCCCTGAATCACCATAAACACTCATCTTTGAAAATGGTTTTAATTGGATAGTTTGTTTCTTCAAGCCATTCACCCAAACATCATATTTTTTACGTTTTGAGCTCAATGCCAAAGCCAAAATTCCGAGTACAAGTGCCAATAAAATCCCTGCAATCATGACTACAACCGGCCATAATGGATATTGCAAACGGAATTGTACCGGAATTGTGGCTGTGGACGACTGAATACTTTGTGGTGCAACAAAGACATCCGATAATGGATCACCAGGAAATAAACTCTGCAAATTCTGTTTAAAATCTTCAGATAAGCTCAGCTTCTGCTCATATAAGGTCACATCAATATTTGCAGGAATCGTAACTGCCTTACCCATTGCCTTAAACACTTCCCAAGACCATGGGGACACAATTAAATGCGAAGGTATTGGCACCTGAAACTCGAGCTTGGTATTATCCTTAGTCATCAAACGGATATCCGTTTCAGAAATCTGAATCGGTGCTTGCATTCCATTTGCTAATCTTAATTTTGCTTCAACACGAGTTGCTGCAATATTGTAAGGATAAAATTTGTTTTTCAGATCTGCTGTGAGTTTTAACTCAGGAATGACATCTTTAGGCTCTAAATTAAAAACCAAAGTTTTCTGATCTGCTGCCAAAGAGGCATGAATCGTCGATGAGTTTTTTACACCTGTCGGAATGAGCTGAACAGGTTCTTTATCTAAAGGCTTTAATAATGCAGGCTGTTGGGTAAACACTTTTTCCATCTGACCTGATTTTACCAAATGGTTTAACTCAGCTTCTGCCTGCTCACCATAAGCCAATACATAAACCATTAGTCCTGATGCATTAAAATGTTTCCCTTGTACAGGCATTCTTAATGGATAAGCCATTACTTTATTTATAGCTGGATCTAAGTGAACTAACTCATAAAACTCTTTATTGCGTTCAGCCGTTGCCTCATCATTATTGGGACTATTTTTATTGTTAGTAAAAATCCAGATAATGCCTGACTTTTTCGCAAATGGACCTGTAATCGTGGCAACGACAGCTTCTTTAAAATCTGTGTCTGCATAGGCTTTATCAGATTTTTTGGCAATCCCCTGTTGGCTGAGTTGCTGACTGACATTTTGTTTACCTGCCCCTTGATAAATCAACACAGGTGATTGGGCAGTTGTGTTACTTTGGTTAAACATGGAAACCGCAACCGTATCATTGGGCTGCGTTACCGTTTGAACCACTGCATTGACCAGCGGTTTTAATTGAGAATTTTGATCCTGGTAAAATGGCTCCATCCAACCAGAGTTTTGGACTAAAAATGCATGCTGACCCGCACAAGTGAGCGTTGAAGCTAAACTCACAGCAACCATTAAACCAATGTGTTTCATGCAACCAACTCCCAACCTAAGATGTCATTTAAGCTTGGGTTATAGAAATACAAAACATTCTGATGAATAAAAAATTTTGAATGTAATGGCTTTTCTACTTGAACACGATGAAAATCAATTAGTCCATCATGTGTATCTATAAATAATTTAATGTCTTGCTTTGTGTCATCTGCAAGTTTTTGTTCAATACCGATATTGGTATCTGTATCGAAGCTGAATCCTAAAATTAACTCTTTTTTCTCATCTTCAATCATTGGAACTGTAAAACGATGAGTTGATTCGACCACACTTGCTTCTTTCCATATATCTTGTTTGATTTCCAATTTACCATCTAGGCCGAACTTTGATATACCTGTGGTAAAACGGAATGATGGAGTTTTTTCGAGTTGGTCTTCAGAATCTAATTCGATATAACACAAAGGACCTTTTTCATTACTTTGAGTTTTACCAAATTGATAAAAACTCCCTTTTTGATCATCATACGGTGCACCAAAACGGAAATCAGGCGTGTAGCTTGGTAGCCACATTTTATAGACGATATTGAGTGCTTCATCATCAGAGATTTTATATTTTAAAATCAATTGCCCTGACGTACCAACCCAAATAATACGTCTAGTGTCATAAACAACTTTTTCAAAATAAATTTCAGAGGTTTGTTCATTCAACAAAATCTCTATCTGATTCGTGACATCAAAAATTTTAACCTGATCATCAATTAAAATTGGTATTAAAATCTTTTTATTCCAATAAACCGGTGTACCTAAACATGGACTATTAAGTGGGGTGATATACTCAGCACGATAGGTCAATGACAAACCTTCAATGGTGACTCGTGCTAAACCTGCTTTGGTTGGAATATATAAGCACTGAATACCAGCATCATTTACAACGCCTAAAAGTTGCAAATATTCTTCCAATTTTTCTGGACAACGCTCTAAACGACGTTCAACTGCTTTTAATTCCAACCATTCCTGATTGTCTTGACTCCAAATCAAGAGATTGCCATTAACTTTATTGTATGCCACGAGTTGAGGAATATCGGTACTGGCTTTGATCGACACAAATTCAAAAATACCTCTTGGTGGCATTTTTATTTTCTGTTCTGTATCAGCATCAATCTGTGGCTCATTCTTTAATTTTTTAAGTTGATGACTTAACTGTAAGCCATGGCTATCCATGTATTGACGATTATCATCATAATGTCGTCCCTGCCCATAAGGCGGAAGCCAATATGCTTCTGAATCAACCTGCTTTTTTTCTAAAGGAGTACCTGTTTCAGGATCATATAAAAACTCAGGTGGATACACTTTTCCAGCCAAAGTTGGCAAGTTCAGCATCTGTTGAACAAAATGAGGATTCACATGATTTTCAACATTTGAATTTGGCGTACTTTTTAAAATATAACCCACTGTCTCATCTCGCATCCAAGTACCAGATGCTAAGTTCCACACTGTCTTATCGTGATCATGAACCAAGACACACCCCATATTTTGAATTTCTTTTGCAACATTCTAGTCATTTTTTTTCACTTTCAAACCTTTTATTTGATTTTTTTTTAATAAAATTAGTTAGTTAAATTAATCTTAACAATATCGCAAAATTAATTAACAAATCTTAACATTTATTTTATTTCTTATCCAATCTCCCTATATGCGATTTAGTCAAAATGACTTTCATTTTAGTGCGGAGATAGTGACAGATGAACTACCACCTTGCTGATTAATAAATCTAAATTTTTATAATTGCTTTGACCCAATTATTACCTCAATTAAAACCCCACATAAAACTTTTCAATCAACTTGCGTGTCTTGACCAGCAAATTGCTAAAAATGCTCTCCCGTTCAAACAGCTTAACCTTATAGTTTGGTAAGTCCTTCAACTCTTCTTTACGTGGTAGGCGTTTGGTGAACTCATAATGCTCCAGAACCTGCTTCATCGCTTCTGGTTTCAGGTTTTCTTCTTTACAAAGATGCTGATAGGCCTGTTCTTTTTCAGCATCCCAGAACTGAGCAAAAGCCGTTTGGACGCTTTGGCCGTTGATCATCTTCGGCATGTTTTCTTCAATGAATTTTTGAATGAGGTCTTGCTTATCGTGCAAGCTAATATCACTACTGATTAAATCGTAAATTTGCGCTTGGTACCTCTTACGCTTGTCCTCTGAGTCTGTATCTATTACGAGCTGTAGTAGATTGATGATATAGCCAACATTGATACGGTCACTGTGCAGTAAATCCAGTTGAAAATCGACATCATCCAATACCGATACTTTGTCTCTCTTGGTGGTCTTTCTAACGGCACGACATAGGTCAGCATACTTAGAGGCGAAGTTCGCGAAGTGCTGCTTATCAAGTTGTGTTTGGTCTTGATCGTATTCAATAAAAGTTTGTAATTGCGCGTTATAGCGCATCACTTCACGGAAAGCTTTAATAAATTCGAGTTGCTGTTCTTCAGTGACAAGGTCATCGACTGATTGGTAATTGGGCGTTAAGGCAAACAATTTGCTCACCGCTGCTTGGTAATCCTGTTCGATTTCCGCATAGCTGGGAACAAGTACAATCTTGGTCGTTTCTTTATTGGAAAATAGTGCCAGTGCTTCATCTGTTGCACGTTTTAGGTTGCGGAAACAGATGATATTGCCAAATGGTTTTTTATCGTTATAGACACGGTTGGTACGAGAGAATGCCTGAATTAAGCCATGATATTTTAGATTTTTATCGACATACAAGGTATTTAACGGCTTAGAGTCAAAGCCCGTGAGGAACATATTGACCACAATTAGAATATCAATCTGTCTGTTTTTTACGCGCTGTGCAATGTCGCGGTAGTACGCATAAAATTGATCACCAGAATTGTAGTTGGTTTTAAACTGTCGATTGTAATTCGCAATGTAGCGATCCAGCTTATCCCGACTGGATGAATTGACCTGAGTTGGAATATCTGCGGCTTCTTCATGAATTAAGCCATTTAAGTCATCAGTCGGTACAGCCTCATTTGCCGCATAAGAAAAGATAGTGGCAATGGTCAACGGTTTAAATATCCGACCTTGTGCTTCATCTTCAATTTGCTTTTCAGCCTGCACCTTTTCAAAGAGGTCGTAATATTGGGTCAGTGTTTCGACCGAACTGACACAGAACATTGCGGTAAATTCACGATTACGGGTTTTGGTATCGTGAATATTGACAATGTAGCGGGCAATCATTTCAAGGCGTTGCGGGTTGTCATACAGTTCTTTGGTATCGATGCCTTCTACATCTTCCTCATAACTTTCATTCGTCGCCATGCCTTTGGCGGTGTATTTGCCACGATAATCAATCTGGAACTGCAAGACGTTACGATCACGGATGGCATCGACAATCACGTATTTATGCAAACACTCATTAAACAGGTAATCTGTGGTGAGTTTTAAACCTGCTTTGCTTTGGCTGTTCTTTTCAAAAATAGGCGTACCGGTAAAACCAAACATTTGTGCATTGCTGAAGAATTTTTTGATGTTCTGATGGGTCTCACCAAATTGACTGCGATGACATTCATCAAAAATAAAGACCACTTTTTTATTTTTAAGATAATCAATCGATTCTAAATATCGGTCAGTACTGATGGCTCGATTGAGTTTTTGGATGGTGGTCACAATCAGTTTGTCATGACGTTGATCCAGCTGTTTCACCAAGGTCGATGTGTTATCGGTGCTGTCCACGCTGTCGGCTTTAAAAGCATTAAATTCGCGTGAGGTTTGCGTATCGAGGTCGTTACGATCCACCACAAACAGAACTTTTTCCACATCAGGCATTTGCATGATGATCTGACTGGCTTTAAATGAGGTCAGGGTTTTGCCTGAACCTGTAGTGTGCCAAATATAGCCGTTCTGATCGGAGTTTTGCACATGCTCCACAATTTTCTGTACTGCATAAATCTGATAGGGACGCAGTACCATCAGACTTTTGGTGGTTTCTAGCAGTACCATGTACTGGGTCAGCATTTGGGCCAGATGCTGCTGATTTAAAAATGCTTCGGCAAAGTCGACAATTTCATTGATGTGTTTGTTATGGACATCCGCCCATGGAAAGGCAAACTCGATGCCTGTGGTGCCGTTGGAGTAATAACGGGTATTTGCGCCATTACTAATCACAAAAAGCTGAATAAAACCAAATAGCCCTTGCCCTGCCCAGTAGGCTTCACGAATATAGCGTTGGGTCTGATTGAAAGCTTCGGCAATTTCCATGCCGCGTTTTTTCAGCTCGATCTGTACCAAAGGCAAACCATTGACCAGTAAGGTCACATCAAAACGGCTGGTACGGCCATTATAGTCGCGGTGATCGATGGTGATTTGATTGGTCACCTGATAGATGTTCTTGCTTGGGTCATCTGAAAGGAAAAAGATGTGTTTGCTGGTCCCATCATCAAATTTGACTGGGAACAGATCACGCAGATTCTTGGCGCGTTCAAACACGGTGCCCGTGTTTAAAAAACTGATGACCTGTTTCCATTCAGTTTCTGACAGGGGTGCTAGCCCATTGGTACGTTCGACTTGGGTTTTGAGGTTAGACAGTAGTTGGCGTTCATCCTTGAGCGTCACTGAGGCATAACCCAATTGCTTGAGCTGGCTAATCAGTTCATTTTCAAGTTGGTATTCGCTTTGTACTGTCATTTCACCATCACTTTAAATCAATATTTAACAACAACTTAACCAATACAATAACTAAGCATAGTTTTAGCTATTTATCAAATTTTAGACTCTATTTAAACAAAATCTGTGCAACGCATATTTTTCATTAATCTCATTTAAAGACTTGATAAGAGGAATGCCACATAGAAAACTTTAAAGAATCAGTGCATTAATCTCAAAAACTGAGGATTATTCACCTTCATTTGCAAATTGTTTTTATATTCTTCAATTGTTCCTCGAGCACAGAAACGCTTACCTACCATGCCATCAATACGACCGAAGCGCTCTTCAAACCATTTGTAGTTATTGTCCCAAACTAAAATCGTCAACGTTTGATTCGGATACATTCGATCAAGGTTTAAATAATGCCGATTTTCTAAATGCTTAATCTCAGCTAACTGCCCACATGCCATCACGGTTTTACCAACATGGAATGGAGCTTTAATTGCCTCAATTTTAATTTCCTGCGAAAAAGCATTTAAGCTCGCCATAAACAACAAAGAAGTAATTAATATTTTTTTTAGCATAGGGAACACCTTAAGTATTTAATAGCTTGAAATCTGATTTTCAACAGAGCGAATCACAATTTGAGGAACACCTTTATAGCTTTCGATTAAGCCAGTGATACAAATATTGCTACCCTCTGATGTCGGCATGATGTTGTTTGACCACATCACTGCACTGAATTTATGTTTTGGATATATACCTCCAAAATTTATATACGTTGCTTTTGATGTTTGTGAAATTTGACTCACTTCACCACACACAGTCGTACTTTCTCCAATATGTGCATCTGCTTCATATACTGAAATCTGACCAGATGTCGATAAATTTGTATCGTCTATATTGCCTTCAAATGGATTTAAAACAGCCTGTCTTGGCTCTTCAATTTTAGGTTGATCAATTGGTTTAGTAGTTGATGCTGTATCAGTTTCTATTTGTTGCTCATGCACATTCGATGGCGTAAATCTTTCTGGCAAGCCTTGATTTTTTTGGCTGTCCACTGTCAATTGTCGTGAGGCATCTGCTATTTCTTCTGCGTTAAGAAGTATGTGATCTTCTCTAGCAACTGCAGATTCATTGTTTGAAAATAAAATATAGCCACCAATAAAAATTATCAAAGCAATCAAGCCAACAATTACAGCCTTATATTGTTTATTCTTGCGAGTCTGTTCTTGGTATATAGGATCAAGACCCGCTTGCTTTCTAAACTCTAATTCTTGTTCAACCTGCTTCCTCTGTGCTTCTAGCGCAAACTCATCTTGTTTTTTCTTTTGTTCAAGATCATATCGCTCTTTTGCTTTCATCTCTTGATAGGTTTCTGAAAAGGAATTACAAATACTTAAAACAATCCCGATAGCAACTAAGCCAGCCAAAAAAATTATGAAATCAATCATTAAATATCTCTTTACACGATTTGATCCAATGAGCCTAGAATCATCTGAGGCTTGCCTTTGTACTCCTCGATCATCCCTTTCACACAGAGTGTATTATTTTCTACGTTTTGAAGTTGTTGGCTGATATGCGAATTATTGCTCCAAATCACAACAGTAAAAGTCGCTTTGGGATAAGGTTGATCAAAGTTCAAATACACCCCTTTTGAGAACTCTTTTAATTGGGCTACCTTACCGCATACTATTCGATTTTGACCAATATACATACTAGCTTGAATAGATTGAATATGATTCGCACTAGAAGTTGAATTTTGATCTGCCTGAACATCTGATGAAAGATAACTAGATGAAACTTGCTCTGTTATGGGTATATTTTCAGCAGATTGTGAGGTTGATTTTATATATACCACTGCACCTAGCGCAATAGAGGCAACAAGACCTACTCCGATATAAATCTGTTTTTTGATTTCATTTTTAACTGACCCAAGCTCTTGTGTTTGCCTTCCTTTCATCTCTGAAAGTTCTTTTTGTACATTTTGTAGTTCTTGTAAATGATTTTGTTTAAATGCATCTATACCTTTTCTGACATTGCTTAGCTCATTTGAAACATCTGAATGATTTAGTGAATTATTTGTGGTTTGCTGTTTTTCATAATCGGCTATTTTAGCTTCATATTCAGCGATCAGAACTTGAATCTGTTTTTGTTTAGATTGTTCAGTAATTTGATGGCTCGCTTGAGCTTGTAATGCTTTACGAATCTCAAGGATCACTTGTTGCTGTTGTTGAAATGCTTTTTTATTGGTATAGCGTAAGACAATTCCAAATTGTTGAATTAAATCATTCTGACGCTCGAGAAAGTCATTAAACTTTTCATACCCCTTATTATTGATTTTTGCGTAACCGTCCAACTCAATTGGCAATTGATAGCCTTTGCTTTTATTTACGATCATGAAATCAATATACCGATTACCAGATTTATTATCTTTAAACGGATACTGAGCGATAACATCATCGGGGGAGATTTCTGGAATTTGACTTAAGATTTCATCTACAAATTTTTCTTCATACCCAACAATATGCTTAATCTTGTCTCTATTTTCATATTTCCACTTTTGCCAGTCCAACATTCCACACCCATACAAAAAAATTTAAAAACTCTAAACCTTAAAATTCACACAAACATCTGCTGCAACAAGCCTTTTTTCCAAAGTTTGGCTTGTTCAATTTGCTGTGCAACCACTTCAATTTTTTGGTCAATAGCAGAAAGGAAGTTAGCGATTTTAGTTTGTTCACTCACCGAAGGATAAAATACTGTTATTTTATCCATGTCTTGTTTCCCAAAGTTAGCCTGTGCAGATTGATTTGCTAATTGAGAAAATCTTCCAAAAACTAAATCTGATGTTAAAAGATATTTTAAGAAAGGTTTTATCAAGAAATTTTCATTCAAAGGGATAAATTTACCAACACGATAGTTTTGCAATAGAATAAAAGGTTTGTTTTTCACCTCTATAATTCTTCCGATATTACCTGTCAAAGACATCAAAATATCACCATTCAGAATTTCAAATTTTTTGAAATCCTCAAGTCGCTTCTCATTGATATAAGTTAAATTGGCTAAATCTAAATTATTGCCTATGACATTCCCGATTTTGATTACTGCGATCCCCTTAGAGGTGAAGTCTGAAGTCCGAAATTGATATCCATGAAATAAATTCACAATATCACTTAAAATAGTTTCCTCCCACTCCCCAAATTCACTGCCATCATCCGATTTGAAGCGTATCTGCTGACTAAACAGCTTCTGCATCATGCCTTGTTTGTATTGGCTGAGGAGTTGGTGTTTTTGTGTCAATTGACTGATTTTTTCATCTACTGCGGAAAGAAAAGAGGCGATTTTGGTTTGCTCTTCTTTTGAAGGTGGAAAATGAAAATCAATTGAGCGAATAGCTTGAAAATTTAACCCTTCTCTACCACCACCGGCTTGCTTAGACTGAATTGAATTTTGTCCATTTTCAGAGCTTAAAAATGACTGAACAAAAACAGGGTCATCATTTGGCGTGCGAATAATACAAACGTGCTGGTTTACATTTGCTTCAGTAAAGTCACTAGGAACAACACAGCTTCTTCCAATCGAAGCACCGGTTATATTTAGCAAAATATCATTGGCAACAACTTTACTTCCCGACATTTTTAAATGCGTGCTTTCTGGGATATAAACAGTGTCATCTAAAAGAAGTCGATCATTATTAACATTTTGACTTCTAATAAAAATTATACCTGTATCTGTATATGCTTCAGCACCGCCTCTTGGTGTGCTACCACTGCCAACCTTAGCAGCAATATCCCCAATTTTTTTATTAGTCCAATCACCATTAAACTCTTTAAATCTTAACTTTGGCGCAACCATTACTTCACCTCCGCAAAAGGCGAAGCAATGCCTAGCTCTTTGCAAAACTCTGCAATGATGGCATCAGTCTTTTGGCTGTCGTGTTCCAAAGCTTGAAGCTGTTTTGCAATCGCATCTAAATCAATCTCGGCTTCCGCTTCAAAAGTATCCACATAACGCGGAATATTCAGGTTGTAATCGTTATCTTTGACTTCTTGCAAGGTCGCCACATGCGCATACTTTTCAATATTTTCACGCTGTTCAAAGGCCGCAACAATCTTATCCAAATGCTCAGGCAATAACTTGTTTTGATTCTTCTGCTTTTCAAATTCGTTGCTGGCATCAATAAACAAAATATTGCCGCTATGCTCACGGTTTTTCTTCAACACCAAAATACAGGTCGGAATAGACGTGCCATAGAAAATATTGGCGGGTAGACTAATAATGGCATCCACCACGTTCAACTGTTCAATCAAATACTGACGAATCACGCCCTCGCTCGAACCACGAAACAAGACACCATGCGGTAGCACCACCGCCATGGTGCCATTGTCATCCAGTTGATACAGCATGTGCTGTACAAAAGCCATATCGGCTTTAGAACTTGGCGCCAGTTTGCCATACGCGGCAAAACGTTCATCTTGTAAAAATAACGGATCGGCAGACCATTTTGCAGAAAATGGCGGATTCGCCACCACCGCATCAAACTTTTTATCTAAATGCTGCGGACGGGTTAAGGTATTTTCCTGCTTGATGTCGAACTTGGCAAAATGCACATCATGCAGAATCATGTTCATGCGTGCCAGGTTGTAAGTGGTACGGTTCATTTCCTGACCGTAAATCATATCGACATCTTTGACTTCACGTTTGACCCGCAGCAGCAACGAACCCGAACCACAAGTCGGATCATAGACCGAACGTAAACGCTCTTTGCCTTGGGTGACAATCTTGGCCAGTAAAGTCGATACTGTTTGCGGGGTATAGAATTCCCCCGCTTTTTTGCCCGCGCCTGAGGCAAATTCGCCAATCAGGTATTCGTAAGCATCCCCCAGCACATCGGCTTCGGTATTGGAAATATCAAAATCAATATCATCTAAATGACTGAGGACTTTCGCCACCAGTGCATTACGGTCACTGGCATTATTGCCAAGCTTGGTCGAGTTTAGATCCAAATCTTCAAACAGGTTGGCAAAGTCATCGGCAGAGTCGGTGCCTAAAGTGCTTTGTTCAATTGATTTTAAGGTTGCAGTTAAATCATCCAAAATGAATTCGCCCTGACGACCACGCTCGGCTAAGGTATGGAATAGCTGTTTTGGTGTGAGCGCATAACCGACTTCGGCAATGGCATTCTTTTTAATTTCTTCGATGTATGGCACATGCTCAGGATTATTTTCATCTAACTCTAAAAAGCTGAGGTCTTCGCCATCGAGCAATTCATTGGCAAAGTTCACCGATTTTTCCGATAAATATTTAAAGAAAATAAAACCCAGAATGTAATCACGGAATTCATCGGCGCCCATGGTGCCACGCAAAGTATTGGCAATATTCCAAAGTTGTTTTTGTAATTGTTGCAGTTGTACTTGGGTCATTGTTATGGAAGTCCAAATAAGTAAATCATTAATAAAATGATTTTACCTAAAATTCTATAACATGCAGCAGTAAAAAGGTGGAAAAGGACATGAATTGTCGTGCTCAAGCGATGTAATCTATCAATTCAAGCGCTAGACAGATACATGATCTAAATTTTATAGCAGCCTACTCCAGTAATCTGCACTACAGAAAAACAAAGACTCAAAATACTCCAGATATGGGAGAAACTAATATCTGTTTATCTTTTCCACCCAGCCAGACTAAATACTCATTCTCTATTGCCTGCTTATACGCCCAGTCGGCAACCCGATGCGAGCGCTGAATATCTGTTAAGAAACCGAATTGAGAAATTTCCCGAACAATAGATTGATCATGTAGATAATTCCGCTCCTGCCACTTTTGCAAAAACTGTTCCGACGCCAAATAATTACTTTTCTGAGAATTACATTTGTCATCTGCCAGAACAAAGTTATGTCCAGTATCGGCAGGATATAGAGACCAGGGAATAAAATGATCCACGGCATATTTTGAGTTTTTTAGGCTTTTGCCACAGTAAAAACACTGGCATTGCTGTAAGTCGATTAAGAAGTCCGCGACCTGCCCCAGTTGATTGCGACTCGGGGCAAACATGAATTCATCCAAGTCAGGCAAACCATCCAGTATCACCAGATTCTGCTTATTCAGTCGGACAAAATCAATCCAGCGCTTCTGGCACAACTCTTCAATAATTTCACTAAACTGCCTCAAGCAATACATCACTTTGGGTAAAAGCTTGAGGGACTGTTTGCAATCTTCCAAATGGTAAAGAAACTCCACCGCTTGACCATTCAGGTTCTGTAAATACACCACCGGCATTTGCTTGACGGTTACTGCAACCACTTTCTTAAGCTGATTCCAGTGCAACTGGTCTTTTCTCAACGCAGCCAAGGTTTTAAATTGTTGTTGTGCCTTTTGAATTTCACTGATGATCTTTGCCTGCTTACCAGTGCTTTGATGAATAGTAAAAGGCTCATAGTGATTAAACTGAAATGGCAATGACTGTTTCCAGTACAGACCAATAAATTTTTCCGCAATATCCTGATAATTTAAATGTAATGTAGCACCAGTATCCTCACCCTGCTCAATCGCCAGACGTGTAATACTCATCAACAAGGCAAACTTATAGGTCGACGTAAACGTCCCGGACTGTAATATCTGCTGAATATGCTTTAAGAATTTCAGTTGTTCTTGAGGTGTTGGTATTTCAGCTGTATTGAACAACATATCTAAGCCTGCTCTTTTTTAATCAGGATATTGAGCCACTCTTCCGTACGGTCTGGACGTTTATCTATAGTAATCCATTGCTGTAACAGTAAAGCCTGATCAATCTGCTTGATTAATTCATGTGCTTGCTGCTCATTCAAGTCAGTAAAGCTACGTCCCTCTTTCTCACGGTCTGTATTGCCATATTTAAAAGACATATAAAGCACACCATTTGGCTTGAGCGCACTCAGCAGTTTTCCAATCACCTCTTTTAAACGAGTACGCTCACAATGCAACAACGATGCGCACGCCCAAATTCCATCATAAGTTTCATAGTCATCAACCTCATAAAAGCTCTTCCACTTAATAGGAATACCTGTAAGTAGAGATGCTTTTTTAACAAGTTCTTCGGAATAGTCTATTGCATCGACCTGATAGCCTTTATTTTTAAAAGCCAGAGTATCTCGTCCTGAGCCACAGCCAACGTCAAGAATCTTGGCACCTTCCTGCAGCTCAGCTAAAAATGGCTTGTATAGGCTTTCCATATCAACTTCAAAAGTTGAAGCTGTAAATTCTTCTGTATGTTTATTGTAGTAGTCTATTGTTTTCATTACGGACACTTAGGCTAAAAGACATTTTCAGTCTACAAGAAAACAAAAAAAATAAGGGAGCTAAGAGCATCCCTTATTCTCGACTCGCCAACTTACTTTCAATCCATTGATGGATCTCATAAGCTGACCAGCCGATACGATTTTGAGTGATTTTAACTTTCTTTGGGAATGAAGGATCGTAATAAGGTGAGTTTTCATCCATCATCTCGTAGATGGTAGAACGCCCTACACCGACAAATTCTACGACCTGCTTAATACTGATGAGTTGATTCATTTGAAATGTTTGACCGATAAACGCATTCATGAGGCTAGCTCCTAATCATTGATGCGAGCGGCTATTCGCTCAAATAATAGAGCTGGTCTGTAAAATTTAACGTTAGCTATCTTCTCTCCTCTCGCTTAATTCACAGCTCTTACACTCTGCTGCAGCACCTGCTGAATATCCTGTACAAATCCGTCAGGTGAAGCTTGTTGCTCCACTGCCCGGTTTTGTTCCTGTTCAGGGTAGTATTCTTCCAGCACATCTAACCCTTCCTCTATATCCGTTTCAAACCTTGCATTGGCAAAACCCTTCCTTGCCGTAAAGTCCAAAGCCTCCTGATAAAACCCTGCCTGCTTGCTCTGTTCATCAATTTGCTTGGCTTGAGTAATGGCATCATTGAGACTAATCCCATCCCTTAAAGTTAGATCCACGTAATACACCGGCTGACGATAGCTTTGTGTGGTGCTTTTGCCTCTTAAAGTCAGTTGCAAAGGCAGGCAAGAGAGTAAACCTCCTGAAGCTGCGTGGTAATAACTCAGCCGTGCAGCCAAAGTCCGAATACTGTTAAAGCCTGTGGTTCTAAAGATGAAGGTGCCAAACTCATCCGAGTCATCTAAATTCACATGCAAGCGTCCATAAGGCTTGCAGTTACCTCCTTGAGCCAACGGACATAAATCTGGTGATGGACAGGGATGTTGCTCTACACCTTGATTAGTTAAACGTTGGCAGGTTTCGCCATTACCGACACAAACTGGGCGCCCAGTCTGACGGTCAAATAGGCTGTATTCTGCACGTAGGTTTAAGTCAGGATCATTGAAGATCATTCTGACGGGGATTGAGCGTAGCTTTTGATTGAGAGTATTGGCTCGAAGCTGTTCATCCAGTGGGTGTTTCACCCATCCTTCTTTGCTTTGAATTTGGGACGTAATGGTGAATTGATCATCTTTTTCAGGTAGGCGTTTGCCATTCTTTTCTACTACCCGACCAATACTGATACGCCCTAGAGCTGGTGGTGTAATCGCTAAACCTTTAATCATTTTATTTTCCTCAATTTGATTTTGTACAGATCATCCAGCTTTATGTAGATCACCTGATTCAAGAAATATGTATATAGCTCGCTACAAAAGCCGCGACCGTTTGCCCTCTATTCCTAGCGAATGGAGGGCGGGGAGCGGTTTTTGCGCCTCGCTATTTGAATGGGCTGAAATAGGCTTAGTCGGTATAGATATTGAAACGACGACTGCCTGGCTTTTGAAGGGGGTAAAGCTCAATGAGTTCAGGCTGGTGCTGAAGCAATGCCTTGGTATTCAGACTGATGGAGTCTTTGGCTTTCTTCCAGACCACAGAGCCATTGGCAAAGGTGGCTCGTTCAGCATCTTTCATCAGCATTTGGATTTGATGCTTCAGCTGGTCAAAGCGTTCCTGCTTGTGCTGAATCTCTTCTTTCATTTTAATGAGTTGATCGAACATCAAATTGGCATTTTCATTTTGCGAGAGATCTTCAACGCTCAGTGGGATATGCGCTGGATAGAGTTGCTGAATCGCTTTGGCTGCGGATTCACTGGCATCGACTGATGGCGGAGTATCCGTTTCCACACATTCCCAGAAATAACGCTCTGCCTGAATGATGTGTTGAATCACTGATTCAGACCGTGTCACTTTGAAGATTTTGGTTTCATGCCCACAGATCAGAACACAGACATGTGCAGCCTGTTTGCCTGTTACCGCAAGTTGGTGTTGCACCTGACACAGCACGTATAAAGGCACACCATCTCGCCACAATTTTGCTCCATGCTCACCTGCGGTTTTGCATTCCAGGATCTGAACGTCCTCACTACCGACCACCGTGTAATCCAGATTGGCTAACATAAAGTGTTTATCAGGATCAGGATGCTGAAGCACGGCATTGACTCGTCTCACTTTATTATTGGTATGCAGGCTGTAATACTCAGCAACCAGTGGCTCTAACTGTTTGCCCCAATACAATGGTGCAACGCCTGAGCTGTCATCATCAACGTTCTGCTGAGTTCGACCAGTTTTAATCATCCACAGTTCCAGCATCGACATGTAGGGATTCAATCCACAAGCGGTTGCGGCATCACTACTGCCAATGCCTTGCTTACGCACTTCTAGCCATTCTTGGTAATCCATATTTTTAGTATTGGCTAAACGTTTGGCTGTCGCTGTTCGTTTAGCTGCGGTATTTGATTCATTCATCTCATTCGGAATTGGGAAATGAGGGAGTTGAGAGGTATTTATCGGTGCAATCTGATTCATGCTTTGATCCTTATAAATAGTGAAGTCTGTAAAATTTTCGGCATAAAAAAAGCCACATCTGGAGATGTGGCAAAAGGGGGTTTTCACTGGAGAAGGATCATCTGCATGACCCTTGACCATTATTGTAATAGCACTGGCTTAAATGAAAATTAAACCACTAAGCGAAGCGCCTGTTCTAGTCCACGCTGCTTTAACGCAGCACCTGCACCAAACCAAGCTGAATCGAGGCGGTGATCGGTACTCATGGCACGACGTTCATGGTCAGCAAACTCGGTGATTGAACACAGCAAACCATAGGCAGTATCTTTGGCTGAGCTGAGTTCTGCACCACGCCCCTGTCCATTAAACATATCCATGACCTTATTCATGGCACGTCCATTCGGTTCAGACTTTTCTTTGGCTGGAGTTGGAGTAGCGATATTGCGATAGAACTGAATGATGTTCTCATCCTGGTCGATAACACTCATGTTGGTATTGTTAAACACCGCATCAAAATAAGCAGCCGCTTCGCTTTGGGTGACTTTACGCTGACTCAGCTGCTTCATCTCATACATGTGTTCATCCCATGCACGAACTGAGATGCCCAATTGTTGTTTGACTTTGTCCGCATCGAACTTAGTACTGTGTGGTACTTTCACCACACCAGCATTGCTACTTTGCCCACGTAGGGCAATGGCTAATGTGTTATTACACACCACACGGATATTGGTGAACTGTGCTGTGGTGGCCAACGTACCATCACAGGCTGTTGCCAATAAAATATAACCATTGCTGACATCCTTGCCCTTGAGTGCTGTGCTTTGTCCAGTACGTGCCAATGCCCAGAACTTCTTCCCGCCTTTCAGTACACCAGCGGTTTCCAGCTCAAAGCCAGATTGCTCAGTCAGATCCCGGTAGAACTCCAGAATCTCTTTGGGCTGAACTTCCTGATACCGCTGACTGACCACAGACAAGGGTGCATGAGTATCGGAACGATACAGTACTCGCTGTTCTTCATAGGGCATAATGATGCTCTGCCCACGTTCATTCTGTGCCATGTAGCTGACATCGGAAGATTCAATTCGCCAGTCCATGCCTGCCTGTTTTGCCCAGACTTCAATCGGCTGATTTTGAGTGAGTTGATTCCCTAGACCATGCCAAGGAGTTTGACCGACATACGCCATTTGTTCAAGTTGATGTGCCATAGTTAGTCTCCTTTTAATATCTGTTATAGACTTGAAGGGATTGACGTAAATTGGCATCAAAATGGTTTTTACATGAATGGCAATAGTACATAGGCTGATTAGTTTCATCATTCGTTAACGCCATAAACACCCCGCTAATAACGATCCCTGCAATTGCCCCAATAACTGGGGGTAGATTGGTTGAACGAATTAGGTTTACCCCTAATGCTGACATTGTGGTAGGAGAAGTCAGTAAAGTTGAAACATCGGATACTGCTGGCACTCGTGACTTGATCCCAATCAAGCTGATCTGACTAGAATTACAAGATGGGCATTGTTTCATAATATATAGCTCCAAATAACGAAAAAGCCTGCTTTTGAAAACAGGCTTAAAATTCATTGATTTAATAGCTCAAAGTAAAAGAGCCATGACATTCATAGTGATGTTATATATTTGAAATAATTTAGCTTTAGATTCCTCTTCTCCAGCTAACATTAAATTGACCTGTCCCAAATGTTTTCATTTTAGGTAATTTGACTTTTAAAAATTGATTGGTTTTCTCAGGATTCACGAGATACATTGCCGCATTGATTGCATTAGCTACTTCCCTGACATTATTACGATGAATCATTCCCACTCCCAAAGAACCAACATCTCTAAATTTGGCTTTATAATCCGGATGGTTGGATGTAAAAAAAGTCCCTTTTCCATTGAGAAGCTTCTGCCAACACTCACCCACTTCTAAACCTAAGTAGCAGTCATTTTGATGCTTGTGACCATCGTAGATAAGAAGTAAATGGCTATGGTATCCTCGCTGCTCGCCTTGCTCTACTGCCCAGGCATATCCCTGTAAATCAGAAAAACAACCATCCTTATTGGATATTCTATTTCTCAAGGTTTTCATATATTGAGCATATTCAACCATTGATACGTCTATTGCTCCCTCCTCATCAAAATAAAGATCCACTCTCACAAAAAGTAATTTTGCATAATGCTGTGTGAGTTGATTTACATATTCTTTTAAAGACTCACGGTTCAAGACTTCCTGTCTTTTTAACTTTTCTGTATCTGCCTTCAGCGCAGATCCTTGGTCCTTTATAATCCCAATAAGAGCTTTAGTTAAATTATCATCTAAGTATATAATTATATTATAATTTATACCAAACCCATCTGCTTCTAACCTCCTATCAATTAAAGCAACTATATCAGAAAATATTCGAATAGATAGGCAATAAGATAGTCCTGGCTTATCATGAAATTTAAAGGGTACAATTAATTCAGACAGAGTTTTCCTGAACTCTTTTAACAAAATCCCTTGGTAAGGGATTTTTCTTATAAAAAGATCAATTTGAGTCATCACATAGGACTCATTGTAAAATAATGAAGTATCAAACATGCTCATCACGCTTAGGTTATTAATCATACCTAAGCATGCTATGTATTTTTTTATGAGCTTCTTATCTATCACTGCTAGCCATAAGCAGTGAGACCAGTTCAATGGTAAAGCTCTATGTAAGAAAATGAATAGATTAGATATTTTTAAATTCTTATTAAATTAAATATATAATTATAAAAACCCATTAAGAGAATAGCTTAAGAACACGGGGTGGCCAACGATCAAAAGAAAGGCAACCCAGCTCATCCTTGTCATTCATAATTTTTTTGAAGCTAAAGTTAACTTTTTAAGACAAGCGTTTGGTTAACCTCATGTGGTGTCAAAATAGTTGCCAATTATGTGTACGCAACCTTTTCAACGCATCACTTAAATAGGCATAGGGACTTAGCCCATTCAGTTTTACTGACTGAATCAAGGTCATGATATTCGCCACTAGCTGACCACTTTGTAGTGAGCAACAAACAACTAGTTCTACGCCCCATGAGCTGCAGTTAATGCAGAGCAACAGGGACGTATCTGATCGTTAGATCATCAGACGTAATTACCTACGCGAACCTAGGAACCATGCATATGAGCTTTCCAACACACAGCCTAATCTCTACGAAGGCGCAATTCAGCACCCGGTTATACCCTCCTTAATATTCAAAAATTATGTACTCCTTTGCGTAGTACAAGTAGTAGATCTAAATATTAGCGGACGCTTCCATACCCGATGACTTAGCTTCAGAATATAGCGGCTGTGCCATTTCTTTGATGACCGATTTAAGGCAGACCCAGTAGTGACCGCATTGTTTGGCAGATAGAAGGTTTGGAGGACGGCTGAATAGACTGATTTAGAGCATATTCACCCTCCGCTGTAATGCGATTCTCTGCCAGAGCAACCCCAGGATCAAGGGCTGTAACTGCTCCGAGCTAATCGCCACTATTTCAATCTGGTGAACTTTAGCCCAGTGAAATTTACTTTATTCTAGTAACTAGCAGCCAGGCACACAGCCAGCCCCCTGTCCATCATGCACCACGACTTTCATATGATAGTCATGCTTATTACAAAACAAGGTAGGCACATTATGGTTTGATGTAGCCAAAGGCTCTCACCACCTGAGCCATGGTCGTATCCATACCTGCACGCATGTCCATGGGCTGAGTAGACAACCAGATTTCATCAATGCGGATCATGTTGCCAGTGCCTTGAGTAATTCTGCCAAGGCAGGTATTTCTGATGTCTGCCATTTTAGCTGAATATCATTATTCGTATGAGGCACGGTGATACACAACGTGATCCTCTCATCAATAGGTTGGCTGATTGCAGCAGTGTAAGGCAAAGCAATAAATGCTGGATTCACATGAGTAGGATCCTGCACGGCACCATCATGATGGCTGAAGATCCTGATCCAACGACTGACAAGGTTGGCATTAATACTATGTTGCAGTGCGACCGAAGCGATCGAGGTATTAGGATTTTTGCAGGCATTGACAATACTGAGTTTGAATTCTTTGCTGTATGTTCTGCGTTTTTTAGCAACAGGAGGTGTTGCTGAATATATATCCGTGTTCATGGATTAAGTCCCCACTTGTTTTTAGGTGGGGACTAAATTAAGGCTTATAGGATCGCTTGGTAAGGCTGTGTTAGCCGGATGCTTACCCAAAAAAAATAAAAAAAATAACATAAGTATTTGATTTAATATTAAATAGATAATTAAGATATCACTAAAATATCACTAAAATATCACTAAAATATCACCAAAATAATATTTAAATATTCCTTAAATATCTTTATTTTTTTTAAAAAAAAGGATAAAAGTATCATTATCAACAAGGAATTTTGTATCATGGCAGTGCACTTTAAGTATTCAGACCTATTGGAAAAAAAGTTATATGAATGCTCAAATAGGCAACTTAACTTTTTATGCTATAACTTGAAAATCTGTAACAAAGATCAATTTATATTTATCAACAACTTAAATAAACACGTAAAAATATCTCAATTAAGAAATCAAATTGATTTTTTTGAAATTGATCTGAATAAATTAAATTCAATACTAATGGAAAATTTGATTGATGAAGAATGCTTTAACCATCTTCAGTCTAATGATTTAAGACAAATAGTCTTTTTATTACATAAGCATTTACCTGAGGGAACTAAAGGATTACCAAACACGAATCTATACGAGTATTTGCAATTTACGATAGATACCATTAACAAATCGATTAGAGAGAAAATAAATTTTTTATTCATGTACATGCACAACTACCAACACAACGCCACCCCTGAAAATGATCTTAAATGGATAGATTTTAAAAATTCACACCAGACAAGTTGGATCATTAAATATCTCGAATCTAAAAACTTGCTACTAAGTTTATTTTTGGGAAATTTTAGCTTAAGGGATCAACCATCTATTATTATTACCTCCTCTTTAGACTCCCTATCCCTTGATACAAAAGAAAAAAAACTATTACTTCAAAGAATGTCAAAATCGTGGAGCCAACAAAAATTTAGAGATGCGGGAAAAACCAAGACAAAACACCACTTACCTCTCACAAAACAAGCGAAAAGAAATCTAAAAAAACTTGCGCTCTTTAAAAACAAGAGTGAGAGCGAAATACTTGAAGAATTAATTAATGAATCGTATTTACTTGAAATGTGTGATGATGAAGGGAGGGCTCTTTACTGAGCCATCCATTCCCTCACCTGCTCCCCGTACCACTCCATCAACCTTACCCTTTCATCCCAATATTGCGCTCGGTTATAGGCCGAGCGAATTCTATTTTGCGGCACATGAGCAAGCTGGCGCTCAATGGCATCTGGATTAAACAGATTCGATTCATTTACGACAGTACTGAATAGAGATCTAAAACCATGTGTGGTCATTCGTCCCGTATAGCCTGAACGTTTGATCACAGCCAAAATAGACTCACTACGCATTGATTCTTTGTTATTTAAACGATGTGGAAATAACAGTTCCTGATTATGAGTAAGCCTCAAAGCCTTTAGCTCAGCAATAATCATGTCCGTCAACGGTACACGATGCGGAAGACGGTTCTTCATACGCTCTTCAGGGATATCCCACTTACGTCCTTCCAGATCAAATTCTTCCCAGCGTGCTTGCAGCAACTCACTAACCCGAACGCCTGTCAGCATAATCAGAATAATCGCATGATGTGTCTGAGCATCACTTGGGTATGCTCTTACCTTTCTTAAAAATTCAGGCATTTCAGAGGCCGAAAGCGAAGCTAAGTTTTTGACCCGTTTATTCTTGAGGGCATAAACTAAATCACCTGCCGGGTTGTCATAGCGGTATCCATGGGCAATAGCGTATTTCATGACCATGCCGCAACGAGATAAGGTACGTTTTGCAATTTCAAGCGAGCCTCTTGCCTCAATTTTCTTAATGATCTGCAGAATCTCAGGTGCCTGAATCTGATTAATACGCTTATTAGCAAGAGCAATATAAAGCTCATCCAAGGAAGCTCGAACATTACTAATATGTTTGGATGACCAGGTTTCTTTTTGATTATTGAACCAATCCTCTGCGACTTCCTTAAAATAAGGCTGCTCCTGCTCGACCTCAGTTGTATTTTTGAGTTTATATCTCAGATCAAGCGCGATCTCCCTTGCACGCTTTAAACTTAGCTCAGGATAGATACCTAATGCTTTGGACTTCCTTTGTCCATTTTCCGTGTATCTGATAGACCAATATTTTTTGCCATTCGGATCGACTCGTAAAGACAGACCATTAATATCAGAAAGGCGGTACTGTTTTTCCTGCGGTAATGCTTTTTTACACAGCACATCAGTAAGCGACATATCTTTGTCCCACATAATTAAACTTATTTAGTGGGTCAAATTGTCCCAATTTTGACCCTAATAAAGCAAAAATAGGGTCAAACAGCTTAGGACAGAGTCGGACAATACAGCCAATAAAAAAGCCTTTAAACATTGAGTTTAAAGGCTTTTTTAGATTCCGATGGATTACTTCGGAAAGAATTTTGGTGGAGGTGGCGTCAACTTAACTGAAACTATAACTTACTAATATTTATTAAATTAATTACTCTACATTTTTATGCGTTAATTGATCCAAATAATCAGACCATGCTTGCATCATCACTGAACGCTCCTCCAAATACTTAGTACGGTTGTACGCTCGACCATGCATATCGCGAACCTGATGTGCAAGTTGTTGTTCTATACGTTCAATAGGAAATTTTAGAACTTCATCTAATAAAGTTCTTGCCGTAGCTCTAAAGCCATGCCCTGTTGTCTCACCATTTTCAAAACCATATTGTTTCAATCGTTTATTAATAGTTGATTCACTGATGGTTTTCGTTTTATCTCGCATAGACACAAAACAATATTCGGTATATCCAGTAATGCAATACAATTCTTGGAACAGCTTCAAGACTTGATCAGACAAAGGAACAATATGTTGTAGGGCTGTCTGATTTTTGGTCTTAGGCGGTGTATAACTCCATGTTCTATTTTTAAAATCGATATCTGCCCATTTTGCTGCACGTAATTCTCCAGGACGCACAAATACATGGGGTAAGATTTTGACTGCATAATCAATAGCAATATCCCCACGACCTGCATGTGTATTAATATTCTTTAATAGTTGTCCTAGCTTTTGCTCATCAGTAATAGCCGCTCGATGCTTAGTTTTACCCACCTTCAAAATACCGCTAATTTGGTCAGCAACGTTAAATTGACATAAACCCAAAGCAATCGCATACCGAAACACCTGAGATGCTTTACTTCTCATTCGCTTTGCTGAGTCAGTCTTACCTTGTCTTTCATAAAGACGGCATAC
This sequence comes from Acinetobacter sp. YH12021, assembly GCF_013420145.1. Taxonomy (NCBI): domain Bacteria; kingdom Pseudomonadati; phylum Pseudomonadota; class Gammaproteobacteria; order Moraxellales; family Moraxellaceae; genus Acinetobacter; species Acinetobacter sp. YH12021. The sequence continues at coordinate 218,538 of NZ_VOYT01000001.1, forward strand.
TTCCAAAATTTGAGTGGCTGTTATCGAATCAATGGGGAACTCACCAATAGCAACATAAAGCTTATCCCAGATAAACTGATTCCGACGTTGTGTACTTGGTTCCAGCTCTTCAGTCTTACGGTATTCATCTGCTACTGATCTAAAACTATTATTTCGACATTGGGACTGTTTATCTTGCTTTTGAATTGCTGGGTCAATATTCTGCGCAAGCAGTTCTCTAAACTCACTTCGTTTTGCGCGAGCTCTGGCCAATGTACAACTTGGATAAATACCGATAGCTATAGTGGCTCTTTTCTTAGAGATTGGGCGAATATAATCAAAACGCCAATATGCCCCACCTTTTCTATCTAACAATAGATAAAGGCCACCACCATCTGAAAGCTTAATATTCTTTTCAAATGATTTCTTTTGCATTGATATTGCAGACTTAATTTTTGAGTCAGTCAGACTGATAACTAATCTAGGCATTTTTACGGTATATTTTTGTCAGAAATGGAATGTACCGTAAAAAATACCGTAAAAGATTACGGTATCCTAAAACGCCCTCGGACATTATCGGACAATAAGTAGATATAAGTTATTAATTTTTAATAATATTAGGATTAATTCGGATGTGATCAAACAAGGAAATGGTGCGCTCAGCGTGCATATAATATAATTCTTATATTGTTGATTTATATTAAATAATAAACTAATAAAAGTATGTGTAACGCAAACTGTAACGCATAAATAAAAATCAATCCCCATTTCCGTTTCTTTGTGCGTGATTCGTATGCTCATAAAAAGGTAGGTTATCCACATTTTAATAATTTAATGTATTCTAAAACAGCAAACCCCAACACGCCTTGTTGCGTAGGGTTTGCCGTTCGTCGGCAGAATAAAAATAAATCATCATACTTATTGCATTTGCCCTATTTTTAGGGCATTATAATACTACAGACAGGGCATAAGGCAATGTCTAAAAGCTAAAGGGCTACCAAATGAAAACTTTCAAATTATCTCGCAAAACAATCTTCAAACAAGCTCACGAAGCAGCAAAAGCTATTAATAAAAAAGGCGACTGCTACGCTGTTACTTTTGCAGCCTGCTTAAAACTTGCTTACGCAAACGCATCTGTAGAAGTGGCTAAAGTTTCACGCGAATTGCTTTTAAACAAAGGTGGTAAAGAGTGGGAAAAAGGCGAACATCATCGCATTTACTTCTCTCCTGCTTTTGGTCAAAAAGGTTTATATGTCGACCTTAATTCTTCTGAAATTGTTATTGAAACTGAAGACCAGTTATTTGTTGAGTTTGTGACTTTAAAAGTTGTCGCAGCAATGGAAAAGAAAATCAAAACTAAAATCTTCATGTCAGAAACTAAGTTCGACAAATTCTGCAAAATCTACGCTTAATTCAAAACGGGGTGAAAACCCCAACTGGAGCACAACATGAGAACGCTAACTAAAGAAGATCTAGTTAAATACGGCATGGCACTTTTTGGTACTCAGTTTCAAACCGATCTAGCAAAAGCACTTGATGTAAATGATAGAACCATGCGTCGCTGGTTGAGCGGTGAATCACCAGTGCCTGAAAAAGTTGGCAATGACCTTGGTGTCTTAGTGAAAGTAAAATTTGAATTGCTTGATGAGTTGGCTCAGGAATTTCATGGTCGATATATTAAAAAACAAAATGTTCTAGTTTTTACGAAAAATAAAAAAACATACCGCATTTATTTGTCAAAAAAAGGAAATAGAATTTGGTTCTCGATTTACGATTATGTTTCAGAGCAGTGTGTATATAGAGACCATGTTGTTTTTTATTCTTTTGAATATGTGGATGGCATGTATGGGTTTAATAGAGCAAGACGTGAAGCTAGTGACTTTCTTGAAGATTCAGATGTAACTTACAACGACATTAAAAACTATCTTCAAGAGAATATTAATTTTTCAGATATTGAAGAAAACACAGAAGAACAAGAGGATTGAATCATGATGCCAGCAACATTAATCGCAGAATTAAGAAAGAAACATGGTGGCAAGTGGCTTCATGTTCTTTCAAAATCATCACATTACAGTGAAAAGTACATCACGGAAACACTTGAGTATCACAAAAACTTTCATCTACCAAAGCATTTAGAAAAAGATTTTTTAAGTGCTATTGACATTGATGAGTCAATTATCAACTCTCATTTTGAAATTTTGGAGATTGTTGAAGATTATCGAAGTGGAGATATTAATTACATTGTGATTAAATTTAAAGACGTTGAAATCAAACTTGATTTTTATAACGGAAAAATGGTGCCAACGATTAATGATTGTTTTAATTATTTAAATAATCAAAAAGCCACTGGCGCATTTGCACACATGCGCTTTTCGCAAGAAAGACATAGCTTAAAATCAGTAGAAAACTGGCAATCTGTTCTACAAACTTGCGAAGACGAAAACATTAGCTTTATTGCTGAATTGCAAAACCAGCTAGATTATTTAAATAAAGCGGTTGTATATGCAGCGCCATCTCGACTTAATCGCACTTGCAGTATTCAAAGCATGAAAAATAGCGCAAGACGTCTGTATGTTGATCGATCTCAGAAAGCGAGATATATACAAGTTTCGGCACACGGTACTGAAAATTTGACATTTCTCGCGTAGCTATGTAGATTAATGATTAACCACCGCATAGGTGGTTTAGAAATTAACACTTGCTAGCTCTTTTTGAGTTAATAAGTCTAAACCATCGCTTAGATGGATTAAAAAGCCCTCACTTGAGGGCTTTTTTTAATTATCCTGAGCCGCGTACTTCAAGTTGTCTGCTACCCGATTAGTCCAGCCTTTGCCGTATGTTTTGAATGTGCTCAGGCTGGTGTAAAACTTTAAACGCTCTGCGGTTAAACTTAAAATTACATCGTTCAAGTCATGCGCATTCACAGCTGCTAAAGTTTGTGGCCCAATGATGCCGTCCGCAGGCACACCAACTGCTTGCTGTAATTCTTTAATCGCTCGACTTTTCCCTGCATTAATCGCAAAGTCCCACAACTGAAACACGATTGCCGAGTGCATGCCATCTGCCCCAAGTTTGTCCCACCAATCTTTTTTATAAATCGCTTTAGCCTGCGCCAGTGTGAGATTTTTAATATCAAGATTAGGGTATGTATTTGCAGCTAGGCCAAACTTAGTGCCTTTTAAGGTGCCTACACCAACACGCCCACCAGTCCAGTTGCCTGGATCACGACGATCTGTACTGTAACCACCTTCATGCCCGATTAATCGCTTAAATGCTTCATCAAAAGTAATAGAATCAACTGGAAGATTTGCGAAGCCTAAAACGGTTGGTTCAGGATGCAATTCGGGCTGATATTTTTTTTTGCCGAACAATGCTAGTGCAGGCAAAACTACAGTTAAAAGCATGGCGTGATACTGCGGTGCTATCAACTGAGTGTTCACACCCTCTTGGATTAGCACAGGCAACACACCAAAAATAAATGCCCCCCAAGCTGGAAGTTTTACAGACAAATATTGCCATGCGCTTTCTTGAATAAATTTCATTGTTTTTTATCCTCTCGCTGACTTTGAACAATGGCTACATCTTGTTTAAGTTGGTTAATAGAAGTTACAGCCCAGCTGCCGCCTGAAATTGCGATGCTAATAAGAATCCCTAAGCCCCATTTGAGCATTCCAATTGCACCCTGCGCTTTGTGATTGTCTTGCTCTAGCACTTCAACTTTAATGCGCTGCTGCTCTAGTGCTTGGTGATAACTTTTGTTAATCGCATTTGCTTCAATCAATTGTTCGGATACGCGTTGCAGTCGATCCGATACCTCATTTAATTTTTTCCAAAGCGATGCACTCGGCTCATTCACTTGCGCCCCCTAAAATTTGGTAATAAAAAACCCTGACCTTATTAAAGATCAGGGTTGGTGGTGGTTTGTTGAGTGTAATTAGCTAATGATTTTTTAAGTAAAATACTTATAATCAATTAAAATTTTTTAGTAGATCTATTTAAATGAGATTTTACGGTCTAGATACACTTAGAGCTTTAATGATGCTACTTGGTATTGTGGTTCATGCTGCATATTTCTTTACGGTATCAGCAAGTGAAAAATATATCGAACTATACGATACAAGTTTGTTGATATCTTATCTTCAGTTTTTTCTTAGTTCTTTTAGAATGGAAACCTTTTTTATTCTTTGCGGTTTCTTATCTAGTATGGTTTTAGTTAAAAAAAACAGAAATTACTATATTAAAAATAGGATTGATAGGGTCTTAATACCCTTAATAACAGGCATTTTGCTTATATCAATACCATTCATATTATTAAATGAAGAAAATTTCACTTTAAAAAATATTATTCTTCATTTTTGGTTTTTAATCACCCTTCTAATTTTCTCAGGAATATCAATTACCGATAGATATCAAAATATATTAAAAAGTATAAGCCTTAGAAGCACATTAACATTATCTTTAATAGTAACTTTTATTAGTATCCCTTTTATAGTCATAACAAAATACCTACCAGCCATAATTAACGATCTAAATTTTATATTTATTTATAAAACCGTATACTATATTCCATATTTCACGATTGGATATTATTTATACATACATAAAGATAAAAATTATTTTTCAATTTTAAAAAAGCCAGCATTTCTAGTAGCAGCAGTTAGTCTTATAGTCGCTACAATACTTCAAATTTTAAGCTATCAGCAACATGATCTTATTAATTCCTTTTACTTCAAGATATTAAATATATCAATCAACAATATTTTATCATTATCATTAAGCTTATATATTTTTATATTCTTTCTATCAATCAATAAGAGCAGTTCAAAAGTTACTAAATTCTTGATTGATAGCTCATTAGTTGTCTATATGGTTCACTATCCAATAATTTTCATAATTGAGCCTTATGCACAAAATTTTAACTCAAGCATATATTCATTCTTTTTTATATGTACTTTAACGTTCATTATTTCATTTTTAATATTTAAAATTTTAAAGATATTCAAAATAACTAGATTCTTATTTGGAATTAAATGATCCAAAAGCCGTGTCAGATTAAATCCAGCACGGCTTTTCTATTACTTACCGAACATTGATCGTCTCATTTCAAACAAATCTGAAACCTCGTTCGCTGAGTATGTATAACCTCGATGAAGTTCAATGAATGCATATTTAGCATCTAGAAATGCGCCCGTAAAATCAGCATTAGACCCAAATAATATACTCGCCCCACTCAACTCAGCAGAGCTTAATGTAATCAGATATGGAGTATCAAAGCTTAGAGTCTGCCCAGTGCTAAGCTCATTATCTACATATACCCCTGATACAGTAAACCCAGTTGTACTCACATTTGCTAATATTGCTGCAGCTGCGTTACTAGATTCATCGAGACTATCAACTGGTAGGGCAAGTGCCCGTCCCCCTGCTGACGTAGTTGAAGATACCTCAATCCAGAAACTCAAAGTACCACCACGTACACCACCGCTATGAATAGCATACTGACCTTCTTTTGTTGTGTTCATCCAGCGTACACCTGATTCTATGGAGAATGGTGTAATAGGTGGGGTCATATCTGTTCTAACGACAGAAAGGACACATCCTGTATCTGTAGATGAGCCGATACCTTTGTCGTAGCAACTCGAACCAGAAACGTGACGCATATCGTATGAAACCAAACCTCTCGGTATAGTTAAACCATAGCTTGATCTATAGAACCGACCAGCATTCGTAACTTGAATGCCAGTTACAACTCCATCTACGATAGTTGCATTTAGCGTAGCCCCAGCCGATCTCCCCTTTGCCCTCAATACAAATACCGTAGACGGTGAATAACCACTACCACCATCAAACACTTGAATACCTGTCACTCGCCCATGCCCGTCAATCAATGGGTATGCAATTAAACCCGACCCACCACCTGCATATAACGCGACAAGCTCATGATTAAAATCATCCCAAACAGTATTATTTTCAACTACCACATCTTGAGGAATGTTGTTACCGCCAAACTGAATGGGGGCAGTTGAAAATCCTGAACGATAGACAACATCATTATGGACATACATCGAGTCTGCACCGTCTTTTTGATACCATCGACTAATATCAAAATGATTTTCAGTAATTTTTATAGCTTTAGTTTGCTTTGATCCATTCTCTACAAAAACACCATAAGCAAAGTTCCCGTCTTTTGAGTTGAGGAATTTGTTATGTGAAATCACATCTCCTGATGTAAAACCACGATTTGCAAAAGAGCCTATATAAACACCACACTTATTACCCACTACGGCTTTTTGATATGCATATGGTGCAGCAAAAATAAATGTATTATTTGCAATATAAAACGGACTATGAGCAAAATTATAAAAGAATGGGCTGGTTGATCTAATCACATTACCAGTAATATTGACATGTAATCGCTCCCATCGTTTTTTAGCAGTTTCACGCCTTCCTCGCCCAAACTGTCCGTTTGCATAGAAAATACCAACATCGTGAGACTCGATTTCATTGTCCTTAATGATACCAACATGCTCAAAGTATGGTTGATAGAAAGTATCTGCAAAATCATCATCAACAGCAATACCAATCCCATGAAACATAGTTCCCTTGATACTGTTCTTTTCTATATGCAATTGTGAACCCTGATGGCAGTCAATGCCTTTTCGGAAGCAGTTGGTGAAAGCGTTATGGTTGATGTGTATCTTGAAGTTAGGCATTGCCCTAGACGTTGAGAATCCGTAGCCAGGGTCTACGTATTCATGAGCAATAGATGCGTCTGGATGTCCCATATCCTCAACAATGTTATAATCATTAAAATACGTATCAATAGAGCGGTCTGATTGACAGCCACCAATATAGCAATTGTGAAGATAAGTGCCACGAATCTTAGTACCCTTTGCAGTAATAGCGCGAGATTCTGGATTACTTATGCGTGGATAATCAACTTTACCATCAAGTGAACGCAATAATCCCAATCGAATTGCTGAACCGTTGAATCCGTGAATTTCTGTGCCTAAAATTTCATTACCAAAACCACCAATCACACGAATTCCTTCTGAGTGATTACCTAATTGACCACCACGCCAAACACCCCATGTTGGTGCTGTAGTTCCATCAAATTGAGGAAATTGACCACCATATCCGCCAGATGTTTCGTTTTGGGTAATGACCATGTTATTAGACATACCACCAATATCAGGGCTTAATGTTGTTGTATTAAACCCACTATCTGAATAGCCTTTTTCTGCTCGTCCTGTAGTTCCGTCGATAGGTGGGAATTGATACTCGCCTGTCTCTCGAATATAGTTACCGCCAGTTAGTGTTCCTGAAATCACTTTGCAACGATGGCACTTGTACAAATCTAATAAGCCTTGACATGCGGTTTCTGTAAACAGTTCAGCACTATCAAGAATAACAGTTACGTTCTTCTTGGCTCGCATGATCAAACACGGCTGACCACCATTGAGTGTTAATCGACCTAGTGATCGACCCTCAGTACCATAAATGTCAGTATGCTTACCAACTTGCTTTTCTAAACGTGAAGTATGCCAGAAACGGATGGTCTGACCATTCTTCACAGCATCAAAACATTTCTGAAACGCCTCCATATCTGCTGCTAAATCACGACCTGTCCAACCAAAATGATATGGTGTGATCGTATTGTTTTCGGGAATTAACACCCAACCATTAATGACTGTTCCACCATTATTAATGTTTGCTTGTTTTGGATCATAAACATACCAACCGTTCCCCAAGAACTCGGAAGAAGCAACTGCATCCTCATTGTGATGACTTTTTACAAAAAAACGCATCCCTTTTAACGGACTTTCGATTGATAATAATTCTGCCACAGATGACAGACCTGCATTAATTTGAGATTGGGAGAAACCTGTTGTTCCTTCAGCAACTAGACTGGTATCAAATCCACCATCCATAGCAGCATTAGCAAGACGCTGGATTAAATGATTGTAATAATTTTCTAACTGATCAAGAGCAACACCTTGCTTGCGAATCTCCTCCAAAAGATAGGTGCGAAGCTCATCATCTCGATCATCCACATAGTTTTTCAGTGCATCAATACGATTACTTAAAATCCAGTCTGCAACACCCAACTCCTGTAGCTTTAACCAAATCCAGTCAAAGTCCTTGTTTACCGCAGGTGGACGGAATGAATTATTGTAGGATTGGTAATCTGTAGTGCGACTAAATGGTGTATTTCGTTGAATGGTAATCTTTTTACCATTCTCAGGCGCAGTATTAAAAACCACAGCACCACTGCTTAAAGACCAGGTACCTACAACTGACTCTATATCATCAACCAGTACAATTAAATGGTCTTGATTATCACAATCAAAACCTAATGCAAACGAGGTAGTTACCCCATTTGCTGTGTATTCTCGCAGCGGCGTTTGCTCTTGTACTGCCATGACTTACCCCTAATTCTCAAAGTCTAGAGTGGCTTCAACTACGCCACCGTTTGTCCTCCAATTAGGGCCTTCATTCACTTCGTTTGTTCTGTGTATTTTTCCGACGCGTTCTGGCTGATCCACGACAGCGCCTGCGGCTGAGTCCAGATAGTCATCCGGCTGATTGGTAAGTGCTGGGTTCCATTCGCGCATTTGTTTTGCTTCTGGTGAATCTTCTTCACCGCTAGGACCAGTTACCACAAGCACAGATATGTGTGCCCAAAGCAGACCAGACATTAATGGGCCTTCCAGACTTTCCAGGATTCGCTTGTTCTTGTTCTGCGATGCATGACGTTCTTCAACACCACAGCGAAGTTTCCGTTTCTTCAAAGCTGCTTTAAGTGATGAGCCTGCAAAGCCACCAATGCCGTTAGTCTCAATCACAATTTTTGGAATATGGAATTCTTCAATCAGATCACAAAGCTGCCATACCTGACCACCAACAATTTCACCATTATCATTGGTAAGAATATCGGGACCAGTCAAGGCAATGGATCTGTGCCAGTACTTGTTCCCCAGGTCATCATGCAGCACCAATGCAACCGATGAAATATCCGATTTAAGTTTTCCGGATGATGGGTCCCACTTAGCAGACATGCCGACAATACGGCGTTCACCCAGCATCATGAAGTATTCACCATTGGCGCGTTTCAGCACCGGTTCGCAGTCATAGGCCAGAATCTTGTCAGGATCAAGACGCACATCGCCAATCGGCTTGGCATGCATCTGATACTGTGAATCCCATTCATTCAGGGTTTTACATTCTTCACGGCGAAATTCCATTTCTTCAGGCGTGAAACGTTCTTCCCAAAGCCCTTTCGAATAGAAATCCACAACATAGTTTGATTCTAAGAAGGTAATTTCCCAGACATTACCTTTCTTTCGGCATTCGTAATGTTCGCCTTTATGAAGATATTTCGACCCGGTACCAATACCAGAGAAGGCATGCACCGGTGCAAAATCAAGTAATACTTTCTGGCCCTTCTGTGTATCCTCAAAACGCTTTTCATGTTCAAACATCTTGAGAATTAATTTGTCTAATTTCCGCTGCTTCTTGATTTTTTCATACAGGGAATCGTGCGTATGCGGTGTGCCGATCCAAAGCTTTCTAGCACCTGGTATGGCAATGTGCGTCTGTTCAGATAATTTCTTCGGCAGCTTTTCACGCTGTTCAGGATTGGCTGTGGTCTGAGGTGTTTCGACGTCATCGTTTTGAATGAAATGCGCACGGTGGCCTGTCACGCCTGATAAAATCCCTTTGGCCAGCATGGTGCCGTAACGCACATCGGGCGTACCATTTACGAACCATCGTTCAATTTCACCCTGACGAATACCGGTATTCGGGTTTCCCTGGCATAGCGGGTGCCGTTCCAGAACATCACGTGTACCTTTGGAACACTTATAAGCATCTGAGTCCGTTGTGCCTTGATGCAAAATCTGAGTGCTTGGCCAGCAGTAAATTACCCAGGCGTTAAACACGTCCAGAATACTGGACTTGGAATGCCCACGCGGAAGCATGAGCAAGCCTGTACGTCCCTTTAGGTAGAAAACCTCAAGGAAAATACAGACCTGAACATGGAATAGCGGTACCTTCCAGCCTTGAAGCTCAGCCCAAAGCAGAAAGAACGCTAAGAATGAAATCTTCGGGTTGGTCATTAGCTAAGGCGTTGTTTAAGTTTTGCGGCTGCTTCTTCGGCTTTTTTAATTAACTGCTGTTCGTATTTCTCCTGTGTGGCCTGAGTTGCACTGATCGGTGGAATTGCCCCGGACTTCACATCAAGTACGCGCTGCAAAGTGGCAATTACCCCAGCTTGGTTTTTCACAATGCCATACAAGAAAGCCTTGTCACCACGGCCCACTTTAGTTTCCACTGTCGTATCAATGGCCACTGCGGCTGTGCTAATCATGTCGTCCGCAATTTCTTCGGACAGCAATTTAATTCGTTCTACTTGATCATCACGCATAAAAAATCCCCCGCATATAAGCCATATATACGGGGGATAAAATTGTGGTTTGTTGGGTAAAGTATTACTGAACCATTTTTTCAAAATCAGGCGCTTGAATATCGCCAAAATCATCACCTAACCAACGTGTTCGGTCATGCTCACGTTCTGCTTTACGCAATAACTTTTCACGATAACCAGGCGCAACAATATCCTGAATTTCGTCAAACACTAAACGGTTTGTTGCGGCCTTAGTGTACCAAAGGTTTTGCGCAGGAATCTTACCTTTAACCAAGCGGAATGCTTCACTGGCTGCATTGGCGTCCTTGCCTTCATAATATTGAGTGAAGTTACCAACGGTTAAACCAAGCATTGATTTAACATCAGAACCAAATGGGCCTACCATGAAGTCTGTAGCACTTCGCCCCGATGTATCTGTACCAGCAACAACAATATCGCCAAGGATAGACAAGCCCCCACCTTGAATGGCTGAACGTGTTAAGAAATTCATTGTCTTTTGTGGATCGTCACTATCCCACATAGTTTGCGGATCGTTACCGTTTGACAGCTCTTTAAGCTGAACAACCAATGCACCGAGTAAGGTTGTCATGGCAAATATTGAAATGCCATAAGCAGCTTTACCTTGTAATGTTGGCTGGCTCATTGCTCGGCTACCATGGCGCATTAAAAACGATGCAGGGAACGATTTAAACTGCAGCATGGATTTTAGAATTTCCCCCATTGCCGTGCCTTTTTTCTGCCCTGCGCTCATCCATGTACGTTCACGCAAGCCTGCTTCTACAACGGCCATGCCTTGCTCATCAAGTAGGTGCGCTTGGAATTGGCTAGCAATTTCGTCACGTACTTTTTGCGGATCACCAAAGGCTTTTAATTTATCATCTGGAATTTGATAGATAGAACGTGCCGACATTAATTGATTGCCTTTACGGTCTACCACTGGATCAGCCAAGCGCATTACCTCCCATGCACGTTCACTGAGTCCTGTTTTTTCCATCATCTCACGGTCTATAGCGTCCAAGTCTGCCCACGCTTTTGAACGGCTTAAACGTCCGTACTTCTCCATCAGCATTTTGGAAAAACCAACCTTACTGGCCGCAGTCAAAGCATTTAAACCAGATACACGCATCACCTGAGAGGCAACACCACTGGATACACGTGCCAATTTCTGTGACTTCCCATGCACCGAAGTCAATCCATCGTCTGACCAACGTGCAATGCTGCCAAGCATTTCTTCTGTGGCTAAACCTAAACTGTGTGCCAGCTCCCGATCTTGCTTATTGGCTGGATTTAATTGTGTTAGCAGCTCACCAAAAGTTTTATGGAATGCAATGCCATGCATGTGTGCTGTTTTAGCAATCATGGCTTGGTCAGTAATGGATGATAGTGTGGTACCACCAAGCATAGATGCCACATTCATTGAACGGTATGCCAAGCCTAAATTGGCTAATACTTCGGATTGTGGTGTGTTCTGCCCAGTAAACTCATCAAACATGGTCTGTGCACGTTTACGTGACTTACCTGTATCATTTGCATCAATGCCTTTCTGCCAGTCCTTTTGTTCTGCAGCATCCATCAAAATGCGCATGGAATTTCTAGGACTGCTGCCAAGATTTTCAACCAATGCAATATCTTTAGACAAGCCGTTAATATGCGCTTCCACCAAGTCTACAAACGGCATACCGCCAAATTCAGACTGATATTCCATCCATGATTCAGCATCCTTGAAATGAAGCACGCGGCTTTCACTGTGGCGTGATGTGACTTTTGAATTACCGCCAAAAGATTGACGACCTATTTCAGTTTTGTTTGCACCATTACTGCTTAGTGTGTCGAATGAGTATTCAAGTAATTCACGGATTTCTTGCTGTGAATAAAATGTGCCATCTTCATGCACGTATTTTGAAGTGTCGATTAAGCCTTCTGCTTTTTGTACCCATGCTTGTTTGCCTGCTTCCACGATCTTTTCTAGGCTATGCGTCTGCGGTAATCCCCAATCATCTAGCTTGCCAATGTCACCACCTGAACGATTGAATCGCTCGCGCATGTTTTCAAAGACTTCTCCCATTTTGTCGCTGATCTGCTTGGCTAATGGGTCGCCTGTGCTGTCACCAAAGCGTTCACGGACAATTTTCTGCACCAATTCAGCATCGGTAAATACGCCTAAACCGCCTTTGATGTTGGTGTAAAAGTCCACCATATCACCACGGTAAATAGATGCAATCGCACGTGCTTTAGAATCAATAGACTGGATGCCTGACATATCGCCATGCGCTGCCACCATACGGTCTACAACTTCACTAGCCGATAATGTTGGATGATCTAGTAAGGCAAGGTTTTTGTTTTGAGTCAGAATATCTTGCGCAGCAATCTTATGCTTTCGTTTTAACTGCGCCTGAATATCTTGCGCCACAAACTCGCCTGCTTTGGTGAGCTTGTCTGCATCGGACAAATTGCGCCATGCCTGCATATCCTGCTTTGCTAAGGACTTCATTGCATCTTTGATGCGCTGCTCAATTTGCTGTGCTTCTTGTTGATTTAATGATGCTTTGCCGAGTGCTTTGGCTACAGCCTGTTTGCATTGTTCTTTCATTGATTATTCTCCAAACTGTAAAGCACAACTAATGGCTGTTTGTGCTGCAAGTGTATCTTGCTCTGCTTGTTTTGCTTCGGCTTCCAGTTCATCCAGTCGTTCACGCAAGGTCATTGTGATTTCTTCCATTTCCCCATCTGGACGCATACGGCTTACAGAAATCTCCTGATCAGGGTTTTGCAAAATGACATCTAATGCCGCCTGTTCTTCTGGACTATCCCCAAATAACGAACCTTGTCGTGGGTCGCCCATCCCCTCGATGCGATCAATCTCAGATTGAATATTGTCTGAAATAGCTTTAGCACTACGCTTATTGCTATCAAATACGTTTAAAAACTGCTTTGCACCATCGCTTAAACCGTCCTCGAGGAGCTGACCTTGGCTGAGATAATCAGGCACGGTTTGACCATTGGCTTTTAAATCACTGAGCTTTTGCGCTGCCTGCGCTAAATCATCGGCTAAGGTGTTGCTATGCCGTCCACCTTGCTTCACCAAGTCATTCAGCTGTGCTAATTGCGGTGCAGCACGCAACAATGCATTCAGTACCGTTTTGCTGTCATCGTCCAAGTTTTCAGATAATCGGGCAATTAAACCTGAGTCGTTATATGCACGTTGTGCAATGGCTGATTCAATACGACGCTTGCCGTCTTGTGATAAGCGACCATCACCAGTAATGACAGAAGCCTGTTCAGACTTCGGTAGTTGGCTGACAAAGCTACGCACAAAATCCACGCTTTGCTCAAGATTGATATTGCCATCCGCATTGAGCTTGATTAGTGAAGTATCGGGCAAACGGTCTGCATCGGTTTTGGCACGCTCAGTTGCGCTGAATTGCGCCACATCGGTTTGATTGGCTAGTTGCGTGAATTGCACACGGTCAGTATCAGTCAAGCGTGTACGCACTAAAACTGGACGATCTATGCCTGAAATATCCATGCCGCGTGATGCCGCAAAGTCAGCCACAAATTGTTGATAGGCATCTGCTCTGCCGCTTTCGTATGCTTTACCTATGGCTAGAGTACGTCCGTTGCCTGATTCCACTACGTTGTCCATACCCACAATAGGCGCACCATCGGAAAGCTTAGGCGACTCACCTAGCCATTCAGGACGTAAATCATTCGCCATGTTTTCAATCTGCTGGCGTGATGCTTCGCGGGTACGATCACGTGGTTGCAAGTCTGCTGGATAAAGCGGATTCACACCATACGCAAGGTCGTTGGATGCAATCAGTTCGCCAAGTGATTTGACTTCAAAAGCAACTTCATACGATGAGCCATCTAAACCCATTACCGTACTTGTGCCACTGCCACCATAACGCGCGCTTAAAGTGTTCCATTTTTGCTGCCACTTTTGAATCGCTTGCCCTGCGGTTAGACCAGACATACCGTTATTTTTCACAATATCGTTGGCATTTTTAGGGTCGTACTTGCGCACAATATCAATGAGCGGTGTATTTGGGTCGGCTTTTAAAACGTTGACTGCACCAGCTGGCCCAAGCAAATGCCCTAAATAATGCTCATGTGGTTGCAGATCGCGTCCAATCTGTTTTTTGATGTATTTTTCTGCATTCTGCATGTGCTTAAAACCCATGCGAATTTGTTCATCAATATTATTTCGATCACCACCGCCTTGCTGCTTCCAAGTCTTATCTAAAACTTGGAATAAACCATGTGCCGATGAAATGTGTTTTCCATCCTTGCCCTTTGGTGGGCGAATGGTGTGGTCAAAAGTACCGCCTGTTTCAATGTGTGCAATGGTTAATGCTACTGATGGATTAATGCCTGCCTGCTGTGCTTTATGTGCAATGGTTTTGGCATTGGTCGGTATCGCCATAGTGCTGTAGTTGATAGGCTTCTGCTTTTCTTCGCCCTCAACGGCACGGTTAATTTTAACTGGCCGACCTGCTTTTATTGACTCGGTTGCTTCACGCATATTCACCAAATGGTTGTTATGCTGAATTGGATTGGATGGTGTGACTGGAATTGCAGCATCGTCAAATTCCGCTTCATTAAGTATCAATGCGGCTTGCTGCTGAGTAGTACGTGCTTCAATTTGTTCAGGTGTGGCATCTGCATTTAGATAACGGCTTGCTCCACGTGCTGCCCCAAAAAACAAAGTATTCAGTAAAACATCGGTTGTGACTGATTCGGCTGTGATTTCGTATTTTTTGGCCTGCTTTTCATATCCTGCAGAATCTAAAATCGCACCACTTACAGCTTGCCCACCTTGCGATAATGCTGTTGCACCACCAATCGATAGCAAACCATCTTTAATGATGCCACCTGTACCTTTAAAACCATAAGACATAGGCAATGCTGTCGATACCGCAGCAATAGCACCATCTGTTACAGCAACTTTGGCGGCTGTGGCTTCATCCACGCCTTGCCGTGTCAAATCACCATAAACATAATCAGTTTCAGACAATCCTGTTGCAGCAATTGCACCTGGTACACCACCAACCGCACTACCCATCACAGCACGTGTCGCATAGTCACCAAGACTAAAACCTATATTCCCGACTAAGCCTGTGTTTTCCTTATCCTCTAATGCTTCGATACCACCATAAACCAAGTCATCACGCTTTTTATTTTGGCGTTCCTTGTATGCAGAATACGGCTCTAAAAACTCATCGGTATGCACGTCTTGAAACGTATAGGCAAGGCGATCAGATAATGCATCAATTGGCGTGGCAATCGTATCAGCAACCTTAGCAAAGCCCGCACCTGCACCGCGAAATGGTGAAGATGCAGCACCATCAAATAAACCCACTTCTTTTTTCTGTGTCGGTTTGCCTGTGATACCTTGTTTGTTTAGCTCATCAACTTGGCGCTGTTCTTCGCCTGAGAACTCAGATAACCAGTTACTCATTACTTGGTCGCTCCCTTAATATTGATTCGCCACACAACACCACCAACTTGTAGCGGATTACCACGTTCATTGATTAGGTCGTATTGAATTTCACCTTTAGGTGAGCGACGATCTGAACGGCGTAAACGCAAAGACTCAAGATCAGATACAGATAAACCTGTTTGTTTGGCAATTTGTGCATAGCCTTTGGCTAGATGCCCCTCAAACAAAGTGTCATTCATGCCATACGGCTTAGATACTTTCCAGTCTTCAATCTTTCCGCCCACCGTGTTTTTAAAGTTGCCTTGGTCGTACACGCCACCAGTAGCCATACTTAATGCGGCGTTCATCATCCCTTCATCAAAATCATCTTTGTCTTTATGCTGATAGCCGTTGCGCTCAGTTAAGTGTGCATAGATAGACTTAAACGCTGCAAAATTCATATTTGCTGTGTTGCCTGATGCGGAATTTCCAACATATTCACTAAATTTTTGTTTTAGGATGTCATCCTTTGGGATAATCAATTGCTTGTTTTTAAGCGCCTGTGTGCCGCTAATAATTGCAGTTGCAACATCTTCACCTTGGGTAGACTTATAATTATTCATACGAGCCACGCCTGCCATGATGTATGACAAGTCACCACCGCCAAGCTGCCCCAAAGTTGCACCCCAAATTGCATTGCCACTTTGAACGCCTTTAGATTCTGAAATTAAGCCACCAATAAAATTCAGCTTGTCATTCACCGACATGGCATCAAAAGCCTTTTTCGCGTCTGGTAAATCTTCCTGTGAAATAGGTGCAAGCTTGATATTGTTATCTTTCAGCGCCAATTGACTTGTAGCGTTATCTACAATCTTTTGTGCTGCGCCTTTAGGGTTAGTTTTCAATTCTGCAGGCTCAATTGTATTGACCTGAATCCCTGCCTCAGCCACCAACTGATTTGGGTTGTTTTGTCCTGTTTTAAGCTTTTCAGCATGGATAGATTCATACACGCCTAAAATCTTTTCTTCCGTCGCTGGGTCTGCTGACTTGCTGTTTTTGGCTTTGGCTTTTTGTTCGTTAATTAGCTTCAATTGCTCACTTGTACTGAGTTTACCAAAACGCCCAAAGTTCAAAGACTGCTGCTTGTAAAACTGATATTCACCTTCATGTTCTGTGCCTTTGACAGACTCACCCACGTTATTTACATAGTCATCATCTAATGCACGACCAGTCATGACTTGAGTTTTAAAATCGTTAAATAGTTTGCCTGCGACCTGCACCCGCTTATTTTCCTGCACTTCGGCTTGTTTATTCAGCGCATCAATGCGGCTTAATGCCATGTTCTTTTTTTGCTGTACTGTTGGACCATCAATGTAGCCATACTTGCCGTTGTCTAAATCAGATACCAGCGTCTGTAGATCGGCTGTATTATTGCTCTCAACCGCTGCAGAGATACGCCCATCAATATCTAAAACATCACGTGTGGTTTCATAGTTGTATAAACGTGCCTGCTTATCTGCTTCGGGCAAGTTTAAACCTGCAAGGCTTGTTTCAAGATATTCACGGCCTTGTTTGCGCTCATATCGTGTCGCAATATCGGTTATACGATCAGCAAGCACCACGCCCTTTTGAACGTCTGCACGAAGCTGCAATGGTAAAAAGCCTGGTGTCTGTTTGGTTGAATTGGCATCCCAATAGTTTTTAAGGTTTTGCCGTGCATGCATAGGCATGTCATTTTCAAGCTGCTTATAGCGTTCATCTGACCATTTCTTAAAAGTCTGACTGGCTGCGTCTGCAGTCATAGCACCGTTAGACACATCGTTTTTAAGCAAGGTGACTTGTTCTGACATTTCAGTAGTCATCACATCATCAAGCTTAACTTTAGCCTCTTGCTCATCTAAAGCATTGTGATACAGCTCAAGTCGTTTAGCGGATACCTCTTGTTCCTGCAACTGCTTGTCTTTTTGTTCTGCTCTAGCATAAAGAGAATCACCAAGATTTTTTGCAGCCTGCGCCAATTGTCCTGTGTTGCGCTGTGGCATTTGGATTCGATCCACCTCTGGCATCGCATTACCAAAATTTCCCATCGGGATTCTAGCCATTATTTCCACCCCTTATTTGCGCCATAGGAATTCATACCAGAACTGGCTGTATTTAGCGCACCAGATACGATTGCAGTTTGTGCATTTTTTGCATGTACGCTTGCCTCAGCCTTGAGTCGCTGAGAACTGTTGTATCCTGTAATTTCAGCCATATTTGCATCATAGTTGGCGTCTTGTTCAATCTGATCATTAATCACAATTGAAGTGCCTTCATTCACATCAAGACCATTTTCCGCTGCTGCTGCACGTGCTCTTGACTGCGCTTTCTCCTTTTCTTTTCGGATGCGTTCTGCTTCTAAGCGACCACGTGCCAATTGTGCTTCTGCATCAGCATTGGCTTGCTTTTGCATGTATTTGTTGTTTTCATAATTGGTGTACCCTGCATACGCTGCGGATGCCACTGTAGTTACGACTGCTACTGCTGCCCATGACATTATTCAATCTCCTTTAATCGGTTTGGAAGTGACGCAAGAAATTGATCAATCTCATCGTCAGGCACAATCACCTGCTGTTCGATCTTTTCTAAGTCAGTTTCTTCTGTAGGATGCACCGTGATCCAGCTGCTATCCTCATGAAAATAACCAATGCGTTTTGTGCCAGGCATAGATTTCAATACGCATGGCGCAGTCATCAATTGAATGCCATCTTCAGTAGCCACGGTCAGCGAACCTTTGAGTAGAATATTCATGTGCTCAGTACGGTGCATCTTGCTGACAACCAATGTGCCTGCTGCTGCATCCATCTGACGCATATACACACCTGGTGCAAAGTGATGCTGCACTGGCACATCGATTACATCAGGACTTTCTGAAAGTTGCTTTTGCACATCACGTACCGTGTCGATATAATCACGCTGCTGAATATCCCCTAGAATATGGGCCAATAGTTCAGTGTTATCGGCTGCAATAATTTCCATGTTTAAAGCTCCAGATCCAAAAGAATGCCGTATTCGTTAAAACCAAAATGGCGATAAAGCCGAACACACCCATCGGTGCTAATACCTGTTGTGGTACCACACTGCACCCGCTTGGCATTCATGTGCTTAGCCCAACTTACAAAGCTATCAATCAATAAAAGTGCTGACTGCGTGGAACGATATTCAGGGACAACATAAAAGACTTGTTCAAAAGCAATGATTTGATTATTAAACCAATCTTTTGTTGTCAGGCAGACAATCCCACCTGTTAAAGCGTCCTTGTGCTCAGTCACAAAAATAGCGCCCTGCCCCTGAATAACTGCTGTCAGGTTTTCTTCTAGGGCATCCTCATTAAGCTCTCGACCTGAATAATTAGGAGCCTCAAGAATAAATTGCCGCGCCATAGCAAGCAGACTAGGCATGTCTTTTAGTGTTGCTGGTCGAACTTGCATGTCATTTCTCATTGATAGATAGCTGCATGGTTACAGCTTGCATGTGAAAAGGCAGCGGTTTGTTGTGTGTAATGATTAATGGAACTTTGTGTAGATCAGCCCAGTGCCCGCCTTCTTCTAAGTGAAAACCTGTGTACGGCGGTTTTGGGCCAAGCAAGTTATCTTCAAAGGTAAAGGTTTCTATAAGCTGCCCATTAATTTCAGCACCTAGCGTTTTATTGAAAAAGAATGCAATGCGGTCCACCTTTGCTTTGTGCATCATGCTAGACAATGGGTTTTGATTTAATTCAGGTGGGAATAGTTCAACAATGCATTCAATCGTTCCGCCACATTTAACTGTTTGCCCAGACAAGCCATTAAACTTAATTGTGTTGCCATTAACCTTTTCACCAACCTCAAAACAACTACCATCTTGCCATTGATATGCCGAGACATTGTTCATATAAGCAATCGTTCGTTCCTGACCCTCGATTGTGACTGAAATTTCCTGTTGGCAATCAACCAAAGCATCAAATGATAATTCCTCAATGATTCTTAAAGCCCCTCTTTGAATTAATGCGAATGTGCGGTCAGAACCGAGCTTGGTTGGTATTGAGCACATGCTTATCACGGTACCGCCAAAATCATGCTGTGCCCACGCAAGCACCTCCTGATCACGGTTGAACGTGATTGAAGCCACTTTTCCATCTCCCAGCACACACCACACAATTGATTCAGGTTCCTGTTGATATGAGATTTCATTAATTCCTAAATGCTCCTCACCAATATGTGATGAAAGTGCACTAATTTCAGGTGATACAAGTCCATCTACCTCATAGCGATAGGTCAAAGCACGCATACGCTCACCACCACGCTGAACAAATAAAAGCTCATTGCCGACACGTTCAGGTCTTGCTTTAGAATATGCACCATAAGCACTATGTTCATTCATATTCACAGTTGTTGGGGATAATGCACCTTCAGAATCAACCATGAACTCACCACCTGACGTTAAGCAAATTACGCCACGCTGCGCTTCAAGAAACAAAATACTGTTTGATAGTCCTGAAGCCGATACAACACTGAATGCATCCCCATCTTCTGTGGTTTCAAGATAATTGCCGTTGGCACCTACCGCACTAAACCAAATTTTATTAGGCGCTTTTTTTGTATTCGCTAAAACAAGTCGCTGCTTGTGGTAAGTACAGCAACGCGGATAGCCATCTGTAGCATTAAAAGCCTGCGGTAAAATTACCCATGACCGTTCAATAGCCTTAATCACTGCATCCAGTTTTTTAACCACTTCACCACTGACGCTATTTACGTTATTAAACTTTGTAATCTTGATCAGGCCGCCATTAACATCAAGATAGCGCCCAACATCACCAGCAGCAAAACCAGCGCCATCAGCATTCGGCACAACGACCCAATCATCAGTTGATGTGTTCGGCTGCTTATCTGAGTTGTCACGTGCCGCTTGGTAATACTGGCTTGAATAAATCACCACATCACCTAAAAGATATGTGGTTGAGTTTGACCAAGCTGACACCGCATCAAGTGTGAAAGTAACGAATGCGCCCAAATCCTTACCAGACGGCGTACCCTTACGAAATGGATAGCGCGCATTATCAGAGTCAATTGGCGGGTGTGTAAAAACAAAAGCCGATAGATTCCAGTTGCTAAAATCTTCATCACAGCGTAAACGCTGCATAGGCACTTCGCCATGCGTAATAAACAATTCAAATCGGTATTGCACGTATTGAATATCTGGAATCTGTTCTGCTGTATATGGGATTGCAATCTGCGCGACTACAGCCATTGTTTGGGGATTAAAAACTGTAAGCTGACCGGGTTTTAATGCCAGCAAAAAGGAATTATCAGAATTGACAATGAATGGGATTAGGCGGACAGCGCTTGAGATAACATACTTTAAAATTGTCCCTGGTCGTTTTCGCACACCACCCTCAACCAGTGGAATTACATTTTTAAGACGCTTAGCACCATTGGAATACTGCTGAATATCAGTGCGGGTATAAAGTGTTGGTGATAACTCACCCGCACTAAAGTTGTTTTTAATAAGTACAGTTTTCATTAGTAACGCACCCCCATCAATGCTGGCTCATAATCTGCTGCAAAGTCTTGTGCAGGGCGTTCCTGTCCATTAATCGCGCGTGCCTGCTTAAGCATGTTTTGCAGCTTGGTCCACGCACTATCAGACTCTGCTTGGCTGCCTGTGATTGGCTTGGCTAACTTATGCACCAAATAAAAAACCATGCATTCACAGAACAACGAATCCCACATTTCTTCGTTATCTTGATCGGAAACATACAGCAGACTAATCAGATCGGTATTAGCAAGGATGTGCCGACCTTCTGTTTCGTAATCTTCAACATTGGCATTAATGATGCGCAGAAAATCTTTTGGTAGCGGGAATGAATGTCGATACCCAAAGGTTGGATGTGTAGTTACTGGTGCCAACTGAACTCGCTTCTTTGCAAACGACCATGGATGCATGCGCAATAAAGCCTTGCGTGTTGAGTCATAAATTGAAGCGCAACGACGTGCATTCTCTGTATTTTCATCAAAGGATAAAATTGACTTGGCACCAATTAAATTTAGCGCCTCATTGCAGATGGATACTTTTGTTGTGGTCATAAAAAAGCCCTCAAGTTTTTATGATCTTGTGGGCTTTTAAGGGTGGGTTTGTTGGGTGTTAGAGAATGACCCAGTCTTCAGCCAACACATCGGTTTGACTTGCAAGCCAGGGTACAACATTGTTTTGCGCAGTCTTCATGGCAATGTATGCACCATAAGGAACCATATTATCTTCAAATAAACCATCCAGAGTATTCAATGTATTGCGTGCTGCTGGATATTTGTTTTCTGGCACGTAGTACAAGAACATACCCTTTCCATTCCAGCCAGAACGGGCAACACGCTGCCCCTGTTTTAATGCAGTAATTGCATCACCAAAGGTCAATGATCCACTGGATTTGTATGATTGTTCAAAGACATCTTTTGGCGACCAAGAGATATAGCCAGCATGACGATCATCGTTTGGCTTACCGCCATCCACATATTCAACCAAATAACCCTGCTCGCTTGGGTCTTCATTTTCGGGAATCTGCCAGCCACGATATTCATTATATTCGCCACGTGTCATGGTTGTAGCCAATACAGATTTAGTGCCAATATATGCGCATAATGCATGTGCTAATAATTTCTTCATGTCTTTATCCAATTCTAGCTATTAAAAAAAACCTAGCACCTCATGCCCAAGATGCTAGTTCAAGACGTTGTTTAGACAACAAAATCAATCGCTACAACTTTCTTCTCGTTTGCACGACCTGCTGCAAGAGAATGCACACCACCAACCTGCTTGATGTTTTTCTTGTCCGCACGTGTCGTAATATCAAAGCCAGTAATATCCGCTTCACCGAAATGAATTGCAGACCCACAGTAAGCAACGGTACGTTTCTCACCAACCGCAGCACCTTGGCTTAGTTTTTCGTATGGAATCCAGTTGAAGCCCATCCATTTGCCACCCACACCACCTTCCTGCAGCATTTTTCCAGCCATAAAGTCGGCAGATGTAAGTGTGGTGTCACCTAAAATGCTTGACAGCATGTCCGATGTGTAAAGGATGTATAACTGTTCTCCATTGTGCTCATCGCACTCATTGGCACGGAACATGGATTTTGCTTCAATAATCTTTTGCTTCAACGTGCCAAAACCTGAAAGGATGATCTGGTTTGCTGGCAATGCGGTTGCTGTAGTTGTTGCTGTGCCGTTATCAGCAACGCTTTTGCGATTAATTGTGCCGATTGCAGCTTGGTAAACAATGTCATCAATTTTGCGGTTTTTCGCGTTATACAGCAACTTGATGTACTTATCGTTTGGATGTGCTTTCAGCTTTGGAATGTCACGTGATTCGATTGGAATGAACAGATCAAAGTCATTCATCAAGACGCTACGAGTACCAGCATCAGGAATCGTCCAAGCAGTATCACCGAAACGCGCACCAGAAGCCGCCATTTCAACTTGACCCATATCATTAATGGTGAATGATTCACCCACGATTTTTCCACGATTGACCACTGTTTTTAACAGGCGCGATTCATTCTGCTGTGATGCCAACTCATAGTTGTCATGGAACTGCTGAACAAAGGCTGCCGTGATTTTGTTTTCATTCACAATAGGCATACATTACCCCTTACTTGTATTGCTTCTGATAGAAGTTTTGGACTTGAGCAAAGACACGCTTATGATCAGGGTGGCTTTCGTTCAAATACGCTTCCGACTGCATTAATGATTCAACATCCAAACCGCCACTTTGTTGTGTGTTAGACGGGGGTGTATCTTCATTGAGCTGCTGACCAAAATAGGCCGCCATCTTCAAAACTAAAGGATTGTTTCCAAATGATGGATCGTTCACTTCATCCGCAGTCAGCACACCGTTTGCAATCAGGTTGCCTGCCACCGCTTGCGCATAACCAAAGTTCTGCTCTGCATCAGCTCCCCATGCTTCAGTCATGGTTTTGACCGTGGTTTCGTTATCCATTACGGCATTATTTTCCATGAGCGCAGGAATCAACTCGTTATATTCCTTGAGCAAGAAATTCAGGCTGCTGTTATCCAGCCCAGCTTCACGCGCACGCTCTAAAAACTCCTGATTTTCAGGAATGGCCTTGAACTCATCAAAATTAAAGTTTTCGACTTCGACCTGATAACCATCAATTGATTCAGGTGCACCAGTTGGCACAGGCTGCTCGTTTTGTTCGGTAGGATTTGGCTCTACTGACGGCGTACTAAGTACACTTGGCGTTGGCTCAGTTGGCTGTTGGCCTTGCTCATTGCTTGTTTGATCAGTCATTGTCTTGTTCCTTGTAAAGTGGGCTGTTTGCTTGATTAATATTCAGAATGATGAAATTGATTACACTTTGCTGACCAAGGCGATAGCATGTTTCACGCTCTCCACCTTTGTCGTTTGACACGAAAGCATCTTTGCAAAATACGTTTGTTAGGTGTTCAAGGATGCGCTGTCCGTTTAGGTCCATATCAAACATATTTCGATAGGTTTCTGGTGTGGCACGCTGTAGTTTTCGTGTTCGCACAAAATTGCCTTGCTCGGTTACTGCATCTTTTTGTTCAGCAGAATCCGAAAGTTTTAACTTGAAAATTTCCTGTCTTAATGCGTTATTGCATACCTCAAGCTCTTTGTTTTTCTTAAGCTCAAACCACCAACTGACGGCAAGAACAAGCCCAAAAACAAGCATCATCGCTATAGCAATTATCACTGCATCACTCCCGTTGCTGTTTCAGTGCCAATCTGTTTCTCGATACCCTTGGCTACTGCACCGCCTGCCATTTCCATCATGGCTTGCTCTTGTTGTGCTTGAGCCTGTTCTTCTTGTGCCTTTTGTCGCGCTTCACGTAGTTGCTGCACTTCTTCTGCTGTACGCATAATTGACTGCGGCACACCACGACCAGTGCCTGTTACGGCTGCAACTGCATCAAAATCAATATTGTCTAAAATGGTTTGATCTACTTGCGCCATGCTGGATAAGCTCAGAATGTATTGCTCTGTCGCAAAAACTTCTTCCATGCGCTGACTGCGCGCCAATGGTGAAATAAACTTGAATGATAGGTTTCTGCCCCACAATTCCTCTGGTGGGTTACCAAGTTGATTAGCCCGCAACGCTAGACCAAAGCAGCGATCAAGAATTGCTTTCAAATACTCAGTTTGTAAGCGTCCATACATCGGGCCAAGTAACTGACGAATCATCTCAACACGTGTATTAATTTCTGTTGCTGTCATTTGCGTGGTGCCGATTGGTGGTAGCTGATCTGCTTTAAGCTTTCTGCGAATACCACCCTGCAAATCACGCATCAAATATTCTGAAATTTGAAAGTTCACACCATCATCTAGGCGCTTAATTGAATCTACATCGTTGGCGACAATAATTTTTCGTGGACCAATACGCACGGTATGCGGATTTAAAACGCCATCATCCTTGGCAATCCACATGCCGCCAATTTGTAGATCGGCAGAACGAACTGTATTTTTCATAAGCTCGTTAGCCATTTTTGCATCTGGCAAGGCAAGCGTCATTTCACCATTTCCATAGACCGAATTTGGCAGTTTTCGCAGACGTGGAATAGAACAAGGGAATTCGTGATAACCCGACTCTTTAAGCATGTGCTGATTGCTCTGATCAATATGATATGAAGCAAACGGCATGGCTTTATTGATCTGCCCTGCACCGACCTGCTTACGTGGCTGAATCACGTGCAATAACTTGATTTTTGTATCTGGTGAACTCTTAGCGGTATCAACAACGGTATAGTGGCAATTCTTCTCGCCATACGTGTTAATCACCGCCTCGGCTGTCATTTCATGTTCACGGTAAATCGTATCAATTAAGCCGTCTGCGCGTGTCGAACCTATGAAGCAACTACCGATAGGCCATGATTCAAAGACGTATCCACCACCTGCCACACGGTCAATATCAACATACATCACACCCCATCCAGCAGTCACAACGTCCGTGATCGTGTCAAAGTTTTCACTATCAAAGTTTGCACCGTGAATATTGCGCCACATGAATTGACACACATCTTCAAGCCAGCGTTCACCTTCTGTAACTTCCGACAAGTCATCTATGCCATCGGGCTGTGCTTTAAACCAAACAGCGTTTGCAGGTGTTACCCCGTTCATAATCATTGAAACGAGAATCTGAATAGAATCTGCAGCTGTTGAATCGTAAAGTTCAACACGTTCATTTTCACGCTGACTCTTTACGTCCGATCCTGAAAAAGATTGCTGACGCTCTGGTGCACCGTACTTGTAGCACTCAGACCAATGCGACTCATACTGTGAGCGTGCAGCCTTTAAGTGCCCAAGACGAGCACAGAATTTTCGAGCGTCGTTTTGCATTAGCCACCGCCTAGTTTTGATTTTTGGTCATTTAAAAATGTAGAAAATGCACCAGAAAAACCTGTCAGCTTTTTACCACCATCTTGACTGCCCAATACACTCATTGCGCTACCTGTTGAGCTTCCAGTGCGACGCATGGCTTTTTTGGTGTTGGCTTCTGCTGTCGCTTTCTCGGCTGCGCGGCGTGCATCACCTTCAGGGTCTTGCTGCACAACTTTTGGTTTTGAACCCATGATTATTCCTCCACAGACGTCCAGCCATGCTCAGTCAATACTTTTTTGGTGCGTTTAACTTCGGTAGCTTGTGATTGAGATGGTTGTGTTGGTGCAGCAGTTTTGGCTGTTGCTTTTGATTGAGCCTCAAGCGCTTTGATTTTTGCTTCTGCTTCAGCAAGCTTTTGCGCCACAGCATCAAATTGTTCAGCGGGTACCAACGCACCTGCAGATGTATCATTTAGAATTTCTTCCAGTGCCTGATCTGCTTGCTCCTGTGTTGTTGGCTCAGGTTCTTTTGCACCTGGTGTTCGAGTTGCGCGACGTGTAGACATAAAAAAGCCCTATTCAATGGTTGTCGAATAGGGTCAATTTGGATGGTAATGTGTGGCGGTTTGTTGGGTGTTTTTTACCTGAACTTATTAAAAAAACTCGCAGGCTTGGGACCGACATACTGAATCCATCCCCAGCCATCACGCCAAAAATACCAATCGCTATTGGCGTTCTTCCACGGCGTACCATCTTTTTCTATGTGGGTGTAGTCAGGTGGCATTACCCTTTAATCTCCCGATCCAACTCACTAATCACTTGGTCACACAGGCCGCCATCTTCAAAAATATCTAACTGCCCTACGGTGTATCTATACGTTTGCCACTCACCTTCACGCGGTTCACGCTCAATACCTGTTTCGGTTTTCCATAGCATCACAAATGCCTCTCCGTTTTCGTAATTAGGTTTGCCACCACGTGCCCATTCAGACACGGTACTGGCGTTTGCAACTGGCAAGACAAACGCAATTTTTTCGTGTGTCCAGCCGAGTCTGCAAAGGTCTAAAATCATGCGATTGAAGTCTGGTCGTTTATATCCGCGCATCGCGACACGAAATTCTTTAACCTTCTTTTTTAATTGAAGATTTTGAAAACGCGCGCGCGCGCGAGGGTCAGTGCTTGAACTTACTAAATCCACCAGACTTTCCATTGCTAAATCTCCAGCACTTTAATTTTTATTAATCCACCTTTGACCACATCACCACGTCTAACAATCAGCTCATCAAACTGTTCATCGTCCACACACAGCCCACACTTCACTAAACTGTCGATGGTCGCTTTTAGGTAATTGTCGATGTCACGACGCAGGCGGTTTGGAAAATGGAACGTCACATCAAGTTTTAAGCGTGCTGCTGTGTTGATTCGTGGTACCAACATGCTGACCACATCATGAAAATCTCTTGCTTCATTACTCAACTTGAAACCGCGACCAGATTTCTTCCAGTAGTGGTTCACGCTCGGTGGAATCGTCGCTATTTCACAATCCAAAATTGTTTTTTCTTGATGTGTTGTATTTTGCGCTGTAATCGCTTGTGTTGCGTTCTGCTGTGCGTCCTGTACCTTTGCATCATTTTTAGTTTTAAATTGCGCTGTGGCGAAATCCTTGCGTAATTTATGCCTATTCAAATGAACTTCTAGCTGATTTTCAGACCAACGTAGATTACTCATTAAAACTCCGTTCAAATTCTTCAGCCGCCTGTTCATCTTCCATGGCTTGATGCAATGCGTCCCATTGGGCCTGCAACTCAGCCTCATCCTCGTTGTGACGAATTGAGCCGTTTAGCTTGTCGCGTAGTGTTTTTAAATCATTCATGCCTTTAACTCCCTTTTGCACTTGTTGCAGACATAACCTGCCTTGCGATAAACCGTAAATTTCACAAAGCCGTGATGCTTGCACTCACCGATAAATGTGTTTTCTCCAAGCTCTATGGTTTCAGCTGCCGCAATGCGGTTCCGTGCAAGTCGTTCAGCATCATCACTAAACAAAATTGTCTTTTTTAATTCCGAAACTTGCGCCGTGATTGACTTTGGACTAACTAAAACAAGGCTTTTCAACGGATGATCTAAACCGTTTGCAATAGCAAAATGCACAGCTTTCACGGCGTAATGCGTGTATTCAGGACGTCCCTTGCTACGTGCATAAGCCTGCAATGAATTTTTTACTTCTGTGAGCGTGATATTCATGCCACTCTCCCTGCGCGTCTAAAAATCTGATCTCGCATGCCTGCCAGTTCTGATGGCAACGGCGTACCCTTTTCGTTCAATTCCTGCGGTGCTGCGATGGCTTTGGGTTTTACCCACATGACTTGCACACGTCCTAATTTTTTTGCTCGGTTCTGGTAATCGTTGTAAATATCCACAAACGCACGGTGAGCCGCTTTTTGCCCTTCGGTTTTCAAAACGTGCTGCACTTCGTCCAGTGAGCGTTTTGCCAGTGTCGTGATTGCTTGCGAATCATCAGCAATAAAATTCAATGCTTTGGCCCAAGCCTGTTCGGCTGTCCACCAATCTGAATCGCGGATACACCAGCTGCGTAACTCAGGCAGTGTCGGACACCATTTTTCAGTGCTCATACGCTGAATACCGCGCTGTAAATCGGCTGGACTCAATCCATTTAGGACTTGGCAAACCGTGATTTTCAGGTGTTCAGAATCAATTTCGCCGTATTTTTTATCGAACAGATCGCCGTACAGTGCTTGCATGTGTCCCAAAATTTGATCTGCAATTTCAACTGGAAAATCGACTGCAAAGGCTTGTTGGTACTGCTGGATGTTACTCATGATTACCCCCTACATCGCGCATAGCAGGCTGCTGATACTGCGCTTGGCCGTATCGGTGATATTTCTTTTGCGGTTTGGTTTTTGGTGTTGCCTTGGCTTTGCGTGCTTGCTGTGCTGCAAGTTCTGCGTCGCTCGGCATGTTTTTCATGAACGTGTCTAACCAGATGGTCATCCACTTTTGCGGTGTGTGATTTGATTTATCCAGCGACCACTGCGCCATTTTTTTGAGATTTTCAAAAATGCGTTCTGGTGCGTGATTTGGAAAATTGATTTTGGCTTGATCTTGAAAATCAATTTGCGCTGAATATTTTTTGCAAAGGTCTTTGAACGAAATTGCTGTTCGGTCTTTCGGATGATACTCAACAAAATTCAACGGACGGTTTTGCTGAGGCTGAAAATCTTCGCGCGCATTATCATCATCTATTTTAATATTTTCTTTTAAATCTATTTCTTTTACAGAGTGACATGCCATGTCACTACTACTAGGTACATGCGGTGATACTACTGTAGCTGCATGTAATGTGACTGCATCCGATGCACTAGGTACATGCGGTGATACTACTTCTACAGGTAGTCTTTCATCAAAAGTGACGAAATAAACATTGCTTCTACCCTTTGATTTCTCCACGCGAATTAACTTGAATTTAGATAACTCGGTAATGTACTTTCTAATGGTTCTCTTATCCTTAATACCTGTAATTTTCATAATCAAAGGTTCACCAATCGCTTTGCTAGCTACATGAAAACCACTGATATAGCGATTTAGAAATACCAAACACTTGATAGCTTCACCGCTAAGTTCAGATAAATAACCTTCATCACAAATAAAGTTAGGTAAGCCAGTGAACCCATCTGGTTTGATAGACATGGATTTTTGCTCTTTTCTCGGAAACTTAACGACCACACCTTGATGGTCTAAGGTTTCATGTGCTAAATTCGGCATGTTTGAATTACCTCGTTTACTTTTCTGAGTGAACGGCAAAAAAGCTCATCTGGTCGCAACAGTTGAGCTTTTTTTGTGCCTGCGGTTTTGGGGTGACATCAATAATTCGTGGCTGCGCTGTCAGCATAAAATCTGTGTCTATCGTTTCTGTGGTAAGACGTGCAAAGGCTTTGAGAGAATTTAGGTATTCCCTCACTTCCGAGATTTTTTGATTCATGCAAACACGACTTAATTTAGAAACATCGGTTTTTTCGGCTTTGGCTATCGCTTCAAATTCACGCTTTTCTTCATACGTGCATTTGAATGTGATGCTCTCCGTAAGTTTTTCAGACATAGCAAATTCCATTTTTAAGAAAAAATATCTGGACGTAATTCGACCAAAAGAACTTTTGATTCGCTTTTTTCATGGATTGTTTTTGAAAGTTTTGCAGACACACTGCCGCCATAGGCGATCTGCATTAAATTGCCAGTGGTTGTTCCGCAGTCTTTAGCAAACTTAGAAAGGTCTTTTTCAGTTGGAATAGCTTTCAAGAAATTAAGCAAACCAACACGTTTTTTTGAAACCTTGGTATGTGTTGATGTTTTTGCAGTCATAGTGAGTACCTAAATTACCAATATATGTAATTTAGTATTTTACTAAACTTAATGCAAGATCATCTTTAGTTTTTTACACATTCCTTTTTTTAGTTTTTTACTAGATTATTTAATTATGGATATTTCAGAAATTAGAAAAGCGAATCTGTTAGAGCTTATTGAGTTGAAAGCTAACGGCTCTCAAAAAGATTTTGCTAATGCTGTGCCGACTGCGCCTGCATACATCAGCCAAATTATTAATGGAACAATCGGGAGAAATGGAAAGCCTGCAGTTGTAGGAACTGCTATGGCTAGAAAGATTGAGAAAGCATTTGGCTTAAGTCATGGTTATATGGATGTTTCACACGGCAAAAATAAAGACACTGTAAAACTAGACAACAATATTAACCTGTCAGAAAAAATCAGCTTAGAGGGTCGTCAAATTCCTGTTATTTCGTGGGTTGCAGCTGGGTCTTTCAGTCCAATTGAAACCGTTATTAAAGATACAGAGGTGGCAGAATGGTTGCCGCCAAACAAAGATTGTGGAAAAAACGGCTATGGTTTAGTCGTGGTTGGTAATTCAATGAGTCCAGACTTTAAGCCAGGAGACCGAATTTACATCAACCCTGACATACAAACATTTGACTTACAGACCGATGACTTAGTAATTGTGGCCTGTCATGGCGAAAGCGAGGCTACTTTTAAAAAGTTAATTATTGAGGGGGCTAATAAATATTTGCAGCCGCTCAACCCTAATTGGCCTGAGCAGATCATTAAACTAACCGAAGATTGCCGCTTAGTTGGAAAGGTAGTTGGTTTGTATAGGAAAATTTAAAAATGAAAGCACCAAAGTCAATAAAAAGGATTTATTACCGCATAAATTGGCAATTTGTTTTTATTTTTTCACTTATTTCTCTATTTATTTTATTTGAATTTACAAATATTGAGTATGTATTTGAAAATTCTTTTTCATTATTTTTTAAATATATAGTTATGCCTATACTGTTTATTGGTTCTTTGATGGTTTTCCGAGATTCCACCAAAGGTATTTTCAAAAAGGATGCTTTAAGTTCAGGGGTTTTTATATATTTTCTATGGTGGGTATGGGTTGTGGTTGTTGTTGTATTCGCTTTTGCTATAGGTGCGACCATTTGGAAAACATATTTCAACTAGACACATACTCTTAATTTGCCTGCACTAGCAGGTTTTTTTATATCTAATAAAAACAGAAGTTTAGTATGAAACTATACTAATTTAAAAAAAATACTCATATTTAGTATTGTACTAAATTTAGTATTTTGCTAAATTCTATCTCGTAAACAACAAAAAGCCCTGACTACTTTCGACGGCATCAGGGCTTGCTATAAAGCGAGATCAATTATGAGTCAATACCCATCACATAGCAATACGCCACAGTTTGACGCTAACAAAAGTCAAACGTCTGAGCGTCTTTATCAATACCCGACACATGAAGAAATGTGGGGTAAAAAACCACGCTTCGGCAGCAACTTCTTTGCTGGCTTGTTCCTATTCCTTCTGTTTTCTGGTCTTGCGTATATGTGCATTGTCACTGCTGACCATGAACAAGCGCGTGAAGTTGAGCGCATGGTCAAAATTGGGGGTGCTAAATGACAACACTTATCGCACCAGGCTTAAATGCCTTAATGGTTGAGCAAATGAGTAATGATGAATATCACGCTCGACCAGAACACAGTTCAAGCCAACTTAAAGATATGTTGCGTTCAGGCGCTCATTTCTACTCAAATCACATTTTGAAAGAAGTTGAACGTGAATCTAAGGCATCTATGGATTTTGGCACCTTAGCACACACCCTATTCCTTGAACCCGAACAGTTTGATGATGAATTTGTAATTGCGCCTAAGTTTGACCGACGCACCAAAGCTGGCAAAGAAGAAGCTTTGGCATGGGAGCAAGCGCACGCAGGCAAGATTCTAGTGACAGATGAACAAGTGGAAGGCGCTAAACGCATTGTAGCTAACCTAAAAATGCTGAGTTCGTATGCAGATATGCAAAACAACTACGGCATGGCAGAAGCGAGCATCTTCTATACGGATCCAGTGTTTGATTTACAGCTGCGCGTCCGTCCAGACTTTCACATTGTACCGTGTGATGTATTTCCAAACGGCATGATTTTGGATTTAAAAACCACAACGGATGCACGTCCAAATGAGTTTTCACGCAAATGCGCCAATTTTGGTTATGACTTATCTGCTGCAATGTACCGTGAAGGCTTCCAGCAATATTACAAAACCGAAGAAAAGCCACCTTTTATTTTTCTTGTGGCTGAAAGTGCTATCCCTTTCAACGTCAAGCAATACAAAGCATCCGACCTATTTTTAAGCGTTGGTGAGGCGCGATACAACAAAGCCAAATCTCTACTAGCTGAATCGTTACTCATTAATGAATGGGACGGCTACTCGCTAGAAATGGAAGAAATATTTCTGCCGTCATACATGACAAAACAAGCTTTAGAAAACGACTTTAACTGATTTTTATAGGAAATTTATTATGAACGCTCAAACTCAAATTGCACAACAGCAAGCTCATTCAGTTGGCCTTTTAAACTTAGAAGCTTTTGAACTTTCACAGCGCATTGCCAAAATGCTTGCAAGCTCTACCCTTGTGCCTGAACAGTATCGTTCTGTTGTAAAGGTCAAAGCTGGGAAAGATAGCTTTGGCAACATGCAGTACCGTGACGAAGAAAACCCGAACGGCTTATCGAACTGCATTATCGCTTTAAATATGGCTAACCGCATGGGTGCAGATCCATTGATGGTGATGCAAAACCTTTACTTAATTGAAGGCCGCCCAGCGTGGTCATCTCAATTCATCATGGCAGCAATCAATAGCTGTGGTCGCTTCTCCGCCCTGCGTTTTGACCTAGAGGATTTAGGCGAAACTGAAGTGGAGTATCAGGAAACTGTTTGGGAAAACCGCCAAAAGAAAACAGTTGCAAAGAAAGTCACGGTTAAAAACCTAACTTGTGTAGCTTGGGCGATTGAACGTGAAACTGGTGAGCGTATCGAATCTTCAAAAATTACTATGGAAATGGCGGTTAAAGAAGGTTGGTACGGTAAAAACGGTAGTAAGTGGCAGACCATGCCTGAGCAGATGCTTCGCTATCGTGCTGCATCATTCTTTGGCCGTGTTTATGCACCTGAGTTGTTGATGGGTTTACGTTCTGCAGAAGAAGAACAGGATCGCATCATTGATGTGACACCAGATACCAATGTTGTTTCGACTCAACAGGATTTAAGTGCAGTCAAAAAGCAAATCCTGCAAGCTAAAACTTTAGATGAATTGGATACGATTGCTGCTGACATTGAAAAATATTCGGATAAAGAAAAAGCCGAATTAGACAAACTTTTGAATGCTCAATATAAGAAGTATTCAGAAGCAGCGACGACCAAAAAAACAAAGGCACAGCCGAAAGCAGCTGAAGAAACTGTAATTGAGGACGCCCCAACCGAAACATCGGGTGAAGTTGTTCATGCTGAACTAAATGCTGATGAATTAAAGCGATTACAAGCAGAAGCTGAAGCAGTGGTGCAGCAAAAGAAACAACCAAGTTCAGCCGACTTGAAAAAAGAGTATGCCAAAGCCTTAAACACAGCAAAGTCAATGGTAGACGTGCTGGATATTGAAGAACAAATCGAAAATGATGCGGCTTTAAATCAACCAGATGCACAGTATTTGCAAGCCAATATTGAACAAGTACGCGCCAAGTTTGAGAAGCCGCAGACTCAACCTGAACAGCAACAAACGGCAGCTGTAGCACCGGACCCTATCAAAAGTAAATCTGTGATGGGTGGTTTGATGACTTCAATCGCTAATTCAAAAACTGTGGATGAGCTTAAAAGCGTTGCAGAGTTGATGAATCAAAACAAAGACAAGTTACTAGCAGAGCATAAAACCGAGCTACTGGCAGCATACAAACAGCGTAAAGAGTTCATCGAAAACCAACAGGATATGTTCGAGTAATTGAAGTTGGCCACATTCAAAAATGAGTGTGGCCATACAAGGAAAGCAACATGAGAAAAAAGCAAACGATACCGATTTCACTGCTTCCATATTTCAGAAAATGGCTGGTTAAAAATGGTTGGAGTGGCAGAAAGCACGGTAATGATTATTTGATTGCTTGGAAAGCAAAGCATAAGCAAATTGAAATTGTAAATTTAAAGATGAACAAGCCTTGTTTGCCAGTGTTTAAGATTTTTCTGAATGGGTATTTAGATGGTGGCAAGCGATTTTTAGAGGAGTTGGTGTGATGGATATTCATCAAGAAAAATGGGACTACACAGCCATGTTGGTGGCTGAGAATGCAATAACTCAAGAACAGTGCGATACGCTTAAATTAAGTGATGGGATAAATATGTTTTATTCAGATCATCTAGCCTCAACAACTATCGACTGCATTAATTGGGGCTGGTCATCATGGTTGAAAGCCAAAGCCCGAGCCGTTCCCGACGGTTTTGTGGTTGTGCCGAAAGAGCCGACACCAAAAATGATTGATGCGACATGGGATTACTTTGAAGATATCGAAGGCATGAGTCACAACAAGCGCAATGAGTTTATCTACAAGGCCATGATTGATGAAGCACAGGAGCAAGCCAATGACTGAATACTGCTTCATGTGTAAAAGGTTCACGGTTCGCTGTGGTGTGTTTTGTAGTAAATGTGGGTTTAAGTGAGGTGTGAGCATGGAAAACGCCTTATATGGTGAAGAAGATCGCCTTTTAAAGACAAGTGAAGTCACCAAAATGGTCGGTATGACGCGTGCATCTATCATCAAGATGATTGAATCTCAGCAATTTCCAGAGCCTGACTGGGTAAGTGAAAGCGGATACAAACACTGGTGGAAGTCGACTATTTATGCTCACTTCAATAAAAAACAAGCCCTCGTATCATGAGGGCTTTTTTTCTTCATATCTAATATTTTTCGATGATTCAAATTGCAGTTTTAATTCATCACAATAATCTGACCATCGCTGCATCATCACTTTTCTTTTGTCTAAATGCTTTGTTCGGTTGTATGCCCTGCCGTGCATATCACGGACTTGGTGCGCAAGCTGCTGCTCGATTAGCTCCAATGGAAATTCCAAGACTTCATCAAGCAATGTGCGTGCAATCGCTCGGAAGCCATGACCTGTCATTTCCTCTTTTCCGTATCCCATGCGACGTAATGCCATATTAATTGACATATTGGAAATAGGGCGGTTTTTATCAGAACGTGATGGGAATACATAAATTGAATTGTTTGTGAAGTTATATGCTTCTTTTAAAATCGCTACAGCCTGAGTTGATAGCGGCACAATATGGCTCAAACCTGTTTTTGCAGAAGTCTTGGATGGTGTGTAAGACCAGGTAGCATTATCAAAATCTATATCAGCCCACTTAGCAGCTCTTAATTCTCCAATGCGTACAAAAACCAAAGGTGCCAGCTGTAACGCAAACTTTACGTGTACAAGTTGCGATTCATAGTTATCAATATCAAAAAGCAATCGTGCGAAGTCAAACGGATCAGTTAATGCTGAATAGTGTTGTTTTTCTCTTTGTGTAATGGTGCCAGATAAGTCTTGAGCAATATCTCGCTGACACAAACCCATTTTTACGGCAAAACGAAATACCTGCGATGCTTTTGATCTAATTCTCATGGCGGATTCAATGAATCCCTTGTTTTCATCTTTTTCGATAACTTTAGCCAAGTCACGTGGCGTGATATCAGCAATAGGCAAATTACCAATGTCTCGATAAAGTTTTTCAAAGATGCGCTCATTGCGTATCACAGTAGCCTCAGCCAATCGCTGTTTGCTTTTATATAACTCAGCTACCGCTTTAAAAGTATTTTGCTGTTTAAGCCTTTCTTTTTCTTCTACACCCTGTCTCTCTGCTTGTGGGTCCTTACCTTCAGCCAATAATGCCCTAAATTGTTCACGATACTCGCGTGCTTTTGCCAAAGTAATCTCAGGGTAATAACCAATGGACATGGTATTTCTTTTTTTTGTAACTGGGCGTGTGTAGTCGAATCGCCACATTACCGACCCATTTTTGCGAATTAGAAGATTTAATCCCGCACCATCTGACAGCCTTACATCAGTATTTAAGCCGTTGGGATTATTAAGTTTTAATTCACGTAAAAAGGATTTGATCTTACTGTCTGTAAGCGAAATTACTTGCTTTGGCATGTTTTTGCGTTACACCGATGAGTACAAAGTTGGTGTGTAACGCATCCTGTAATGCATCAATGCGTTACAACTTTAAAAAGGTTTATACAACTTTATACAGGTTTTATTTGTTATGTCTATTATATTCAATAGGTTTATACGAGTTTATACAAGTTTAAACAAAGTATCTGGTGCGCTCAGCGGGACTCGAACCCACGCCACAGGCTTCGGAGACCTGTACTCTATCCAGTTGAGCTATGAGCGCGCGCTGCACATCATAACAAAAAATTGCTGAAGGTAAAGCAACTATATATAAGTTACGTATTTTTATGCTTATGCTTTAAACAATGTTCCAAACTTGCAACATAGAATTCCATCTAACTTACTTGGTTTATTGGCGCAGATCGCTCACAATAGTGGCTCTATTCCTCAAGTGAGAATTTCATGACTGATGCATTGACGTTAAGGGACGTGTCAAAGACCTATCGAAATGGTTTCCAAGCACTGAAAGGAATTAATTTGACCGTTCCTGAAGGCGAGTTTTATGCCCTACTTGGACCCAATGGTGCAGGTAAATCTACAACCATTAGCATCATCAGTTCTCTCACCAAAAAAACGGCAGGCACGGTAGAAATTTTTGGGCACAATCTGGATACACAACCATCTCAAGCCAAGCAGTGCTTAGGAGTTGTGCCGCAAGAATTTAACTTCGGTCAGTTTGAAAAGACGTTTGATATTTTGGTCACACAAGCAGGCTATTACGGTATCCCTAAAAAAATTGCCGAACAACGTGCCGAAGAATATTTAGAAAAACTGGGTTTGTGGGATAAACGTGCCACTCAAGCGCGAATGCTGTCTGGCGGCATGAAGCGTCGTTTAATGATTGCACGTGCCATGATGCACGAACCGAAACTACTTATTTTGGATGAACCCACTGCAGGTGTAGATATTGAGCTGCGTCGTTCAATGTGGGATTTTTTAACAGAGATGAATGATAAAGGCACCTCAATCATTCTCACTACCCACTATTTAGAAGAAGCCGAAATGTTGTGTCGTCGTATCGCGATTATTGATCGTGGTGTGATTAAAGAAGACACTTCCATGAAAAACTTCTTAAACCAGTTAAGTGAAGAATCTTTTATTTTCGATTTAGCTGAACCGATTCAACCCATTCATTTAGATATTATTGGTGTACGTTTCAACTTAATTGATGCAGTGACCCTAGAAGTCACTATGGATAAAGCTCACACCTTAAATGATTTATTCCAACTTTTAGAAGCACAAGGCATTCGCGTGCGCAGTATGCGTAATAAGTCCAACCGTCTAGAAGAGTTATTTGTCAAAATGGTCGAAAAGAATTTAGATGGAGCTGCGCAATGAATTTTACCCAACTACGGATTGCACTCTATACCTTAGTGCATAAAGAAGTTCGTCGTTTTATGCGCATATGGCCTCAAACCTTGCTCCCGCCAGCCATCACCATGAGTTTGTACTTTGTGATTTTTGGTAATTTGGTCGGTTCGCGTATTGGTGAAATGGGCGGCTTTAGCTATATGCAATTTATTGTGCCCGGCTTAATTATGATGGCAGTCATTACCAACAGCTATGCCAACGTATCTTCAAGTTTTTTTAGTGCAAAATTCCAGAAAAGCATTGAAGAACTAATCATGAGCCCTGTACCTTTGCATGCCATTTTATGGGGCTATGTTTTGGGTGGTGTTAGTCGTGGCGTATTGGTCGGTATTATTGTCACCACCATGAGTCTATTCTTTACCGACCTTTATATTACCAATTGGTTTGTTACCATTTATACCGTATTAATTACGTCCTTTTTATTTTCATTAGGCGGTTTTATTAATGCTGTTTATGCCAAATCATTTGATGATATTTCTATTATTCCAACTTTTGTACTGACTCCACTGACTTATTTAGGTGGTGTATTCTATGCCATTAGTGCCTTAAGCCCTTTTTGGCAAAATCTCTCTTTAATTAACCCTGTGGTGTATATGGTTA
Source organism: Acinetobacter sp. YH12021 (assembly GCF_013420145.1). NCBI lineage: Bacteria > Pseudomonadati > Pseudomonadota > Gammaproteobacteria > Moraxellales > Moraxellaceae > Acinetobacter > Acinetobacter sp. YH12021. Next base: position 257,279 of record NZ_VOYT01000001.1, read on the forward strand.
ATGCTTTCCGTTACGGCATTTTAGGACATAGTGATGTCAACGTGACGATTTCATTATCTGTGATTACACTATGCTGCGCAGTGCTTTATGGTATTGCCTATCATTTACTTTCTCGTGGTTCAGGAATGCGTGAATAATGAGTGTTGAACAATCTCTCCTTGGTAAAGACACCAATTATCCTACAGAATATCAACCCGATATTTTATTCCCTATTTCACGTGCTGCTGCACGTGAAAAATATGCAGATGTTGAGGGAATTCAACTGGGGCAAGACTGGTGGCACGTTTTTGAAATTTCGTGGTTGAATGCCGCAGGCATTCCGCAAGTTGCGATTGGTCGGATTACACTACCTGCTTCATCGCCTAACCTGATCGAATCAAAATCATTAAAGCTCTACTTTAATAGTATGAACTTTACCCGCTTTCAGTCTGAAGCCAATTTCATTGAAACTGTTGAGCATGATTTAACGGCTGCTGCGCAAGCACCTGTTACGCTAACTTTATTTCAGGTCGATGATTTAGCGATTAGCCAGCCTGAGGGCATTTGCATTGATCAGCTCACGCCTGAGCGTTTAGAGCAGCATCCTGACCCAAGTTTATTGCAATTCGATTTAGAACAAGCGGAAGATATAGAGGTACAACTTTTCTCACATTTATTACGCAGCAATTGTCCTGTCACAGGACAACCTGACTGGGGCACGGTTTTTATCCGTTATCAAGGCAAAAAACCTTGTTATCGCAGTATTTTGGCTTATATTATTTCTTATCGTCAGCATAATGGTTTCCATGAACAATGTGTGGAACAGATGTTTGCAGACATCTGGCAAAAATTCGCACCAGAAAAACTGATGGTATATGCAACCTATACACGTCGTGGTGGTTTAGACATTAACCCTTGCCGTGTATCGGACTTAACATGGATGCCTCGCCCTATTCGTTTAGCGCGACAATAACAACATTGAGGTTGAACAATGCCATTTTTTGGATTCATTCCATCTGCAGAATTATTAAATACGATTGAAACTGCACAACAGAAAAAAAATTCAAGTGAGCCGCTGTACCCACTGCGCGACAAAACCGCATTAATGATTAATGAAGAAATCATTGATGCCATTTTAACCGAGTTGGTACGTCGTTTTCCTGCCAGCGATAAACGCGACACTGCCGAAAAACTTGCGGGCTTTGTCAAATCTACCGTTGCAGTACTCCTAAAACAATTATTAAGCAAAGCGCCAAATGATGTCGTGAAACAATCGATTGAATTTTCTGAGCGCAGTAGCTTTAAAGATGCAGCAGGCAATGCACGTGTAGGTGAAACGCTCGATGCAAGTCTAGTGACCAACCTGAAACACAACTATGCCGAAATTCAAGCAGGCAATGAAGTGAACAAAGCTGCTTTAACCGAACTATATAAACAGTTTGCAGAAGCGACGGTACGCCACTTTATGAGCGACTTTAACAAAACCCTCGATTTGGGCATGATTAAGCGTAAAGCAGCAGATATTGGCGCAGCAGCGGTAATTAAAGCTGTCCATATTGCGGTGGATAAAATCATCCCAAATTTAACCAAAGAGGAACTCTTGGTTTTAGCGGAATATCACGACACCTTATTCCATCATTAATATCAGTGGGTTTAACTCATAATGCGTTTTAAGCCCTTTTGTTGCATGTTAAGTGCAAAATGCCTGATTTTGATCAGGCATTTTTATATGCAATGCAATATCAGGATATGTCTGCAACTTTTGCACAATCAAGAATAACTTTTTGCACCTAGATTGAATTTTGTTACAAATCCTGCGCGCTTTTTACACATTCTTTGTCTATTTTTGTATAAGTTTTTGCAAACCAGTCACGCATGAATGCTATCTTAGCCGCTTACTTCGCTTTCGCAGTTTGGCCCCAATAGCGGCTTATTCTTCATATATAAGTAGCAACTTATTTACTGCATATAAATAAGTTGTGTAAATCATCAATTTGGAATTTTCCTCAATATGTTCAAACTTGATTTTTATAACAAACTAAAACGTCTTTCTTTACTCATTGGTGCATTTTCTATCACCAGTTTTTGTCTGGCCAATGATTTCCAAAATCATCCGTCTTATGCCAGTTTTAAACAAAAAACCATGCAGACCTATGGCTTGAGTGCAGCACAAGTCGATTGGGCGATGGAAGGCTCTAAAAACTTACCCAATATCATCAACATCATGAACCGCCCAGGCGAAAGTAAGCCTTGGTACGACTATAAAACCAATTTCCTTGCAGAAAGCACTATTCAGCGCGGTGTGCGCTTTAAACAACAATATGCAGACACGCTCAATCGTGCTGAACAGCAATTTGGTGTACCGCAATCCATTATTTTAGGGATTCTGGGTGTAGAAACAGGTTTTGGAAGCAATAAGGGCTCTTTTGTAACCCGTGATGCCCTTGCCACCTTAGGCTTTGGTTATGAACGTCGCGCGGAATACTTTAAAGATGAACTCGCAGCACTGATCGCATGGTCATATAAAGATGGTGTGCCAACTTCTTCAATTGTTGGTTCTTATGCAGGTGCTGTTGGTTATCCGCAGTTTATGCCTAGCAATATTCCAAAATTTGGGGTCGATTATGACGGCAACGGACATATTGATCTACGCAACTCGGCAGTCGATGCCATTGGCTCCATTGCAAACTACTTGGCACAACATGGCTGGCAGCGCAATCAACCCATTGCATTTGCTGCACGATATACAGGCAACAATCCTGACAGTGTCATTGCCAAAGATTTGACCCTGCCAACACCTTATGGGGTTTTAAAATCGCAAGGCGTGATGCCAATGAATCCAATTGTGCAAATAGATGACCTCGACTTGGTCAATGTCATTCAATTACAAGAAAATTATGGTCATATCTACTATATAACCTACCCAAATTTTCAGGTGATTACGACTTATAACCGTAGCCGTATGTATGCGACTGCACTGTGGTTATTGGGCACTGAAATTGCGAGTCGCTAAGTACAAATTTAAATACAAAACCAAAAAGTCAAGAAATATTTTTGACAATTTGATCACAAAACAAACTTTTTACATATAATGTTACAATATTGATTATTTTTTAATCAAATAGAGTTGGTTTTTGGTACTTTTTGTCATTATTTTCGTATAAAGACTAGACACCTTTGGTAAGGGATGAATATTATCCATTTCGTCAAATGTAGTCAAAAAAGTGAAATTACAGACAGGATTACCACTATTTCAATCAGTTAAGAGCGAAATAAGTTAAAAATTCTGTCTTCAGGAGTTCAAACCATGCATAGTTCACTTAAATACTTACTTGCACTTTCTGCAGCTGTTGCCCTAAGTCAGTCGCAAGCTGAAATGGTGCAATCATCATTCAATAATGATAATGAGTCATCTAGCCTTGCTGCACGTGTACTCAATAAAGAAGCTCAAAGTTTTAATTCACATTTCTCAAATTTAAACAGCCTTTCAATCACCGAACGTTCAGGCGACCAAATTCGTCGTCAAACGATTGCAGCGAAAATTGAAATTCCTGCAGAAGAGCCTTCAGTGATTGAGAAGTTAAACACTGTGGCTTCAAATACTGTACGTAAATTTAGCCAAACAGGTATGGCGTCTTGGTATGGTCGTCAATTCCACGGTCGTAAAACTGCAAGCGGTGAAACATTCGATATGAATGCAATGACCGCAGCACACCGTAGCCTACCGCTCAACTGTTATATTCGCGTGACCAATAAAAACAACGGCAAAAGCGTTGTTGTAAAAGTAAATGACCGTGGTCCGTTCCATGGCAACCGTGTACTTGATCTTTCTTACGGCGCTGCAAAACAATTGGGCATCACCAATGCAGGTACTGCCAAAGTAAGCATTGAGCGTATTGACGGTCCAAACTCTTAAGATTCGCTTACACGACTTCACATTTGACTTGAAAGCCACAGCAATGTGGCTTTTTTAATGCCTGTAAGATTTACAGTCATCCCATGCATGTCTGCACAAAGATGATCCACACAAATTTTGTTGCCACTTCATTTTGAAAATATGAATACTGTTTTGACCGCCTCACTGTTCTCAGTTATATTTTAGACAGTCAAACAATAACAACGGATGATCGGTCTACAGGAGTAGCACATGAAGACAGTAAGCGAGTGGCTAGATGAATACAGCGAGAGCCATCAAAATAAAACCAATAAATTAATTCACTGGGTGTGCGTACCTACGATCTTTTTTTCGATTGTCGGCATCTTGGCGCATTTCAGCGCTTTACTAACAACATTACTTCTGGTGCTCAGTTTTATTTTTTATGCACGTTTAGACTTGGTTCTTGCAGTTGCAATGGCAGCATTAATGCTGGTAATGGCATGGCTGATTTATGTTTTGCCTGTTGGAATGGGTTTTTATATCGCAATTTTTGTTTTGGCGTGGATTGGGCAGTTTTATGGTCACAAAGTTGAAGGGAAAAAGCCTTCATTCTTCAAAGACCTCCAATTCCTTCTCATTGGCCCAATTTGGTGCATGGATGCCTATTTAGGTAAAATCCTACCCTCTTGGAAAACACGTCGTAAAAACAGCATTATGAGCATTTAAACGCTATATCCTATTTTCGTTATCGGAAGAACCGTTATTGATAGGTTCTTCCTTGATGTTTTAACCATCCGCCCACGTGTTTATTTGCTGGATCATGATGCGTCCAGTGAATCACCCCACCCTTATCTGAGTATTCATATTCACCAAAAAACTCAACAGTATCACCTTTTGCAATATTGGTAATTCGTGGTGCAAGATCAATATTATGTGCAACCAATACAGTTTGCCCATTATTCAGTTTTAAAATAAATTTTTGATGACGTGAGCCTTCGTTGTCATCCGCTAACACTGCAATGACCTGCCCACTCGCACGGACTTGTAAATCGCTCTGTTTGCGCTCAAACGCACGTTCAATCAGCTGAACACCCTGAGCATCATCTTGCAGCGCATCTCGCTGTACGTCTAACTGCTCTTTTTCAGTTTGCGATGTGCGAGCAGTACTTGTAGATGGTGCATTTGATGTTTCAGACTGAAACTGCTGTAAATCTATGCCAAAAAATGCAGCAATTAGCACTACAATAATTGCGCCGATGCTTAAATTCTTTTTATTTGCCATATAACCTTCTTGTTCTGATTCCACCCTATACGATTAAGTCAATTATTCGTAACATACTGATTTAAAATTAATATCTTTAATCTTCATCTCAATATTTATGCCACGATTGCATATTGCCAAAATCTATATTCACAAAAAAGCCCCAAAATAAATTGGGGCTTTCCTTACAAAATATTTTACCTTAAGTAAAAATTATTTTGCAGCAGCTTGAGCAGCAGCAACTTCTTCAGCGAAGCTCATTTCTGCTTTTTTCTCAATACCTTCGCCTACTTCGAAACGAACGAATTGAGCAACAGTTGTACCAGTTGCTTTTAATACTTCAGCAACTTTCTTCTCGTTGTCAATTACGTACATTTGACGATCAAGCGCAACTTCGTTCAAGTATTTTTCAACTGAACCAGTTACCATCTTCTCTACGATGTTTGCAGGCTTACCAGATTCAACTGCTTTCGCTTCTGCAATTTCTTTCTCTTTAGCGATAAGATCAGCAGGAACTTGTTCAGCAGTAACAGCAACTGGGTTGAATGCAGCAACGTGCATTGCAATACCTTTACCAGTCGCAGCATCACCTGTGTAAGAAACAACAACACCGATTTTTAAACCGTGCTTGTACACAGCAAGGTTTTCACCTTCAACGATTTGTGCACGACGAACTTGGATGTTTTCACCAATTTTTTGAACAAGTGCAACACGTGTTTCTTCAACAGTTGCGCCATCTTCAAGTTTAAGTTCAGCAATTTTAGCAGCATCAGTTTCATTTGCAGCAAGTGCAGCAGCAGCAACTTTCGCAGAGAAACCAGCAAAGTTTTCGTCTTTTGCAACGAAGTCAGTTTGACAGTTTACTTCTAAAAGAATCGCTTTGTTGCCTTCTTGAACGATTGTGATTGCACCGTCAGCAGCAATGTTACCTGCTTTTTTAGCAGCTTTTGCTTGACCAGATTTACGAAGGTTGTCAATCGCTAATTCGATGTCACCGCCCGCTTCTGTTAATGCTTTTTTACATTCCATCATTGCTAGACCAGTACGATCACGCAATTCTTTAACCATGCTTGCTGTAACTGCAGTCATGTTTATCTCCTAAAATCGGTAGAAAATGAATTCTTTTTTTAACAGAAACGGCCCAGAGGGTGTCTCTTGGGCCGTCTGCATACATGACGCTTACTTTGCCACCATCACATGTCGCAAAAATGACAAGCTTACGTCAAAACGCATTAAGCCTCAGAAGCAGGAGCTTCTTCGCCTTTTGCTTGAGCATTGGCTTGAGTTTGAGCGTATTCTTTACCAGCAATGATCGCATCAGCCATTGAAGAAGCGTAAAGTGTTACTGCACGGATCGCATCGTCGTTACCCGGAATAACGTAGTCTACGTTGTCTGGGTTAGAGTTTGTATCAACGATACCGATTACAGGAATACCTAAGTTTTTCGCTTCTTTAATTGCAATTGCTTCGTGATCAACGTCAATTACGAATAATGCGTCAGGTAAACCACCCATGTTTTTCACACCGCCTAAAGCGCGCTCAAGTTTTTCCATTTCACGGCTACGCTCTAAAGCTTCACGTTTAGTAAGCTTAGCAAAAGTACCGTCAGTAGACTGAACTTGAAGATCTTTTAAACGGCTGATAGATTGGCGAAGTGTTTTCCAGTTCGTCAACATACCACCTAACCAACGGTGATCTACATACGGTTGACCAGCGCGTTGAGCTTGTTCACGGATGATTGCAGAAGCAGCACGTTTTGTACCAACGAACAAAACTTTGTTCTTTTTGCTAGCCAATTGGTTTGCAAAGTTCAAAGCATCATTTAACGCAGGAACAGTGTGTTCAAGGTTGATGATGTGAATTTTGTTACGCGCACCAAAGATGTATTGACGCATCTTTGGGTTCCAGAAACGTGTTTGGTGACCAAAGTGTGCGCCAGCTTGAAGAAGGTCGCGCATGCTTACGTTGTAATCTGCCATTTTCTTTACCTTAAATGTTTGGGTTAGGCCTCCATATATCCGCATTCTCCACCCCAAAGGGCACCCAGAGTAATGTGACGATATATGTGCGGATTTTTAATTTCCCTTTTACCAAGCTCTTTGAAACATATTCATAAAAAGCATTTGATAAAATGGGCGGCTATTTATACCATAGTCACACACAAATTTCCAAAAGTTTTTAAAGATCATGAACACAACTTATCAAGCACCTCGTCGACTCATCAAAACCGCAGAAGATATTGAAAAAATGCGCGTGGCAGGACGACTGGCGGCAGAAGTTTTGGAGATGATCAAAGCACACGTTAAACCAGGCGTTACTACGCTCGAACTGGATACGATTTGCCATGACTATATTGTCAATCAACAACAAGCTATTCCTGCCTGCTTAGGTTATGGTGCTGCTCCGGGTCGTCCAGCATTCCAACACACCATTTGCACATCGGTTAACCATGTGGTTTGTCACGGTATTCCGTCAGAAAGTAAAGTGCTGAAGAAAGGCGATATTTTAAATATTGATGTCACAGTCATTAAAGATGGTTTCCACGGCGATACCAATATGATGTATATCGTGGGTGGTGAAACTTCCATTTTAGCCAATCGTTTATGCAAAGTTGCCCAAGAAGCGATGTATCGCGGTATGGCAACCGTTAAACCCGGTTCAACCATTGGTGATATTGGTCATGCGATTCAAAAATATGTTGAATCTGAACGCTTTAGTGTCGTGCGTGAATATTGCGGTCATGGTATTGGGACGACCTTCCACGATGAGCCACAAGTATTGCACTATGGTCAAGCCAACACAGGCATGATTTTAGAAGAAGGTATGACTTTTACCATTGAACCAATGGTCAATGCAGGCGTATGGCAAACCAAATTACTTGGCGATAAATGGACAGTGGTGACCAAAGACCACAAATTATCGGCACAGTTTGAACACACCATTTTGGTCACCAAAGATGGCTTGGAAGTGCTGACTGCCCGCCCTGATGAAGATTTATCACGCTTTACTGCATAACGTGTTTGCAGCCAAAATCTGTCATTGGCTAAAAATTTAACCCGTATGTCAAAAAGATCAGTTCCGACTGGTCTTTTTTATTAATTTCAACGCATACAATTTCTATAAAATCTTTTTATTTCAAACCAATAGAACTTTAAAGCCATCCAATAAAACAAGCATTTTCACGTATTCAACAGTTTTGGATTTAACAAAACACCTGCACACTTTTCCAGTTATTCACAAAAGTTTAAAAAAATATCTTGTAAAAACAACAGTTTTATTTTTCCAGCCCATTTCATAATGCCTTGCATAACAATGCCGTAAATAACAACAAGCAAAATTGGACATGGAGTTCCACAATGAAAAAAACACTATGCTGTTTGGCACTGAGTAGTTTGCCAGTCATTAGTTATGCCAACTCACCTTATTTTAGTTTAAAAGATGGTGATGGTTTTAAACGCTTTTCTGTTTCGGTAGGTGCGCTGCACGTTATGCCACAAGGTAAAGCACAACCTTTTCGGGTCAATACAGCCATCCACAATGGCTACACAGCGGATGTCGGTGAGGTTCAATCGCAAACTGTAAAAGATAATTTACGTGACGGTTTTGAGCCACCCATATTATTAAGCGGAGCATTAAATTTGCTGCCTACCGTGCCTGCCAACATGAGTGGACAAGCCACAATTTCAGGTTTGGAACAATGGGATAATCCCGGTACAGGTTTAGAAGCAGATGATGTCACTACACTGGGTATCATCAGTAACTATTTCTTTACTGATAATATTTCCTTTGAAGTCAAAGGCGGCATTCCACCTAAAGTTGATTTGCAAGGCAAAGGGAAAATTTATGCACCCTTCTCCGCAATTGCACGTCCATTAGGCGGTGCGTTGGGTGAGCTAGAATTACAAAACGATATTTTCATTACCGATTTAGCAGCACATGGCACTGCTGCTTCTGCCCGAGCATGGACTCCAGCGTTTGAGTTTCAATACCATTTTGGTAAAACAGGTGTGAATAAATTCCGTCCTTATGTCGGTGTCGGATTAATGTACGCTTATTTTAATGAATTAGAAATTAACCCACGCACTGAACAAGATCTGATTGCCGCAGGTCACATGATTGCCAATATTAAAGAAGGAAAATCAGGCGCATCTTTAGAAGGCAAACCAAGTTCAGCCAACCCAAAAGTTGAATTAGACGCCACCGATGCCTTTGCGCCCGTTGCAACCGTAGGTTTTACCTATGACTTTAATGAAAAATGGTTTGCGGTCGGTTCTGTATCTTATGCACATCTTAAAAACGAAACCACCATTACTGTGACCGATGCTAAACACGGCGAACTCATTCACTCCAAAGCCGATATTGAAGTGAATCCGATTATTGCATACGCAGGTTTTGGGATGCGCTTTTAAGCTCTAATTTTACTTTTCCACTTTCAACTAAATTTAAGACGGCTACGGTCGTCTTATTTTTTCTTGCACTTTTTAATTAAAGTAATCGCTTCAATCTTAATAACTAAATTTTATCATTTGATGAATTTTATTTTATCGCGATCTTAAGCTGAATCGACTACCATAGCAGTCTGTATGCTGTTGTTGGATGCTTTATGTTGAATGCTCAATTTTCCAAACCTCTAATTTATATGTTAATTGGAAGCGCCATTATTTTGGCATTATCGCTTGGGGTTCGGCATGCATTTGGTTTGTATTTGGTGCCTATGAGCCATGAATTTGGCTGGGGACATAATGTCTTTAGTTTAGCCATTGCCATGCAAAACCTAATTTGGGGTGCAGTCCAACCCATCACAGGTGCTTTTGCAGACAAATACGGTAGTAAAATTGTAGTTGCAGTTGGTGGCGCACTGTATGCACTCGGCTTATTGCTCATGGCCGTCAGCTCGACAGGCTTATTGCTAAATGTAAGTGTGGGTTTAATTTTAGGTTTGGCACTTTCTGCAACCTCTTTCCCTGTGCTACTTTCTGCAGTAGGTCGCGCTGCTCCTCCAGAAAAGCGTAGCCTTGCAATGGGTATTGCCAGTGCTGCAGGCTCGTTTGGGCAATTTATCATGTTGCCATCGACCTTATTGTTATTACAAAGTGTAGGTTGGTCGGGCGCATTAATTGTCAGTGCGATTTTAATTGTCTTGATTGTTCCTTTGGCATGGATGCTCAAAGCACCCATGTATCAAAACCCTAATGCAAGTTCAGTCAGCCAACCCGCTTTAGGCTTTAAGCAGGTTTTGGTGATTGCCAAAAACCATAAACCCTTTTGGTTTTTAGCTTTGGGCTTTTTTGTCTGTGGTTTTCAAGTGGTTTTTATTGGGATTCACTTACCTAGCTACTTAATTGATCATGGCTTTAATGCAACCACAGGCACAGTTTTTCTAGCACTCGTGGGCTTATTTAATATTGTAGGCACCTATACGGCGGGTTGGTTAGGCGGTCGCTATTCCAAATCGCATTTGCTAATGTGGCTTTACGGACTACGCGGCATTGCCATTATCGCCTTTTTAATCCTGCCTTTAAGCATCTGGACAATTTATGCATTCGGGATCATTATGGGTTTATTGTGGTTATCTACAGTGCCTTTGACCAATGGTATTGTGGCAAATATGTTTGGGATTAAGTACCTGACCATGCTCAGCGGCATTGTGTTTTTCACACACCAAGTCGGCTCATTTTTTGGTGGATGGCTTGGCGGTTTAAATCACGATCTGACAGGTAACTATAATGCAATCTGGATTGTTTCTATTGCTTTAAGTGCGTTTGCGGTCTTGGTCCATTTTTGGGTAGATGAGGAGCACGTCATTCATGATTAATTCTTTATTGAATTTTAAAGTATTGCTCACACTTGCCATCACTGCCCTTTTTGGCTTATCGATCTTTTTATGGATGCAAACGCCACAACTATTCGAATATTTTAATCAGGCGTTTTGTGCGCATTAAAACCCAATCTCTAAAATATTAAGTCTATTTTGCTATTCAAAATTCCGCTTTAGACATGGAGCGTCTTATGCAGATTCAATTGCATCGTGGAAGACTGATTGACCATATTCATCTTGTGGTGAATGACCTTGAGGCAAGTCGGGCATTTTATACCGCCATCTTAGCGATGTTGGATATTCCAGTTATCGGGACTGCCAATGATCACTTTTGGGCAGATGAACTCTTTATCTCCTCAGTAAAAAGTCCTGCCGCACAAGGCATACTCACTGGGCGTCATCATCTCGCCTTTCAAGCTAAAAATCGTGAAATGGTCAATGCTTTCTATCTTGCAGCATTGGCACATGGCGGCAAGTGCAATGGCAAACCTGATGAACGTGCTTATCATCCTGGTTATTATGCAGCTTATGTACTTGATCCTGATGGTAACAATATTGAAGCTGTCTTTCATGGCGAAGCGCCACGCAGTGCGGCATCAGTCATAATTGATATTTAACGCTCAATGTTCCACAAATCAACTTTCCCTCAATGCATAAATTTCCTTACAGCAAGTCAATAAAAAAACACCCCACAAGAATGATCTTATGGGGTGTTCTAAATTTTGTATTTTGCAGTCAGCAGAATCTGCTTAAAACAAACGATTCATTCCATTCAGGGTCGCCACACGGTAAGCTTCCGCCATGGTTGGATAGTTGAATGTGGTTTCCACAAAATACTTAATGGTATTGTTCGGGCTGTTCATCACCGCCTGACCAATATGGATAATCTCAGCCGCATTATTACCAAAGCAATGCACACCCAATACTTCTAAAGTGTCACGGTGGAATAAAATCTTCAATTCACCCACTGTATCACCCGTAATTTGCGCACGTGCCAAATGACGGAAAGATGCCTGACCAACTTCATAAGGAATTTTTTCTTCCGTCAATTCCTGTTCAGTTTTACCAATCGAAGAAATTTCTGGAATGGTATAAATACCTGTTGGAATATCGGTCACAGGCGCAACATTTTCTTCGCCGCTCATATTTGCACCCGCGCAACGACCTTGGTCATAGGCAGCAGATGCCAACGAAGGCCAACCAATCACATCGCCCGCAGCATAAATATTCTCTACTTCGGTTTGATATTGATCATTCACCGTTAATTGACCACGGCTGTTTGGTTTAAGTTCTACGTTTTCTAAACCTAAACCATCGGTATTACCTGAACGTCCGTTACACCACAAAATCGCATCGGCTTTGATTTTCTTGCCACTTTGCAAATATAAAACCACGTGATCATCAAAAGTTTCTAAATGATCAATTTGCTCATTGTGGCGAATCAGCACCCCTTGCGCACGCAAGTGATATGACAAGGCATCTGAAATTTCATCATCCAAATAGCTGAGCAATTTGTGCTGAGTATTAATCAAATCAACTTTATGATCTAAACCAATGAAGATGGATGCATATTCACAACCAATCACACCCGCGCCATAAATAATAATTTTTTGAATCGAGAAATCCAAATCCAAAATTTTGTCTGAATCAAATACACGTGGATGGTTGAAATCCAACATTTCTGGACGATATGGACGGCTACCTGTCGCAATCACAATTTGCTGACACATAATGGTTTCTTTAATGCCATCTGCACCAAATACCAAGACCGTATTTTTATCTTGGATATAAGCACGACCATGATAAATCGCAATTTCATTACGGTCATAAAAGCGAGAGTGCGTTTCAACTTGCTGCTGAATAACTTTATGCGCACTTTGCAACACTTGCTTCATGGTGAACTGACGCCAATCGCCCATTTTTTTAAACATTGGGTCACGGCGATAACGGATAATATTCGACACTGTCTGACGCAATGCTTTACTTGGAATGGTACCCACATGGGTACAGTTACCGCCAAGCTGCTCACGAACATCTACAATCGCAACACGCTTACCAGATTTGGCAAGTTTCATTGCCGCGCCTTCACCCGCAGGGCCTGAACCGAGAACAACCGCATCGTACTTCACGAAAGTTCCACTAACGACCTCTTTTTTACGTGGCATTCAACGCTCCTTTTCTTTAAATCTGTCTTTTCAATGGGCTATATTATGACGTAAATCTTTTGAATTTTCTGTATTTACTGTGCATATATTACGTGATAACCACATTTTTTATATGAATATCGTTTTTACCCAATTTAAGCACAATTTCGTTATAATAACCGTCTTATGATGAAGTTAAGGTGACATTTTACTTTTGCACTTAGATTCGGTTTAATCAGACTCTATTTCACGTAAAATCTAGCCTACACTAAATCTCTCCCCTTTCAAAAACAGTGGAAAAGTTGAATATGTCTGCAAACCGTAAACCAGAACAGGGTGTCAAACTTCGTGGTGCTGAAAAAGTCGCACGTATTCCTGTAAAAGTTGTTCCTACGGTTGAAACGCCTCGTAAACCTGACTGGATTCGGGTCAAAATGACGGCACCAGAAGAAGTTCAACGTATTAAAACCACTTTGCGTCAGCAAAAATTGCACACCGTTTGTGAAGAAGCCGCTTGTCCAAACCTTCCAGAATGCTTTGGTGGTGGTACAGCAACCTTTATGATCATGGGTGATATTTGTACCCGTCGCTGCCCGTTCTGTGATGTTGCGCATGGTCGTCCAAATGCACTAGATCCTGAAGAACCTCGTCACATGGCAGAAACCATTGCCAACTTAGGCTTAAAATATGCCGTGATCACCTCTGTAGACCGTGATGACTTGTTAGATGGTGGTGCACAACATTTTGTCGATTGTATTAAAGAAGCCCGCTCTTTAAGCCCAAATACGTTGTTAGAAATTTTGGTGCCAGACTTCCGTGGTCGTATGGATATTGCACTACGCATTATGACCGAATGTCCGCCAGATGTTTTTAACCACAACATTGAAACTGTGCCACGCTTATATAAAGCCATGCGTCCGGGTTCAGACTATCAGCACTCTTTGAACTTGCTGAAAATGTTTAAAGAATATTGCCCAGATATTCCAACCAAATGCGGTTTGATGGTAGGTATTGGAGAATCTGAAGAAGAAGTTATTGCACTGTTAGATGATCTTAAAGCGCACGATGTAGATTATGTGACCATTGGTCAATATTTACAGCCATCTAAAGAACATGCGCCAATTAACCGCTTTGTAACACCTGAAGAATTTGAGCGTTATACAGCGCATGGTCAAAAGTTAGGTTTTAAAAATATTTGGGCTGCGCCAATGGTACGTTCAAGTTATTTTGCAGACCGTCAATATTATGGTGAACCTGTACCAACAGTACGTCGTAAAGCCGACCCTGCTAAAAAAATTAGCGTGCAAACCATTGAAGCTTAACACTCGCTTATTTCAAAATTTGCGATAAAGCTAAAACAGCCCCGACTTTATGTTCGGGGTTTTTTATACCTTGTGGATATATTAAAAATAGATAGATGTGAATATTTTTTGATGGTCTACGACCAAGTGCGCATGGTGTCATCGCCATAAATTGTTAATCTATGCACTTAATCTATACACCGAGCTCAAACAATAAAACAGGGATAGTAAAATGTCACAACAAGACTATGACAATGGCTTAAAAGTTCGCACTGAAGTCATGGGCGAAAGCTTTGTAAAACGCGCACAGGACAACACTGTACCATTTACCCAACCTTTGCAGGACTGGATTAATGAACATGCATGGGGTTCAACTTGGCAACGTGAAGGTGTGTTACCACGCAAATATCGTTCCTTAATTACTATCGCCTTTTTAACTGCTTTAAAAAGCCCGACAGAGCTTAAAGGACATATTCGTGGTGCGCTAAATAACGGGGCAAGTGTCGAAGAAATTCAGGAAGTCTTGTTACACAGCTTGCCTTATTGTGGCGCACCTGCAACTCAGGAAGCTTTTCGCGCAGCGTTGGAAGTTTTGGCAGAACATACTGCAAATACTTAAACGCAATCTAAATCAAAAAATATAAACGCTCGACATTTCACTAAAACTATTTGGTGAAATGTCGGTAGAGTTGAGTTTTAAATCCAATACACATTAAAGCTATAAAAGAACTCATTTAACTCAAAGCGCACCTGATAACCCAAATCAGTCAGCTGTGCCGATAAATTTCGAATATCTTCTAAAGGTAAATGTTTTGGCAGCACAGTAAAAACTGCGGTATTGCCCTGCTTGGCATTCTCTTCGATTAAAGACGCCAAACGCTGCTTATATAATTCAATATCTAGCTTGGCATGATCTGAATAAACTTTTGCTTGTTCAGCAGTTAAAAAATTTGCCATCTTATTGTTCTCATTATGACCATGTTTAACATTCAGCATATTGAAACTTGACGATATGGCTCAAGTGATTTTTTGTTATTGTCTGCATAAACGCATGATCAATTAACCCTAATTTTTTAAAAAAAATCACACCGAAGATGGCTTTTTCGCAGCAGACCTTTTAGGCTATCGCACAATCTTATGTTGTAATTTTGCTGGATGACATTATGTCAGAATCTGTTTCAATCTCCCCTGCGCTAATGAACCGCGCCATTGCAGGACAAGCCGATGCCCAATTTGAAGTGGCGGTGCTGTATATGCAAAGCGATTTTAATGAAGATATTGAATTTGCCGAACAATGGGCGCTCAAAGCTGCCGCAAACGGACATATCGAAGCCATGTATTGGCTTGGTGAAGGCTATACCGTATATGCCAAAGATGTTCTAGAAGATGACCCTGAAGATGCCAAACAACATTTTGAAGATGCTTTTGTCTGGCTCAAAAAAGCCAGTGATGCACAACACCCTGCCGCTATTTTAGAGTTGGCAGGCTACTACCGTCGTGGTGATGTGGTTGAACAAGATGTCGCTCGCTCTATTGAATTGGTGGAGCAAGCAGCAACACTGGGCGATGTCCAAGCCATGCGTGATATTTCGTTTATTTATGCCAATGGTTTAGGTATAGATGCCAATGAAGAAAAAGCCGATTACTGGACTGAAAAAGCAGAAGCTGCTGAGAAAACTGAATAAGAAATAAGCCGAGTATTTACTACTCGGCTTTTTTAAATCTATCTTATAAATGCACATATTTAACCTGAATGAGCTTTGTATGCTTGCTGCTCATGCATGGTATTTTTTGGGCTAACCGCTTTGACATTATAGGGTAACCCCATAAAAGCCTGATCCTGTTTCTCTTTCCAACGCTTCCAAATAGGATACATTTTGACAAGAAATGTGAGCAGTGCTGCGCCCCCCATAAAATCATAAAAATGTCCAACGGTGATACCGTACCCTTTAAACATCATCATTTGTGCAGCATCACCGCTGAGTAATGAATGAAATCCCAAAATAAGACCAATGGGGACAATCAATAGACCAGTCAGCACCAGCAATAAAATATTACGCTGCTCAAGTTCTTTTTCTGTCATTGCTATAGGCAGCTCTGGATGCACCACCAAATTGACAATTTCACCTTCTTTGTATTGCTGCGGTGCGGATGCATCTCCTTGTAGCTGCCACGTCTGTCCTTTATGTGGATATTCAATCACAGGAAGCTGTACTGTATAGCTACCCCCACCTTTAGGTCGCTGCATGGTTTTTTCTTCAAGAGCCACCACACGTCCAATTACCTTGAGCCCATGTTGCTTAAAAAATTGATTTTGCTTTTTTACCCAAATCACCAAAGTAAGTAAGCCGCAAAAAATAAGCGCAAATAAAATATAAGTCATTGTTCATTCTTCTTTTGTTGAGTTGATCTAGATTCTTTTTTATATATTGTCAATTTCTCCGTCTTAATCAGGCTGCTCTCGTCATTTCTCTTGACTCCTGTGCTATTGATCGACCAAATCCGTGTTTTTCTCCAATGGTATGCCAGTTAAAGCAATTTTAAAGATTTCAGAAAATGCGGATGCTGCTTTAATAACAGCGATAAAAAACATGATAGAAAAAAACAGCTCTGCATAAAACATTGGATGAGCCACTGAAATTTTGGCAAGCTCAATACCATCTTTAAAATACACATTTGCCACCACTAAACCAACAATACAGGTCACAAGACCAATCGCAGTGAAGATATAGCCCACTGCTTTTATTTCCTCAATAAAATGTACGGTCATTGCCGTGTCTAAATGAGATTGAAAAACATAAATTTCAATATTTTGGTTCATTTTTACAGGTGTCATTTGCCCCGAAAATTGATCAACAAAACGACGTTTCTGTGCTTGAAATTGATATTCAATGATCGGAAGTCGGCGACTCGAATCCTTTGTTTCAGATGAAAAATCGACAATACGTCCGTAAATTTTTATCCCGTGTTGCTGAAAAAATGTATTACGCCATAAAATCATAGCGCCAACAAAGGTAAAACAAGCACCGACAAAAAAGACTCCAATAAATGTGATTATTTCAAGCATTGACCTCCCTCCACTCGTTCATTTTCGAAGCACTACATTTTTATATCGAATGGTCTGATCCCTGTTCTAGGCAAATTGCATTATCAGTTAAGCCCCATTTTTTTGTCGCATTGGGCAAGTTGAACATCCATAAAAGGTTTTCACGCTGCCAAAACAAAGTAAAAAACATCACGATAGCAATCACGCCCATCCCGATAAAAAACTTTTCGTCCAATAAACTGATTTTAATGTCGTTAAAATTATCGATGATTAAATGCAGACCTAAACCATTAAAAAGCAGACCTAAACCTAAACAAATAAAAATTAAAATATGACCATCTCTCAGATCTGGCTCACTTCGAACCAAACTCGGATGCTCAGGCTTGAAATGTAATCTGACAAAAGCATCTGTATTTTGATTGTATTGGCGGACGTCATATTCTGCTTCGTATTGCCAAGTTTTACCCTGAAAAACATAGTGAATAATGGGTCGATGTACAATACGCTGGGTTTTACTTGAACTGAATTTTCGAATCTGAATATCGACTATACGTCCCTGCACTTCAATCACATTACTTTTAAAATACTGTGACTGTTGATACAGCACCCATGCTAAAAATAGTGTGCCCATCCCAACCAAGAAAAAAACCAAGCTAATCATGGCTGACGTCCTTATTTTTTAATTTTTAGAACGGCTATAAAAATAGATTAGATTTTGTCATAGCACTTTAATGGTGCAAGTATCGCCAATAATGCGTGTATTTACAAAACTGCTAGATTTTTCATTAAAATTTTTTTGATATAAATCAAAAAATATGTTGTTGATCCTGTTCAAAGTCTTACAGATGAATGCATGGAATATTTACTTTTTCATCTAGGGATGAATGATGCAACAGAAGGAAAATTCCAGTATTTTCAAGTGAAAGAATGATCTGAAATTTTCCTGATTTTTGAATTAATAACGACGTGTGGTATCTAAAAACAAAATATTTAAATCTTGCTGAGGTGTAAATTTTTTCTCTTGAATTTGGAATCTCGTTGGACTGATCTTCTTAATTTTACCATCCCAACATAACGAAATCAGTTCGCTTGCATCACGCTCAATTGTCAATTTAAAATTTTGTATTGGCTTTGCCCAATTGGCACCTGTAGTCAAGATATAACCTAAAGTTGCTATGGGTGCATGTTCCGCATTCTTCTTTTTTAGACCATTTAAAAAAGCACGATCCATACAAAAGTCTTTCGCATCTTGTTCTAAATACATAGCAACTGAACCACCCACTAAAGGACGATACTCATGTTGTACCCGTGTCATTGCTCCTGCTTTAAAGGTCTGCGGCCAGCTATAAATCACTTCTGATGACCACTCTAGTGAACCTTGATTATCAGTAAAATATTTCTTTAATTTTGGATGCTTACATTGTTGTACTTTTTCCCAGTAATAGTCAGAATCACGGACTTTACGTGTCCAAGGATTCAGTAAATCCTGCTGTGTGAAGCCACATTGTTTAAATTCAGTGGTGACATCAACATATTGTGGATTCTGCCAATCACCCAATTGTAGATAAGCACGCACATGCATGCTGGGCTGAATCTTTTTCCCATCGACTTTCACCTGAAAACTTTTCAACAAGCCCTCAGTATCTGCAAAGTCCGAGTCAAAGAAATTTTCCACCTTCGGCAAAGGAAATAAAATATTTTCCTTGATGTCTTTGTTGCTTAAATTTTTAAATTGATAATCAACTTTGATGATTTTTTTACTGATATAGAGATCTTCGCTATACATCTGAATATCTTTATTTTTCAGGTACTGTACGCCACTGGTTGCCACATAACCTGTGCTATCGTTGGCTTGAACCATATTCAACATCAAGCTACCCATTACAATCCCGATGAGGTTGAAAATTATTTTTGTTTTCATCTGATTTTCCCCATTTTTATTATGTTTAACTCTGTTAAACACAATTTCAAACCACTGCTCTGCTGAGAAACAGTGAGAACTTTCAATTTTTTGTGAATCATTTCACCTCAAATCATAACCGATTAAACGCCAAAATCAGGCTCAATAAGAACGACAAATTTCGATTTCTTAATACGATAACCAATTTTCATGTACATGCAGGGCATTTATTGCTTGTTTTTTATATAAACAATTTAAGATTGGAACTAAAACTAAATCCAAGTACAATACCCCGCTAGTCGAGGGATGCTGCGACGTTTTTACAGGCACATAAATGTAAAATCGCTAGGCTCGACCATCGGTTTAAATGTTCATTTAGACCAACAACGGCATCCGCGAACATAATGATCATTTATTTTTTTCTATAAGGAGATCGTGATGAACGCGGTTAATGCTTCATTTACAGATTATAAAGTTGCCGATATCACACTAGCTGATTTTGGTCGTAAAGAAATCAAACTTGCAGAAGCAGAAATGCCAGCCCTTATGGGTTTGCGTAAGCGCTACTCAGCTGCAAAACCTCTTGCAGGCGCGAAAATTCTCGGCTGTATCCACATGACCATTCAAACTGCTGTTTTAATTGAAACGCTAGTTGAATTGGGCGCAGAAGTTCGTTGGACTTCTTGTAACATCTTCTCTACTCAAGACCACGCTGCTGCAGCAATTGCCGCTTCAGGTGTGCCTGTTTTTGCTTGGAAAGGCGAAACTGAAGAAGAATATGTATGGTGTCTTGAACAACAAATTAATGTAAATGGCACACCATGGGATGCCAACATGATTTTGGACGATGGCGGTGACTTAACTGCACTTGTTCACGAAAAATATCCTGCATTATTAGAGCGCATTCACGGCATTACTGAAGAAACCACTACGGGCGTACAACGTCTAATTGAAATGTGGAAAGATGGTTCTTTAAAAGTGCCTGCAATTAACGTCAACGACTCTGTGACTAAATCTAAAAACGACAATAAATACGGTTGCCGTCACTCACTCAACGATGCGATTAAACGTGGTACAGACATGTTATTGTCTGGTCGTCGTGCATTGGTTATTGGTTATGGTGATGTAGGTAAAGGTTCTGCACAATCTTTACGTCAAGAAGGCATGATTGTTCGTGTTTCTGAAATTGACCCAATTTGTGCAATGCAAGCATGTATGGATGGTTACGAAGTTGTATCTCCGTACAAGAATGGCGTACAAACAGGCAATAAAGCAGACGTGAACCTAGAGCTTTTAGAAAATACTGACTTGATTGTGACTACAACAGGTAACTATCACGTGTGTGACGCAGCAATGCTAGATACACTTAAAGCAGGCGCTGTTGTATGCAACATTGGTCACTTCGATACTGAAATCGACACCAACTACTTACGTGGTTATAAGTGGGTTGAAGTGAAGCCACAAGTACACCAAGTGTATCGTTCAGAAAACGAAAACGATTATTTAATCTTGCTTTCTGAAGGTCGTTTAGTGAACTTGGGTAACGCAACAGGTCACCCATCACGTATTATGGATGGTTCATTTGCTAACCAAGTATTGGCACAAATGCACTTATTTGCAGAGAAATTTGCCGATCTTCCTGCCGATCAAAAACAAGCGGCAATTCGTGTTGAAATCTTACCGAAAAAACTAGACGAAGAAGTTGCTGCTGCAATGGTTGCTGGTTTTGGTGGTGTATTAACACAATTGACTCAAGTACAAGCGGACTACTTAGGTGTAGCTGTTGATGGTCCGTTTAAATCGGATGCTTATAAATACTAAGTATTTAATCCCTCTGCCTAACCCTCTCTCATAGGGAGAGGGAATGATTCATTGTTTAATGAATGAGTTAGAAGGTAAGTCCTCTCGTGAGCAAGTTTAAAACATTGCTTTTTTAAACCCAGCACACGAGAGGATTGAGCAGAGATAAAAATATAAATAAGTATTTATAACAAGGATTGAATCATGACCAAACTAGTTCCAATTTCATTTGAATTTTTCCCATCTAAAACCGATGTAGGTGCAGAAAAACTCAAAGTTGTGCATCAAGAATTACAACTTTTAAATCCAGAGTTTTTTTCTATCACTTATGGTGCAGGTGGTTCTACTCGTGAACGTACTTTATCGACCATTAGCGACTTCAATGGCAAAGGCACACCTGTAGCGCCGCACCTGTCTTGTATTGGTGATGACAAAGCGCGTATTGCTGAATTGCTTGATATTTATAAAGCACAAGGCATTGACCGCATTGTGGCTTTGCGTGGTGATTTACCTTCAGGTCAAGTTGGTTTAGGCGAATTGCCGTATGCGTCTGACTTGGTGCGTTTTATTCGTGAACATTCAGGTGATCATTTTCACATTGAAGTTGCGGCTTATCCTGAAATGCATCCACAAGCAGACCACTTTGATCAAGACATTAAAAACTTTGTCACCAAAGTAAATGCTGGTGCCAATGCTGCCATCACCCAGTTCTTTTTTAATCCAGATGCGTACTTTTACTTTGTAGAACGTATTCAAAAGCAAGGTGTGAATATTCCTGTTGCGCCTGGCATTATGCCGATTACCAATGCCAGCAATTTAATTCGCTTTGCAGATGGTACAGGTGCAGAAATTCCACGCTGGATTCGTAAGCAATTAGCAACCTATGGTGATGACACAGCTTCAATCAAAGCCTTTGGTCATGAAGTGATTATTAAACTGTGCGAACGCCTGATTGCAGGTGGTGCACCAAGTTTGCATTTTTACACCATGAACAACACCGAACCGACTCGTCAATTAGTGACAGATCTTGGTTTGGCTTAAGCTGTATTTTTCATATTTATTGACTTGAACGAGTAATCCCTATGCCCCGTTTTTATATTGAGGCTGAATTAGCAGTAGATACACAAGTTGAACTGACTGAAACAGTATTTCATCACTGGGTGAAAGTACTACGCGCACAAGTCGGTGAAACCGCCACCTTGTTCAATGGGCAAGGTGGTGAATATGAAGTGGAACTGGTTGAAGTTACCAAAAAAACAGCGCAAGTGCAGATTAAAAGTTTTAATCCAGACAATCGCATCCCAAGCTTTAGCGCCTTATTAGGACAAGTAATGAGCAAAGGCGATCGTATGGATTATGCGATTCAAAAAGCGGTAGAGCTTGGCGTAACTAACATTCAGTTGCTCACCTCTGAACGCTGTGAAATGCGCTTAAAATATGACCGCGATCAAAAAAAATTAGATCATTGGCAAGGCATTGCCATTACAGCCTGTGAACAATGTGGCATGAATATCGTACCGAAAATTTTAGCCCCACTACGTTTAGAGGACTGGCTGAATAGCGACCTTCCTGCCACCAAACTAGTGTTAGCACCGAATAAAGATCAAGTAGATGTACTAAACAATGCCAGTAAAGATTTGGCTTTATTAATTGGGCCTGAAGGTGGTTTAAGCGAAACAGAAATTAGCGCTGCCAATGCGGTTGGCTTTCAAAACTGGTGTATTGGTACTCGGGTATTACGCACTGAAACCGCACCTGTGGTTGCTTTAGCTCTCTTAAATTATCGCTTGGCTGATTAATTTATCCGTTTTTACAGAAATCGATTGCCAATAACATTGCAATTTATAAAGTACAGGATTAATCTCGAACAATATATTAAAAAATTTGCATAAAATTTAAACACAAAACAGCAATATTTTATGCATGAACGTGATGTTATTTAAAAATATAAATGATGGAATCATTTAACTAGATTTTGGGGAAGTATGTCAGACGCTCAAGATGAATTGTTGCAGCAGTACTTAGATGCTGCGCAAATCACCAATACCATTCGGCTTATTCGATTCTTTTTGGTCAGCATCCTGATTGTTTGTCTGTATGTGTTTTTTATTTATCAAATTTCTTTCTCACATTCATCACCCTACCTCAATATCTGGTTTATTCTCACTGAACTGACCATTGGTTCGTGTTTACTGCTCACAGCAGTTCACTTTAAAGCGGGACAATATCAACTCCAACAAGCACATCGTTGGTTAAAATTGGTGTGTTTCTTGATCGGAACAGCAATCGCGGTTGGGGTAAGTTTACTGTATTACTTTTTACCTCAGCAAAACCCTGAACTGAGCAACTATGAAGCGATTATTTTAGCGGCCTTATTAATTATTGTGAGTCAAACCTTTGCCCTCACCTTTTTAACGCAGCGCTTGAGTTATTTTTGCTGGGTATTCATTCCAGTGATTACACCCTATATTGCCGCACAGTTTTTAGTTCACTCCGAAACTTCCGCCTTCTTTTTTCTCGCGACAAATTTTGCCTTAATTACCTTACTGATTTGTGCCAATACTTCAATGCACATGCATCGTCGTTTATCGAGCGTCAATTTTAAAAACGACCAACTCAAAAAAGCCGCAGAGCAACAAGTTGACTGGACAGATCAACTCCGCCAACAATTGCAAGTGGAAATGAACAAATCTAAAGATATTGAATTGCAACTGCAATTTAACAATCAAATGCTGGAACAAAAAATTAGAGAACGTACCTTTGACTTAGAACAAACCCATCTAGACTTAATTAAACAACAACATAGTTTAATTTTGGCACATGAAGCCGCAGGTATTAAAGCGTGGGACTGGAATATCCGAGAAAGAAGGATTGTCTTTGGCACTGGCTCACAGCAAACTCGTTTAAAAAATTCCAAAAAGCATCGGAATAAATTACAGCAATTAATTCACCGTGATGATATTGCACACCTTCATCAAACCATGAAAGAGCATTTACGTGGTCAGACAGAACGCTATCAAGCCACATATCGCATACAACATAATTCAGGTCAATGGTATTGGGTGCATGATATTGGGCGAGTAATTGAGCGTGATCCTGTCACCAATAAACCTTTACGCATGGTCGGGGTTCGCCGTGACATTCACCAAGAACGGATTGCACAAGAACGCTTAAAACTCACTGCTAGCGTACTTGAACAAGCGGCTGAAGGTATTTTTATTTTAGATGAAAACCTGCGCTATATTGAAAGCAATCCATTCTATGCACAAATGAGTGGATTTCAACGTGACCATATTATAGGTAAATATCTGTTTGATTTAGTCAAATCCAACAAAGCAAATCCACGCATGACACAAGAGGAAATTGTTCAACAATTACTCAGCAAGGGTGAATATCATACTGAAAGGAATATAAAATTCCGCTCAGGAAAAGAATTAGAAGTTCGTTTGCATATCAATGCAGTCAAAGATGAGCAAAACCGTATTATTAATTATATAGGAATTGTGTCTGATTTAACCGAACATAAACTACAAGAACAGCGTTTATCCTATTTAGAAAATTATGATGCGCTGACCGATCTCCCCAATCGTTTTTATTATAATTATCAACTACATCAATATCTTATTTCACAGCAAGATTCATTGCAGCAATTGGCGGTCATTCGACTCAATATTGACCGTTTCAGACCTTTAAACGAATATTTAAGCAATAATGGTGGCGATGAATTACTCCGCCAAGTGGCGCAGCGTTTACGTATCACCAATGCCGAAGCGCTGTTTGTTGCACACTTAAATGGCGATGATTTTGCAATTGTTTATGAAATTTCTCATATTCGCCCTTCAATCGAAGAGCACTGTGAACGTATCACCAAAGCCTTTAATTTGCCGTTTAATGTACAGGGACAAGAACATATTATTACCCTATCGATGGGGGTTTCCCTCTATCCTGAACATGGACGCCAGTTGGATTATCTAAATAATTGTGCTGAACAAGCCTTGTCTGAGGCTAAGCGTTTAGGTGGCAATACCATTAAATATTACACTTTAGACAACACCAAACTGCTAGAGCAGGATGTACATTTAGAGCGTGACTTACGCCAAGCCATTAAAAATGATGAATTAATTGTATATTATCAACCTAAAATTGATTTCCATAATTATCAGGTGATCGGGTTTGAAGCATTGGTGCGCTGGCAGCATCCAACCAAAGGCATTATTCCACCCAACCTATTTATTCCTATTGCAGAACAAACCAGTTTAATTTCCGATATTGGTCGGGTTGTAATTCAACAAACTGCCAAGCAAATTCGTGAATGGAATCTGTTAGGTTTTGATCATATCCAAGTATCGGTTAATGTAGTTGCACAACAACTGCAACGTGGTCAATTGCTGCAAGATTTAGATGATGCGATTAATACCTATCAAATTTCAGGTGCAAGCTTAGAATTAGAAATTACCGAATCCTCTTTAGTGGAAAACTCCACAACCGTGAAGTCTTTATTAGATGAAATTAAACAACGTGATATTCATATCGCCTTAGATGATTTTGGTACAGGCTATTCTTCACTTTCTTACTTAACAGACTTCCCAATTGACAGTTTAAAAATAGACCGTAGCTTTGTTTCTAAAATTGGAAACACCAAACAAGAAGCCATTGTTAGTGCCATGATTGCTATGGGCAAAGCCATGGGCATGAGTGTGGTGGCTGAAGGGATTGAAACTGAGCAACAACTGCAATATTTGCAGAATTTAAATTGTGATATTGCGCAGGGGTATTTATTCTCTAGGCCTTTGCCTGAAAGTGAAGCGACCCAATTTCTAAAAGCCAATTTAGTATCGCGCGCTTATCGCTCCTTAATCTGAAACTAGACCCAAAAGCTCTAAGTTTGTTCTAAAAATAAACAGTGACGTCTGTGCTAAGGGGGCAAGTAATGGTATATTCGATAAGATTCATAAAAAAACCACCAGCATCGCTGGCCAACTTGTCACACACGAGATTCAGATGGACGATCAATCATTAAAACAGCAGGCACTTTACTATCACGAATTTCCAACACCAGGAAAAATCAGCGTTACTCCAAGTAAGCAGCTGGTCAACCAACGTGACTTAGCGCTCGCTTACTCACCAGGTGTCGCAGCACCATGTTTAGAGATTGAACGTGATCCTTCAACAGCTGCACTTTATACCGCTCGCGGTAACTTGGTTGCTGTCGTTAGTAACGGTACAGCAGTATTAGGTTTAGGTAATATCGGTCCTTTGGCGTCTAAACCTGTGATGGAAGGTAAAGGCGTACTCTTTAAAAAGTTTGCTGGTGTCGATGTATTTGACATCGAAATTGCTGAAAATGATCCAGACAAAATTGTAGATATTGTTGCAGCACTAGAACCAACTTTTGGTGGTATTAACCTTGAAGACATCAAGGCACCAGAATGTTTCTACATTGAGCAAAAACTTCGTGAACGCATGAATATTCCTGTGTTCCACGATGACCAACACGGTACGTCAATCATTGTAGGTTCTGCCCTACTCAATGCCTTGTTACTTAACGGCAAGAAAATTGAAGAAATCAAAATCGTTGCTTCAGGTGCAGGTGCAGCCGCACTGTCTTGTTTAGACCTGTTATGTGCATTGGGCGCGAAAAAAGAAAATATCATTGTTGCGGATTCGCGTGGTCTAATCACCACCAAACGTGAAGGTTTGGATGACTCGAAAAAACGCTATATGCAAGACATTGAAGGAACGCAACTTGCTGATGTAATTAGCGGTGCGGATATGTTCCTTGGTCTTTCTGCAGCGGGTATCTTGACCAAAGCTATGGTCAAAGAAATGGCTGAAAATCCAATTATCTTTGCTTTGGCTAACCCAGACCCAGAAATCTTACCTGAACATGCGCATGAAGTACGTCCAGATGTGATTATGGCAACTGGTCGTTCGGACTACCCGAACCAAGTTAACAACGCACTTTGCTTCCCGTATATTTTCCGTGGTGCATTAGACGTTGGCGCAACTACCATCAACGAAGAAATGAAAATTGCTTGTGTACACGCAATTGCACGCATGGCACACATTGAAGCAGATGCTGCGACTTATGGTGAAAAATCTGCATCATTCGGTCGTGACTATTTAATTCCACGTCCACTTGATCAGCGTTTAATTCTTGAAATTGCACCTGCAGTTGCTCAAGCGGCAATGGATTCAGGTGTAGCAAGTCGTCCAATTCAAGACTTCTCTGCATACCGTCAGCGTTTGTCTGAGTTTGTATATAACTCGGCATTTATGATGAAGCCTATTTTTGCTCAAGCAAAAACTGACCCTAAGCGTATTGCTTATGCAGAAGGTGAAGACTTACGCGTACTTCGTGCAGTACAAATTGCAGTGGATGAAGGCTTGGCTAAACCAATCCTTGTAGGTCGTACCTCAGTGATTGAAGCGAACATTAAAAAGCTAGGTTTACGTCTGGAACATGGCGTGAATATGGAAATTGTAGATCAGGAAAAAAACCCGAACTACGAAAAATTTGCAGATGATTACTACACCATCATGCAGCGTAAAGGCGTTACACCTGAATACGCGCAGCGTGAAGCACGTCGTCGCTCTACCCTCATTGCAGCAATGTTAGTGAAACATGGTTTAGCCGATGGTATGTTATGTGGTACTTATTCTAGCTACGATATTCACCTTGATTTCGTAAAAAATGTGATTGGTCTAAAAGAAGGTCGTACTAACTTCTTTACCCTTAACGCATTGATGCTTGAAGATCGCAACTTGTTCATTGCCGACACTTATGTCAACACAAACCCAACTGCTGAACAGTTGGCTGAAATGACACTTTTAGCGGCTGAAGAAGTACGCCGTTTTGGTATGACACCACGCGTTGCTCTACTTTCTCACTCAAGTTTTGGTTCTGACCAACAAGACTCTAGCGCACAAAAAATGCGTAAAGTCTTTGAAATCTTGAGTGAGATTGCACCTGAGCTTGAAGTTGAAGGTGAAATGCACGGTGATGCAGCATTAGACGAAAATATCCGTCATTTTGCTTTCCCGAACTCACGCTTCAAAGGTTCTGCAAACTTGTTGATTATGCCGAACTTAGATGCTGCCAATATTTCATTTAACTTGTTGAAATCGACTTCAGGTAACAATGTTACGATTGGCCCTATCTTGTTAGGTGCAGCAAAACCTGTACATATTTTGACGCCAACTGCTACGACACGTCGTGTTGTGAATATGACTGCCCTCACTGTTGCTGAAATTCAACAAACAGCACAAGTTAAAGCATAAACCTATATTTCTGAGTGACTGACTCAGAATTATAGACTTGAGAAAACCTCTATTCTGTAGCATGATTGCTTGAAGAATAGAGGTTTTTTCATGCAAGTTTATTTAGTAGGCGGTGCAGTTCGAGATCACTTACTCGGGCATCCCTATCACGAAAAAGATTATGTTGTCGTTGGCGCAACGCCCGAACAACTTTTGGCTCAAGGCTTTCAACCTGTGGGCAAAGACTTCCCTGTTTTTCTTCATCCTGAAACCAAAGATGAATATGCACTTGCTCGCACTGAGCGCAAATCTGGACACGGTTATCACGGTTTTGAATTTCATACCGACCCAAGCGTGACCTTAGAAGAAGATTTAATCCGCCGTGACTTAACCATTAACGCCATGGCAATGGATAGTGATGGCAATGTCTACGACCCTTACGGTGGACAGCAAGATCTGTGCAATAAAGTGCTGCGCCATGTTTCCAATGCTTTTGTAGAAGACCCGTTACGGGTGCTGCGTATTGCTCGTTTTGCAGCACGTTATCATGCTTTAGGCTTTGTGGTTGCACCTGAAACCTTGTTATTAATGCAAGAGTTGGCAGAATCTGGTGAGTTACATGCGCTGACACCTGAACGCGTATGGAAAGAAACTTCACGTGCCTTAATGGAAGCACGTGCCGATGTTTATTTTGAAACATTGCGTGCCTGTGGTGCTTTAAAAGTTTTATTTCCTGAATTAGATGCTTTATTCGGTATTCCACAGCGTCCTGAATATCACCCTGAAATTGACAGTGGTGTGCACACCATGATGTCACTACAACAAGCCTGTCGTGCCAATTACTCACTCGATGTACGCTTTGCAGTGTTATTGCATGATTTAGGCAAGGCCTTGACCCCTGCCGATGAATTACCACGGCACATTATGCATGAAGAACGTGGGATTCGACCTGTAACGGAAGTGTGTGAACGCCTGCGCGTACCGACCAATACCAAACAACTTGCACTTGCTGTATGTAAAGAGCATTTAAAATGCCACCAAGCATTGAGCTTAAAGCCTGGCACGTTATGGCGCTTATTACAGCGTTTGGATGTCTTGCGTCGTCCTGAGCGTGTAGAAGCCTTTGTACAAGCCTGTGAATGTGACTCTCGTGGGCGTTTAGGTTTGGAAGATCGTGACTATCCGCAAGCGAGCTATATTTTGGAAGCGATTCAAGTGGTACGCAGCATTAAGGCGCAAGACTTACCTGCCGATGTCCAAGGCCCCGATATTGGTGAAATGCTGATTGAACGACGCATTAAAGCGATTGAGCAATTAAAGGCACGTCACTTGGCTGCTACTGCTTAGGCTATTTAAGTCTATAGAACGTCATTACATGCGTTCTTTGATCTATCATTCTTAACCTATTTAAGTCAGCCTAAATTTCTGATCGAAAAGCCGTAATCTTCTAAAATATAGAAGCTACGGCTTTTTAGCTCAAATAAATCCTTCTTGAAATAAGAAACTGTCTTTTGCTTTTAGGCAAGCTGCGCAGGAAAGCTAATCACTTGCTCTAAACGCATCTGCTCAGTTGCAATCATCAATAAGCGATCTATGCCCAAGGCGATACCTGAACATTCAGGCATGTTCGGCAACGCAGCCAATAAATATTCATCAATTGGCATCACATGTAAACCAAGTTGTGCGCGTTCTGCATTATCGGCTTCAAAACGAGAACGCAGCACAGTAGCATCAATCAATTCATCATAGGCATTGGCAAGCTCTAAACCTTCGATATATAGCTCAAAACGGGCTGCGACCAATTCCCCATCATCATCTGTTCTGGTTTTAGCCAAAGATGCTAATTCAGGTGGAAAATCGGTTAAAAATACAGGAGCATCAAAGCCCAAACTTGGTTCTACAAAATGTGAAAACAATAGGTCGATGTAGCCTAGACGGTCATCACCCAAATCCAGATGCAAACCCACACGATGACAGCAGTCTTTCAATTGTTGCAGACTTGCCTGTAAAGGATTTAAATCCAAACGATCCATAAATGCGTGTTTATAACTCAACACTGTTGGACGTACTTCGCCAAAGCGTTGTTTTAACGTCAGATTAAGTAAATCTGTCACCTCAAACATAAGCTCTTTCAGGCTAAATTCGGGACGATACCATTCCAACATGGTAAATTCGCTGTTGTGTTTACGTCCATGCTCATCATCACGAAAGACTTTGCAAATTTGATAAATAGCACCACTACCACTGGCCAATAAACGCTTCATGGCAAATTCAGGTGAGGTCTGTAAATAGTGCGTATGCAATTTGCCCCGCACATGGCGCTGTGCTTGCACTGAAGCCAAATGCACATCTGTCACTCCTGCCTGTGACAAAATTGGCGTTTCAACTTCAAGTACTTCACGTTCCGCAAAAAACTGGCGTATTTGTGCATACAATTGTGCACGTGCGCGCATGCTGTTTAAGTCGCAAGTTGGTTGATATTGGAGATTTGAACTCATGCTTGCGGGCCTCCGTGTGCTGCCCATTCACGACGCAGAGGATAGGTTTTTCTTAAATGATCAAAAGCCTGCTGCTCAACTTTGCCCGCTTTGACACAGGCACGTAAATTGGCATCATCCTGTGCAATATCATAAATTTGACTTAAATGTGCATGCAGACTATTTTTCAAATCTTGGGTTTTGAAATATTGCGCGCAGCTTGGCAATTGAGTTTCAAATTGTTTTGTGGCATCTAAACCAAAATTTTCACAAAAAGCCTGATAAATCATTTGTGTGCCGCGTGCCTTGCCTTCTAGGCTATACCCTGCAATATGCGGGGTTGCCAAAGCAAGCAAATCTAATAATTCTGCAGAGATTTCAGGTTCATATTCAAAAACATCTAATACCACTAAACGCTGAGTATGTTGAATATCCTGCATTAAAGCCGCTTCTTCTACCACTGGCCCACGCGCTGAATTAATCAGAATGGCTTGAGGCTTCATACATGCCAAACGCGCTGCATTAATTAAATGATGAGTAGGATGTTCACCAGTTTCTGTTAATGGCACATGAATGGAAATTGCATCTGCCTGTTGTAATAGTGCATCTAAGTCACATTGCTGCACATTGGGCAACTGCACAAATGGATCGTATGCGATGACATCCCAACCTAATAATTGTGCCATTTTGACCAAGCGCGAGCCGACATTGCCCAGTCCAATAATGCCAAGTTTAAAGTTTTGATTGGCATGTAGTAATTCAGGCTCGAGATGAAGCAATGCGGTAATCACATACTCACTCACCGCCTGCGCATTACAACCTGCCGCATTTGACCATGCAATGCCCTGCTGCTCGATGGCTGGGATATCAAGGTGGTCTGTGCCAATGGTCGCGCTGCCAATAA
Source organism: Acinetobacter sp. YH12021 (assembly GCF_013420145.1). NCBI lineage: Bacteria > Pseudomonadati > Pseudomonadota > Gammaproteobacteria > Moraxellales > Moraxellaceae > Acinetobacter > Acinetobacter sp. YH12021. The sequence continues at coordinate 289,046 of NZ_VOYT01000001.1, forward strand.
ACTGAAGCGCGGTCTGTTGAATCAATGCTGCATTCACTTGGGTGACGGAACGAACTAGCAGCGCATCAGCATCTTGCACATCTTGATGCGTTAGACGGCGTCCAGCCTTGTGCTCTATTTCTGCCAAATCTGCAAAGAAATAATCGGTATATGCCAGATTTTCATCTGCAATGATTTTCATAACGCCATCCCATGTGTGTTTGCTTGTTTATGATAGCTTGAGTTGTCTAGGATGACTATGATTGTTGAGATTAATGCAGAATTGTTGAACAGCAAGCCGACGATTCATTTAGGTGGAAACATGCACGTCTATATAAAAGTTGCATATTCACAGCAAAAAAATCAGCCACCCGAAGGTGGCTGACTGCTATAGATTAAGCGAGTTAAATCTTAACCAATAAATTTACGCGCATTGCGGAACATACGTAACCATGCACCATCTTCAGTCCATTCTTCAGGTTTCCAAGAATGTTGAAGCGCACGGAAATTACGTTCAGGGTGCGGCATCATAATTGTTGCACGACCATCTTTTGAAGTTACGCCTGAAATACCTTCTGGCGAACCATTCGGGTTCATTGGATAATGTTGAGTCGCATTTCCGTGGCTATCGACATAACGTAAAATCACTTGGTTGCCTGCGTTCAAGGCTGCCAAATTAGCTTCTGGTGCAACGACGCGACCTTCACCATGTGCCACTGCGATTGGTAAAATCGAGCCTTCCATATCTTGCAATAATACAGAGTTTGATTTTTCCACACGGACGTTAACGCTACGCGCTTCAAACACTTCTGAAGTATTGCGATGGAAACGTGGCCACGCTTCTGCACCTGGAATGAGTGGTGCTAATTGTGACAACATTTGACAACCGTTACAGATACCCAGTGAGAACGTTTCTTGACGGTTAAAGAATTTCTCAAACTGGTCGCGTAATTTCGGGTTGAACAAGACTGACTTCGCCCAGCCACCGCCAGCACCTAATACGTCACCGTAAGAGAAACCACCACACGCCACTAAGCCTTCAAAGTCGTCTAAATCGACACGCCCTGCAAGCAAGTCACTCATGTGTACGTCAACGGTGTTAAAGCCGACTTTGTCAAATGCTGCCGCCATTTCTACATGACCGTTTACGCCTTGTTCACGTAAAATCACCATGTTAGGACGACGTGTGTTGATGTATGGCGCTTCAACTGGCTCATTTAAGTCAAATGTCGGTTGAGCAATTAAGCCTTTGTGGTTTTTGTCTGTGATCAAAGCAAATTCTTGATCAGCAGTTTCTGAGTTGTCACGTAAACGCTGGATTTGGTGTGATACTTCACTCCAAGCCGCTTGCAAATCGGCACGTTCAAGCACCAAGCCATTTACAGCAAGTTGGTCTGTGCTATTAACTGTACCGACTACCGAAATCGCATCTTTCAAAGTAGATGCAGCAACTTCAGCAGCTAAGTTAGCCCAGTCTGCTTTAGAGATTTGTAGTACTGCACCAATTTCTTCAGCAAACAATGCCGCAACAGATCGATCTTCTAACGCCACACCTAAACGTGAAGCGAACATCATTTCTGTTACAGTTGCCAATAAACCACCATCACCAATGTCGTGATAAGCTTGAATCAAGCCACGGTTATTCCAGTCTTGTACCAAAGCAAAGAATGCTTTGAATTCGTCAAAGTTATCGACATCTGGTGTTACTGAACCAATAGCTTTATAGACTTGCGCTAAAATTGAACCGCCTAAACGGAACTGACCTTTAGACAAGTCAATACGTACCAATACTGAATCGGTATTTTTCAATTCAGGGGTTAGTGTTTTACGTACATCGGTCACTGGTGCAAATGCAGTAATTACACCTGACATTGGTGAAGTTACAGATTTATCAACACCTTCGTCATTCCAAGTGGTACGCATAGACAATGAGTCTTTACCTACTGGAATTGCAATTCCTAGCGCAGGACACATTTCCATACCAATGGCTTTTACACCTTCAAACAAAGCTTGGTCTTCGCCTTTTTGACCTGCTGCTGCCATCCAGTTTGCAGATAATTTAATGTCGCTGATCTGGTCAATTTTGGCTGACATGATATTGGAAATAGATTCTGCCACTGCCAAACGCGCAGATGCTGCAGGGTTTAATAAAGCTACAGGTGGACGTTCACCCATCGCCATTGCTTCACCTGTAAAGCCTTGCAAGCTGGTAGTGGTTACTGCTGCATCTGCAACAGGCACCTGCCATGGGCCAACCAACTGATCACGTGCAACCATACCTGTAATTGAACGGTCACCAATAGTGATTAGGAATGATTTAGAAGCAACAGTTGGATTCTTAATCACACGGTAAATCGCATCTTTCAGATCAATAACTTGAGCTACATCAAAATCATCACCTTGACGTTCAATGCTTTCATAAGAACGGCTCATGCGTGGCGTACCGCCTAACATGACCTGCATTGGCATATCTACAGCTTTGTTATTGAACAAAGGATCTTCAACCGTTAAATGACGCGCTTCTGTCGCTTCACCCAATACCGCAAACGGACAACGCTCACGCGCACAGATTGATTCAAATAATTCTAAAGAGCTTGGACGAATCGCCAATACATAACGCTCTTGCGCTTCGTTTGACCAAATTTCCATTGGTGACATGCCCGGTTCTAAAGATGGAATCTTACGCAAATCAAGCACTGCACCTAGTTCGTGATCATTTACCAACTCAGGCATTGCGTTAGAAATACCACCTGCACCGACATCATGCACCGATACGATTGGGTTGGCATCTTCCAAACGCCAGCACGTATCAATCACTTCTTGGCAACGGCGTTCCATTTCTGGGTTTTCACGTTGTACTGAAGCGAAGTCAAGGTTTTCACCCATGGTTCCGCTATCTACAGAAGATGCAGCACCACCGCCCAAACCAATCAACATCGCAGGGCCGCCTAAAACGATTAATAAATCGCCTGGCTGGATTGGGTCTTTTTCGACATGGTCTGGACGAATGTTGCCGTAACCACCTGCAATCATGATTGGTTTATGGAAGCCTTTTACTTCACCATTCACGTTTTGCTCGAAAGTACGGAAGTAACCATTTAACGCAGGACGACCAAATTCGTTGTTAAACGCTGCACCGCCCAATGGGCCTTCAATCATAATTTGTAATGGCGATGCCATACGTGAAGGCTTGCCATAGTTTTCTTCCCAAGGCTGTTCAAAACCAGGAATATTTAAATTCGATACTGTAAAGCCTGTTAAACCTGCTTTTGGTTTACCACCACGACCTGTCGCGCCTTCATCACGGATTTCACCACCCGAACCTGTCGCAGCACCTGCAAATGGTGCAATTGCAGTTGGGTGGTTGTGCGTTTCCACTTTCATTAGAATGTGGGCAGCTTGGCTCTTATATTTATAAACGTAGTGACCTGTTGCAGCATCTTTTTTCGGATAGAAACGCTGCGTGTCAAAACCAACAATCACCGAAGCGTTGTCTTTATAAGCCGACAATACATCTGTTGGTGATTCTTTATAAGTATTTTTGATCATTTGGAACAATGACAATGGCTGTACTTCGCCATCAATTGTCCATTCAGAACCAAAGATTTTGTGACGGCAGTGCTCAGAGTTGGCTTGTGCAAACATCATCAATTCAATGTCATGCGGATTACGGCCTAACTTGATAAATGCTTCGGTTAAATAATCAATTTCTTCATCAGACAAGGCAAAACCAAACTCACTGTTGGCTTTTACCAATGCCGCTTTGCCTTCACCCAAAATATCAATGCTATTTAAAGGTTTTGGTTCAGTTTCAACAAATAACGCTGCAGCATCGTTAATGTGGTTAAACACACTTTCGGTCATGCGGTCATGCAATACTTGTTTTACTTCGTTTGAAACGTCTGTAATACCTTTTAAGGTAAACAAAACACCGCGTTCTAGGCGGTGTACAGGCGTATTACAGTTGGCAAAAATATCGGTTGCTTTTGATGACCAAGGAGAAATTGTGCCCACACGTGGTGTCACTAAAATTTGAACTTCATCACTTGCAGCTTGGCGTAATTCAAAAGATGCACCATCGTTTAAAAGCTGTAAAGCAGATTGCTGTTGTTGCTCGTCGAGCGCTTGGTCAAATAAATAAACCCATTGGCTATCGAAAGATTGAACAGAACTCATTGACGCTAAACGGTTTAAGAGTTGAGTTTTCTTAAAAGATGAATGTGCAGGTGCACCGGCAACGATAAACATGCTGATTTTGGCTCCACGGGCTGATCTTTTGGACCATGCCACAATGTGACTTGAAGAGAGCGCATATTCTACTGTGAAATGCCATAATCAGCTAGATGGAAAATGGTTTTCTTGGCGCGTTTCGGCAGTAAAACTTCCGAATGTTGATTTAAAGCCTCTATTTCAGATCAATGTATTCAAGATTCGTGCTTTAAATTGCACAAAGCACTCTCACTGTGGAAATTACTGAATGATTGATGCTGTTTTTATTTTCTATGCCATCTGTTTACACACAGATGCTCTAAAGATCAGGACATGGCGATCATCTTCCGCCTTGCTCAATATCAACTAATCAAAGCACCTCAAATTCAATACGTCGATTTTTCTTACGTCCTTGTGGCGTTGTATTGTCTGCGACAGGCTGATTAGAACCTTGACCTTCGGTGCTTAAATGCGTTATCGCAATACCTTTATCGATCAAATAATTTTTTACCGCGCCTGCACGTGATTGGCTTAACACTATATTTTTATGCGCATCGCCCGAACTGTCTGTATGTCCAACAATTTTCACTTTTTTGGTGCCAACTTGCTTCAATGCCACAGCCATTTCATCCAGAATTTTTTGCCCTACGTCAGTCAAAATTGCACTGCCCGATTCAAACTCAACAATCCTATTTTTGAGCGCAGCATCCAGCATTTTTTGTTCATACTGACTCTCCGAAAGCTGTGTGTTCAAACGATAAGGCTGCTGTACCAAAGCCTGAAAATTTGCTGTCGTGGCTTGAATTTGATGAGCAGCATTCACTTTTCCTTTCAAATCAACTTGAGTCCCTTTCACACGTAACTGCCCTTGAGAAATCTTTTTTAACTCTGCTGTAATCATACGAGTGACTGAATCATCCCAACCATTCGGTGCAGCAACTGCACGGACTTGAATTTTATCTAACACCTGCGATTCACCATACACAGCTTGCATTTTCGCCAAAATGGCTTGTTTACTTGCTTCGTTTGGCACCACACCTTCTATAACAATGGGCGCTGCATAGATCAAATGACTTTGGACTAAAAAACACAAGCCAATAAATAGACTTACGCGAATACGTTTTTGATTATTTTTCATATTTATTTATCTAAAAAAGTTTGCCTAAACAGCTTCAAGGCTTGGTTAAGATTTAACTGCCGCTGACAAAGTAATTGTTCCAATGTTGCAAGACCTGCATTTTGTTCTAAATAAGCATCAATCCAAGTGGCTTGAATTAAAGAAACCCAATGTTCACCCTGCATATTTTGAATAAATAGATCGCGCAGCGTCATGACATCAGCCCCCTGAAAATCAATGATCAAAATGGGTGCCTCAAAATGTAGTATCCCCAGCAAAATTTCAGTATGATGCGCGCCTAAAAACCGCCCGATCATGCCCATCCAAAATGCTGCGATTTCAAAGCAATATCGCGGATGATTCAGCGGTAAAATCATCACTTTGTTTAAACGACGAGTGCCATTTTTGAGGACGGGTTGCAGTAAAAGTCCCAACCCAATCATACTCTGAGCCAAGTCATTGACACTGATTTTCATTAATTGTGCCAATGAATGCGTGCTGTGTTTTTCATAAAAGTCTTGGTATTCTTCTGCACTCAAAAGTTGAACCCTATTCGGCAATTGATTCAACAGTTCAAATGACATATTGGGATCACGGATATTGCTTAAGACCTGATTGCGTTGCAATAAATCAGTCCAAATAGCTTTGTAAAAAAACGGCACAAATAATAACTTTTGACTCGGCTGTTCGACCTCAAACAACTGCCCCAGTAGCATTGGAAATGCCCGCCCCGAGCTATCTTGGCTCGCCTTTAAATTAACAGCTAAAAACATTGGTTCTGCTGGATGGGCAATCAAAAAATCTAAAGCAGGCAAAGTTGCATAACGCTGTTTAAAATCTGCGCTCTGCATGGCATGTTCCAGTGCATTACTAATCCACTGATCGAGCTGCTGAATGAGTTCCGATTGCCCTTTAGACTTTATAAAATCACCACGGGCAGGTATTTTTCCATAATATAAAGGTACGGTTTTTACTGCTTGCATACCCACCACACCTTTTGCCAAGTGTTATTTCTCTTGATCATTGCGGAACGCCTCCCACTTGTGCAGACATTGTAGTTTTAGACTGCGTAGCCGCTGTTTGTGCGGGACTCATTGCTGTCGTTTGTGCAGCAACCACAAGAAGTGCTTTGGTCGTGGTGACTTGATCGACCAACTGCAACCCCACATAACCACGACTTGAACCAATATTGCCCGAGCTATGTCCGCTAATGAGTCGGAAATTCACTTTTAAAGATAAAGATGGTTCCGTTTTACTGACCCAAGTCATTTCAAAGTGACCGTTTTGCTCTTTGCGCTGTGCAGCATCAATTAAACGGTTAATGCCATATTCGCCCGGTGCTTCAAAAATAGTATGCGACTGACCGTTTAAATCGACTGCACTAATACGCACGCCGGGAATTGCGCCTGGATTGGGCCACACAAAGTTGACCCATTGTTGAATTCCATTTTCAAACTGCATCCGCTGACCATCAATATCGATGCTATACGATAAAAATTGTGGGTGCTGTAATGGATAAAATTGGAAATTGGATTGATTTGAAACAGCAGATGTTGCAGGCTGATCTAAACGTCCTGTTGCCATACCATGAATTGGCGCAACATATTGCGGAAATGCCATCACAAACTGAGGATTTAAATTTAAGCCTAAATCTTTCCATGTTTTTGAAGTTAAGACATAACCACGACGAATCAACAACGGATCTAAAGTGTCTTTGACAAAGCCAGCAATACTTCCTGTTTCACCAAAAATTTGTCCCATTTCCTGACTGGTTGCCTGTAAAGTCCCCCCTGAATGAAATGGATATTTCTGACCTAAATGTGTTGCAAACGGTTGATAGGCTTGAATACGCCATAATTTATTAATTTCATCTTGTGTCGGTACAATTAAACTTGCAAAAGATTGAGTTAGCGGTGTCATCAATAGTTTTTGTAATAATTGTTGGTCAGCCTCTTTTAAACCCACCATCATTTTTTCATCGACATATTTTTGCGTTGTATTAAAGACCGAGTTTTGATCATGGATGGTTTGTTTGAACAATGCCATTGCACTTGCTCCAATTTCCCCTGCCGTTTGAAGATCATTTAACTTGCTGCGCACCTGTGCAAGGTTGTTCATATACACATCAAACAGAGATTGATCCTGTAAATCGTCACGTTTACGCAGCAGTTGATAAAACATTTGGTATTCTTGAGAAATCGCACCTTGCGCTTTTAGAGCTGCCTGCGCTGCAGCTTTGTCATTAGATTGACGCAGCACTTTGTCTTTAAACCACGCCATAAATCCTTGTTCAGGCACAGCAAGTTCAGCTTGCACAATTGGATTATCCCAATTGGTTTCCACTGCAATACGTTGCAATAACTTGCGAATTGGCGAGTTTTGCGGCTCTCCCAACAAATCAAGCTGTTTCACTTGCTGGCTGAACTGATCTGTTTTGGCATAGTGAATACCATTTAGGAATTTCTTCCATTCACTTACATATTCTTGCTGATACAAACTCAGCAATTGTTTACGGATTTGTTCAGGACTTCCTGAAAAAGTCAGATCATCTGACTGACGGCTATTGAGTACCCAATCTTTGCTGTCCGTTGGCTGATTGGCTGCCTGATCAATTGCTTGTTCGACATATTCACTCCACGCCTGCTGCGTAAAAATGCCAGGCAAAGCATGACTGCCTAAAACAATGCGACTGTGTTGCTCCCCCACAATTTGACTGACTGTTAGCGCAGGAAAACGTACTGCTGCACGCATTTTTATTTCGTTATATACCCGATCTCGTGCAGGCATTCCCTGAATGACCGACAACAGCACTTGACGAGTTTGATCGACCATTTGTGCATCACTTTCCAGTACAGGAAAATCGTCCTGATGAGCGAGTGTCATGGCATAAGACAGGATTTTTTCTGCCTGCTGAATCATGTCAGTACGTGGCATTTCCCCAAGATGAGCATCCAACCAAGTGCGCCAAAAACGTGAAATCTGATCACTTAAATGACTGTTCTCCCGATATTCAGGGTTTGTCAGCATTAAATAAGCTTTTAAAGCATTATAAGCATCTTGCGGTTTTTGCGCGGAAGGCTCTAAATATGGTTGAGTTTTGGCAACTTGCTGTGTTTCTGCACGTATATGATGCGCTTTGAGTGTTGCCGCATCTTGTTGGACACGCTGTAAATATTGCGCGATATTTTGCTGCGTTGGCAACAATACAATCTGCTGAACACCTTTTAGATATTCAACTTTGAGCTGTTCGCGTAACTGCTTGCCCTGATATAAGCCAAAACTGAACTTAAGTGGACGTTGTTCGGAAAATCCATCCAACTGTTGCAGTCGCGCTTGTAAAATTAATAAGCTTTCCAATTGCGTGGATAAAACCTGCCCAGAAGTTTTTTCCAAACGTACAACTTGATCTAAATCTGCCTGAACATCGGCAATGAGTTGTTGATTATGGCGATATGACCATACCCAAACACTGAGCAACAATCCAACACCAAGCAATGCAGCAGTAAATGCCATATAACGCTGACGTTTTTTCGCAGGATTAATATGTTGTTTCACCAAATGCTGATCTCGCAAAATCACATTGGAAAACAGACCTTGTAAAAAATAGCCATGATTTGGGGCAATCGAACTTTTTTCTTCGTCCTGAAAAGGACTTGCAATCTGCTGCAGTTGAAATTCTTGTGCGATACTTTCTGTCATCGGGCTTTCGATGCTGCCTTCCTGTAACGCACTGGTAAAGTAAAAACCTCGAAAAACAGGTTGGAATTGATACGGATTATCTTCAAATAAAGTCCCAATAAAACTTTTTAATGCTGGCTTTAAAGTTTTAAATTCCAATGGAAATGTCATGACACTCGGCGAAATATTTTGAGCATGACGGCGACTTAAATGTGTGGTGCTCACGCTTTTTAAGCCATCATATAAAATGTTGTAATGTTTCTCGAACAATGTCACGGCATGCTGCGATGAGTTTTGCTCATAAGGCAAAGTCGCGCCCCAAGCCTGATTATATTCTTGCGCTGCATAACAATTGAAAAACTCGGTAAACCCTGCAATTAAATCCATTTTGGAAAATACCAAATACACAGGAACCACAACTTCCAGTCTTTCGGTTAAATCCTGAATTCGGGCACGTAAATTTTTAGCAAGTTTCAACGAATGTTCGGGGCTTTGACTGATTAATTCAGCAATACTCACGATCACAATCAAGCCATTTACAGGGGCTTTGGCTCGGCTTTTTTTAAGAATATTTAAGAAGCCAAGCCATTCCGCATGATCTTCTGCATACACCGAATAACGTCCTGCTGTATCTAGCAAAACGCCTTGGGTAGAAAAAAACCAGTCACAACTTCGGGTGCCGCTTAAACCAGCTGACACCATTTTTTGATGAGTTTCTTCAAATGGAAACTTCAAGCCTGAGTTATAAATTGCAGAACTTTTACCTGCAGCAGGATTACCAATCACCATATACCAGGGCAATTCATATAAGGCAGCATTGCCCTTTTTATCGCCAAGTTTAGATTTACGAATCAACTGGATTGATTCTTTCACTTGTTGTTGAATTGATTGTAATTCTGCCTTGTCTTTATATTGGGTAGAAACAGCCTGATGGCTTTGTTCAATAGCATAGGCAAGTTTTTCACCTTGTTCCGCGTGCTGTTTGCGCTGGATGAGCCAATAAATAACATAGGCAATGACACTCAGCGCATAACTGACTACCAATATCCAAAATATTTTGCGGGGTAGCACTGAATATGTGGATAGCAAGGCAATGAATAAAGATAAAGCAATCATCGCTTTAGGATTACTCATGTACTGCCACAAATAAGCTAAAATAATATGCATGGAATTCTCTTATTATTGTTGTTCATTAATCAGCAAATGCTGCACATGCTCGCTCTGCGGGAATCTCAGAAAAAGTTTGGATGCATGCCTGTAAATTTTGTGTATAAACCAAAGCGGCTTGATGACTTGGGAGCAATGCTCCCAACATCAACCCAAATGGTTTGGCTAAGTTCAGGGTATTTCCGACAGCGGGTTTACAATATAAATAGTGATACGGCTCGACAGGACTTTCTGCGAAAAACTGTTCACATTTTTTCATTGCTTTACGATCCGTAGCATCTTCAAGCATGAATACAAAAGGCGCTTCGGCTTGGTCTAGTGCCAACTCACGCAGTTTTAATATTTCAAATATTTGTTGCACATGAGCTTGATCGGCAAATAGATTAAAAGCCTTGATAGGTCGTTGCTGTTCTAGTTGCACAGCAGTATTTGCAACACACCAACTACTAATAAATTCGGCAGGGAGATAGCTGCTATTGATCCAACATTTTTCATCAATCAATACTTGATCAATTTCAGAATCCACCACAATGATCAAAGCAATTTCATGTGCTTGATGCTGAATACGCTCAAATAATTCCTGTAGTTCCTGTTCGGCAGATAATGCGCTTAGATAATGATATTCAGGTGAATTTTTTCTAAAATGATGCCCATTTCATCTAAAATACGCTGAATAGCCGTATTACTGTGTGAATCATCCCAAACATCTACAAGCTCTGCAGACAATAAAATATGTAGATTCAGACGATCTAAACGATAGACCTGTTCAAGCTGAGCAAGCTCACCCTGTTCAGTATCTGCCAAACTTAAATCTGTCCATGCAGGATGCATACGATATTCATGTAAATGCTGGCTTTCATAAAATAAACTTGAGCATTTTAGCTGCGCTGAGATCAGACTCAAAAGCGTAATGTGCTGTTCAATTTGCTGTTGAATTAATGCCATGATGCGCTGCTGTCGAAGTGACAAGCATGATTCATCTTGCTCATGCGCACTTCCATCACCGTGCTGTTGATCTAAATCTTCAATGCGATACGAAAGCATCGGCAGCCCATGTAAATTCAGTAAATTTCGATCTAACTTTGGACTGGTAAAATGCTGAATACCTTCCAGAATTGCCTCATTTTCACCTAAAGCACTATATGCAGCTGCTGCATACACATGCAATTTCAAATATTGAGGGTCAACATGAGGCATGGCTGTTGTGAAAAACTGCGCTGAATCAAATTCAGTCTGTGAAGCTTGTTGCCGCTGCATTTTGTAGTGCTGATAAACCTGATAAATAAACCAAGGTGCAAACAAAGCTGCACTGATCAGCATCGGTACAACCAAAAAATATGCAATCAAATCTGTCAATTCAGGTTGATATTGAATATCACGCCAATAATCAATCGCGCCCCATCCAAACAAAATAAAACAGGCAATCCATGTTGCTAAAAACTTCTTCAACATGGCGCACGTCCTATTAAGGCATAGCAAGTTTCAGCATGATGGTCTAATGTCTTAGTAGGCATTAAAAATGCACCTTGCCCCAACCCCATCTCATGTTTTGAATCTAAACACATCGGCTGAATTTCTGTTCGACCTAAAATCAAACGCAAATCAATATGCAAACTTGGATCACACCATGTTTCAATCAGACGTTTTAATTTGTGGCTTAAAGGTTGATCTGGCAAAAAAGCGAGATATTGCGCTCGGCATAAAGGCCCAATTTGAATCTCAATTTTGCCATCCATTTGCTGCATAGTACTTCCACAAAACGTATTCAGCCCGAGCAAACTTGGATTCTTGCCACCTAAGCAGGATTTTTGTTCATCCTGTAACTGAAACTTTTCTTTTACAAATTCCCGAATATGTATTTGCTGCGCAAAAATGCAGGACAAGACCGTTTTTAAGGCATGTGCAGTGTTATTCTGCCCCTGCATGAATCCAGAAAACTCGGCAAAATATTCATCTAAATCAGGCTGTTCATGATGAGTTCTCGAATAACCACTTAACGCATGCAAAATATCGAGATAATCATTTTTGTGTTCTATCTCATAGCGGATGGGCAAGTGATATGCCAAAGTCGCATCGACATATTTTGCGGTCAGTTGATGATTAAATAAGCCTAAAAATGCTTGCGCTTCCAAACGCTGTTGACGCAAATGCTGTTTTAACTGATGCGTATAACTATAAGGCAAAGCCCCTTGTATACCAGTCAGTCCGATCACTAAATTGCTTAGATGAATACGTTGATCCTGATAATGCAACGATTCAATTTCCGCTAATGGAAAACTCAAGCGAAATGAAGGTTCAAAATAAAACGCTGCTGACCAATGGTATTGACCTTGCACTACAGTCGAATGACGTAATAAGCGCGTCGATTGAACAAATTCAAATGTGCCTGGCTGTTTAAAGACTTGATCAATTATAGAAGTGTCTTGCCACCAACGTTCTGCACGCATGGGTAGATCTCCTGTTGATTCAGACTGTCTTTAATGACGACATCCACAAAACTATTGATTTGAACTTTCAGATTAAAAAGATGACTTAATAATTGGCTAAAAATATAAAGACTGTGTCCATGAAAAACACGTGGATCTATACAAAGCTCAGCTTTCACACCCCGAACAAACATAGGAAATGGCTGTGTATTCACTAACTTATGTGTTGTGGAAAAACTGAGTTGTTTGATTGCATCAATCAATACAATATTGTCTTTCGACTGCGGCAAATTGTATAAAGTTAAAAGCTCTTTCACGTGACTCAAAGCATCACCTTTCATTAAAGCCAAAGTATTGAGTGAAAGATGCGAAATAATGCGCCATTGTTGCTGACTATTTTGATCAAATGAAACCGCCAAGGTAGGTCGTTTTAGAATATTGGCACGCCTTGCCAGACGACTGTCATTTAAATGTAGAACATGATTGCTCTGACTTAGCGCTTCATGCGCCAAATCACCGTTGGAACACAGCAAACGTGTACTGATAAAATCCGATTTAACTTCATCTGGCTGCAACTGTTTGGAAATAATCGAATAGCTGATTGGCATCATTTTATTTTGCACAGGCTGATAATGCAGCGTATAAAAAAATTGAGTTTGATCTGGATGATAATGACTCATGGCAAAAAATGGCAAAACAGGCAAATGAGTTGCAGCCTGCCGAGTCTTTTCGCGCAGCATATTCATTTCGATCACTGCATAAACTTGATATAACTCAGGGTGATGCGCATCTGTAATCAAGGGATAGTGTAATTGTGTATGTAAAATCTTTTGCGGTTCTGCCTGCTTTTCAAACAGGTTAATTGCAGGTGTACTAAACAATTTAAAATTTGCGACATTCAATGCGGAATAATTGCGTAGAAGTGCCTGATTATTCAAATTCAGTTTGAGATGAATCAATATTTCAAAACTATTTTGCTGCTGCAAGTGTTCATTTAAAACACTCAAATCAAAGTTTAAATAATGAAACTTTTCAGGAAAACAAAAATACTCCATCAATAAACGATAAGCATGATGCGTGTGTTGATCAATCGGCAATAAACTCTCTTGTTCGCTAAATCCCATCACGGTAAATGGGTTGCGAATATCAGTTACGCTTTGTCCAACACGAAGGGAAAAAGCTGTTTCCTGACGAAAAATACCATCTAAAACTTGTAGGGGAAAATTAGAAAGAGCATCCAAATAGATCGGTAGTTTTTCATCTAAAATCCAGCTGTGTGCATCATTAAAAATTTCAAATTTCAGACTTAAAGTTGCATTCTGATTCAAATTCAGATGTACACTTGGTGAGGTCTGAAATGCCAAATCCGTTATTGCAATCGGCAATAAACGCACATCTTGACTGGTGTTAAATTCACATTGTACGCCTTTAAAACTACGTGACTTTAATGTAGTTTTTGCTGGAATTAACTGTGCTGCAGTCAATTGTTTCAATTTATCGCGCTCATCAAAACTCACCACCGTACACGCGGGAAAATGACGTAGATACTGCGGAAACATCACCTCAAACAAAGAATAAGTAAAAACCTCATAACTGTCTGCTAATTTTTTATCAATACGTGCAGCAATAAAGGAAAATGCCTGAATGAGACGCTCGATATGCGGATCATCAATTTGCTCTTGATTTAACGCGAGTCGCTGTGCAATCTTCGGATATTTCTCTGCAAATGCTCTAGATTGTTGACCGAATTCTTGTAATTGTTTTTCATAATACGGTAAAAGTTGCTCTATCACAGTGGACTCCCACTAAGCTCGGGCAGAAATAACATATTGTTGTGTTGTGGGTTTGAGTAAGGCATCAAAAAAAACAGGCTCATACAATGGGTGAATATTTAAATAAGCTTGAATACTTAAACAAAGCGCGCCCATGTTGTGTCCATCAAATAGCATGTCAACTTTAATCTGCTTCAATCTTGGTTCGTGCGCTGTAATGGACTGCTCAATCGATTGACAAATTTTATCGCGATCTAAAGGGTTCGCTGTCGACAATCCAATAAAGTCAATAATGCCAAACTGCAAAATCGATTTTTTAACGAGTGGGAACTCATCCATATTTCGATCAAACTTTGCAATTCGACTATTCAGCAAATCTTCTAAATCACGTGCAACTGACTCGCGCAATTGCTGAATCGACATCCCGCTTAATCCGTTTTCTTGTTCAGCGAACAAACGATCAAATAAAGTTGATCTAAAACCATAAGGATATAAATGATCTAAATTCATGATGATCACGATAATCTTTGAGAGATTTTGAGAAATTAGAGCTGAGGTGCTATGACCTCAGTCTAATCACCCCATGCTTGATTAAGCAGCGTATGAAGCTGTGTTATTGGACAACGACCACTTTTTCGTCACTGCACCTTTTGCAGTGCCATTAATGTCTTGTTGGTTATACGTCCACTCAACTGCTGCATATTTCAAACCAAATGTTTCAGCCGGAACGCCCTCTTCATTTACAGTAGGCGTCACACTTGAAACCAAAACATGCTTCAATTTGATTTGTAAGTACTTGATTCGCTTATCGCCATTGGCACGATAATAATCAATTTGCACTTCATCGAAGGTATAACCCGCAGAACACGCTTCCCATAATTTAGGACTGGTTGCATCTAAGTCTTTCACAAAAATCATATCTGAATGTTCAACTCGTTCAGCGGTATGACCACCAACGCTACTTGAGGTCGCAGATTTAGGTTGACGAATGTGATGTGACCAAGAGTTCACTTCAAGCCAACCTTTGTGTTCAGCATCTCGTGATTCTCCATCGACTTTGTACTTGCCGCGAAACTCAACATATATATCTTTCATTTATAATTGACCTCTATTTTTATATTTAAAGTTATGATTAGGCTCTTAATGTGAGGACTGAGGTAATTCAGTCACGAGTCGTAAAGAAACAGACAACTCGTCTAGCTGGAAATGTGGTCTTAAAAACACCACAGACTTGTAATGACCCGGTTGAGCTGGATCTTCTACAACTTTTACAGATGCCTCTCGAAGCGGATATTGCGCTTTTGCTTCTTGAGATGCACCATCATCAAGCAAGACATACTGCGAAAGCCATTCATTTAAAAAGGCCTCCACATTGCCTGCAGATGCAAAACTTCCGACTTTGTCGCGCATCATGGCTTTTAAATAATGTGCGATACGTGACACCGCCATGATGTATTGAATTTGACTCGACAATGCAGAGTTCGCATTGGCTGTATCATTGTCATATTTTTTAGGTTTCTGTGCAGATTGCGCACCAAAAAATGCTGCATAATCGGTATTTTTACAATGAACCAAAGGAATAAAACCTAGATCGCTGAGTTCTTTTTCACGGCGATCTGTAATGGCAATTTCAGTCGGGCATTTAAATACCACTTCACCATCTGAGGTTTTAAAGGTGTGTACAGGTAAGCCTTCTACCAAACCACCACCTTCAACCCCACGAATCGCAGCACACCAACCATGCATATCAAAAGCATTGGTTAAGCGCGTGCCAAAAGCATAAGCAGCATTCATCCATAAATAATCATCATGCTTTTCGCCAGACACATGTTCTATAAAATTAAAGCCTTCTGTGGCTGTGCCATCTTTGGGATGGTAAGGCAGGCGACCCAACACATGCGGCATAATTAATGCAACATAGCGTGAATCTTCACTCTCTCGAAATGAACGCCATTGCACATATTCAGCCGTTTCAAAGATTTTTGAAACATCACGCGGGCGGTCAATATCCGTGAATGATTCAAGTCCTAACATGCTCGGACTTGCAGCCGATACAAAAGGTGCGTGTGCCGCTGCAGCCAATTGCGAAATTTGTTCCAATAAATACATATCTGACGGGGTACGATCAAACTCAAAATCGCCAATCAGTGCCGCATAAGGCGCTCCACCAAACGAGCCATATTCTTCTTCATAAATCTTTTTAAACAAAGTGCTTTGGTCAAAATCAGTTGCCCCCTGAAAATCTTTGACCAATTCTTTTTTTGTCGTATTTAACATACGAATTTTGATCATGCTATTCGAGGGTGTTTCTTGGCAAAAATAGTAAAGCCCCCGCCAAGTTGATTCAATTTTTTGAAACTGCGCATGCTGCATAATCTGGCTGAGCTGACTGGAAATTAATGCATCAATTTCGGCAATACGCTGATCAATAGACAGCGTCATATTCTCAGAAATAGTAATTGTTCCCGCCATGACTTCTTTTGCCAACTCACCAATCAAACTTTTGGCACGAATCTGCTCATCCGCATTACGCGCAATACGGCTTTGCTCAATAATTGAATCCAATAAACCTACCGATTCTACTTGCTGATTTGATGCAACTGCTGTTTGTAAATTATTCACGTTCAGCCTCTGCACTCAATTGACGAATTTGATCGGTATTGTTCAGCACTTCATCCAGTAAATCTTCTAAACGTTCGCTATTAGAAATTTTATTACGCAAATCCGTTAAACGCTCACGCGCTTCTAGCAACTTACGCAGCGGATCCACTTGTTGTACGACCTGTTCTGGACGAAAGTCTTCCATCGAGTTAAAAATGAGATCAACGGATAGTTTTCCACCTTCCGCAGTCAAGGTATTTTCCACTTGAAAAGCCGCACGCGGTGCTAAAGATTGCATCACTTCATCAATATTATCTAAATCGACATTAATGAATTTTTTGTCTTTTAATTTGGTCTTTTCTACTTCGGATGCCGCTGAAAAATCCCCCATTACTCCAACCACAAACGGTAATTCTTTAGATGCAATACCATCACCAACCTCAACATCATAAGTCAGCTGAACACGCGGTGGACGTATGCGTTGCAGTTTCTTCTGCACGCTTTCTTTTTTAGCCATGAGTGATTCCTTTGGTTATTTTTTTAAAGTCGCAAATGGATTTGTACTACTTGGTGCAACAGCAAGTTGAACCATTTTTACAGGTTGAGTTGTTACGGTTTTTTCTTTTTTTGGTGATTTTGCAGTCACTTTAGATATTTGCTTTTTAGGTTTAGGTTTAGGTTGCAGTGATTTTTTTGACGATTTCTTGACGTAACTAGAAGCCTCTTTTACCGCTAAAACAGGTGCAGGCTTTGCTTGTTCAATTGCATCGACCAAGTTTTTTGCTGCTGGATAAGTCTGTTCTTCACTTAAATAGCGAACTTCATTACGACGCATTTGCTCAATCGCTGAAGATGCCATTTGCGTACTTGCCATAAATTGCACATCCGTCAATGCAGTACTTTGAATATCTTGCTCGTGCAAATGACTGATCAACTGCAATGCTTTAAAATTCTGTCCAAGCTGCTGATGTTGCTGTGCGGCTTGAATGAGTAAATTATTTTTATTTTGACGATTTTTCTTGTCACAAATCTGCGCATAAATACCACGCAAAGCAAGGTCTGACTCCCCTTCCATCCACGGATATTGTTGGATACATTTCTTTTTAAGCTTCACTTCTGATGTATTTGCAACCACATGCTGATTGAAAGTAAAACCAGACAAAATTGTGATAAAAATAACGATTCTTTTCAAGACAACCTCTTATTTATTTGTTATTTGAACTAATTTCTAATCATTTTTATTAAAATGAGTTTCTCTTAATTTTTGTAATTCAACTGGAGTCAAAATTAACTTTTATTTTGATTATTTCCAGTTCAAATATAGTTATAAAATAATTTAGCGAGCGCATTTAACTAGAACATGAATAGATAAGTCAAGTCATATGTGAAAATTCAGTTAAGTATTCCAATATATTTTGTTGTGAGTGAATTACAACATTTAAAAATATTAAAATTTAGTTTGATTTTATTTTTTGATTTAAATATGATGCGGTGTCCCAAGACAGGAAAGCAATCGTTTTTGTCGCAAAAATAAAAGTAAAATATATTATTTTCAATAATTTAAATAAAAATAGAACGATTAGATTCATTTAAAACTAAAAATTTTCTTACGATAAAGTTAGAGCCAGATAATGAACAACCTAAAAACACTCATTACAAAACTTTCGCAACCGACTAAAACAGCATTAGAAAAATCTGTAAACTTTTGCATAAGTCAAAGTCATTATGAAGTCGAGATTGAACATCTTTTATGTGAATTATTAAAGGAACAATCCAAAACTGATCTTTCTATATTATTTGCTAAATATAAAATATCAAAATCCAAATTTATTGATGATTTAAATAACAGCCTTACAACACTGTCTAAAGGAAATACACGTACACCTATTTTCACAAAATCAATTATTCTTTTATTAGAACAAGCTTGGTTACTCGCTGCTGCAGATCAACAGCCGATTATTCGCAGTGGTCATTTAATCATTGCCTTATTAACTTCTGCCGATTTATATCAAGTGGCAATCCGTGCCTCAACTTTATTTGAAGCATTTCCCATTGATACCATGAAACATAAGTTTCTAGAAATTTGTGCTGAAAGCTGTGAAAATTTTAGCCAAACAAATCAAACATCATGTGCAGAAAACACGAATCAACTTCAAGCAAAAACATTAGCACCCAAAACCCCTGCATTGGATCAATACACCATCGACCTGACCCAAAAGGCACAAAATGGTGAGATTGATCCTGTCATTGGGCGTGAGTTTGAAATCCGTTTGCTGCTTGACATCTTAATGCGACGTCGTCAAAACAACCCAATTTTGACAGGTGAGCCAGGTGTTGGAAAAACAGCTGTTGTAGAAGGTTTGGCATTAAAAATTGCCCAAGGTTTGGTACCTGATGCCTTAAAAAATGTGCATCTGCATGCCTTAGATTTAGGTCTGTTACAGGCTGGTGCCAGTGTCAAAGGTGAGTTTGAAAGTCGCCTAAAGCAAGTGATTCAAGAAGTTCAATCTTCCTCTCATCCGATTATTTTATTTATTGACGAAGCACATACTTTAATTGGGGCAGGTGGTCAAGCAGGACAAAATGATGCCGCAAATTTACTGAAACCTGCCTTAGCACGCGGAGAATTAAGAACGATTGCCGCAACAACTTGGAGCGAATATAAGCAATATTTTGAAAAAGATGCTGCGCTTAGCCGTCGGTTTCAAGTTCTCAAAGTTGCTGAACCTACAGAAGCTGTCGCAATTGACATGCTACGTGCCATGATTCCAGTCATGCAAACACATTTTAATTTACAAATTGATGATCAAGCCATTATCAGCGCAGTACAAGCATCTAATCGCTACATCAGTGGTCGTCAACTTCCAGACAAAGCCATTAGTGTTTTAGATACTGCTGCGGCACGAGTGGCTTTAACCCAAAATGCACAACCTGTTGTTTTGGATCACCTCAAAGCACAGTTACACAATCTACAATTAGAACAGCAGCTTATCACGCAAGAACATCAACAACTCCCGATTTATCAGGAACGATTATCACAACTCAAACAACAGCTCGTTCAGCTAGAACAAGAAATTGCCGATACTGAAAAACGGTGGCAACAAGAGTTGAATTTGGTTCAGCAGATTCAGCAGCTCAATACGCAAAACGCCTCAGATGTTCTGGATAAAGTTACGCAATTAAGAATCCATTTAGCTGAATTACAAGGTCAAAATCCTCTAGTTTTTGAACGTGTTAATGCACAGATCATCCATGAAATTATTTCTGATTGGACGGGTATTCCTGTTGGCGAAATGCTCAATGATGAAATCCAGAAAATTCTAAAGTTAAAGGTCAAACTGAGCCAACGTGTGATGGGACAGGAGTATGCCTTAACTCAATTGGTGCATGGGATTCAAACTGCCAAAGCAAAATTAGAAGACCCACAAAAGCCTCAAGGTGTTTTCTTATTAATTGGTCCAAGCGGTGTCGGTAAAACTGAAACAGCGCTCGCCCTCGCCCATGAACTCTATGGCGGTGAGCAACATCTCATCACTATTAATATGTCTGAATATCAGGAAGCACATACCGTTTCTACCTTAAAAGGCGCGCCACCGGGTTATGTCGGTTATGGGCAAGGCGGTGTCTTAACCGAAGCCGTGCGCCGCAACCCTTATAGTGTCGTGTTATTGGATGAAATTGAAAAAGCGCATCCCGATGTTCAAGAATTATTTTATCAAGTCTTTGATAAAGGCATGCTGGAAGATGGTGAAGGTCGCAGCATTGACTTTAAAAACACCACGATTTTACTGACCTCAAATACAGGTTCGAGTGCAATTATGCAAGCCTGTTTAAATCAACCTGTAGAAAATTGGCCTACTGCAGAAAAGTTAATTGAGCATTTAAAAACAAGTCTATCTCAACAATTTAAACCTGCATTTATTGGGCGAATGCGCATCGTACCTTATTTTCCGCTGCACGATGATCTTTTGGTTCGTATTATTCAGCACAAACTCGAAAAAATTATTACGCGTATCGAACAACAGTATGCAATACAGGTTCAATATTCTGATGATGTGATTGAATTAATTTTGCAGCGTTGTACTGAAGTAGATAGTGGCGCACGCAATGTCGACCACATCTTGAACGCTACCATTCTACCTACTTTAGCCACGCATATTTTAGTTGCTTTGGCAGAACAGCGCCTACCGAAGTTGATTTTGATGCATGTCGTCAATGATGAAATTCACTATCAACTAGATCCAGCAGAACCAACAACCAAACAAGCCTCCAATCCAGAACCTCAAGCTGCGGTTTAAAACTTTAAAATTGAGTTAATTTAGCTATATGGATATTTTATCTTTACTTGCACCTATTCAAGCACAATTGCCTTGTGGCGAAGATTATTGTTTTTCAAATGAATTTCATGCAATCAAACTCGCTAGAACTCAAGATGATACTTTACTGGAACAAGGGGATTGGGTCATTGCCCCCAAACAGGCAGATTGGGACTTTGTTGCAAATACAGTAATACATTTACTGCAAACGAAGACTAAAGATATTCGTTTGCTGACTTGGCTTGCTGAAGCATGGGCGAACTTATCTGGTTTTGAAGGGATCAGTAAAAGTCTGGAACTCAGCCATCGCCTCATCGCGCAATATTGGATAACGCTCCATCCTGAAATTGAAGATGAAGATTTAGACCAACGAATTGGACTATTACAAGGACAGATCAATCAATTGCCCGTCTTGATTAAAAAAGTTCCCTTGGTCAATCAGGCGCCTTTTTATTGCCTACTCGACTATGACAATTTTCTTTATCAGGAAAACATGCTTCGTAAGCAAGGCGATGATAGCAGCGTGGATCATTCCGCGGAATTGGCTCATTTAGAACAAGCCGTATTGGAGCTAAATCCAGACATTCAGCGCCAAAACTATCAATATTTTACAGAGATTTTACAGCACTGGACGACCTTAAAGCAGGTGCTAGATCATGTGCTGGGTTTAGATGCGCCAAGTTTTGCTGCAATTGATTCAAGCTTCAATAGCATTCATCTTAGTCTGAAGAAAATTTATAAAGTAGCATCACTTGAACAAAGCCCTGTCACTGCACTTACAGAAGTGACAGCTTTATCGCCCTCTATTTCACCTCCAGTCAGCATTCAATCGTCTACTGCACAACAGCTGTCATTTCAACCACAGCAACAGTCACACCTAGAAAATCGTGAACACGCCATGCAAGTTCTGCAGGAAATTTCAGCATATTTTCAAAAAAATGAACCGCATAGTCCTGTCAGCTATTTACTGGAAAAAACCATTAAGTGGAGCCAAATGCCCTTGCATGAATGGCTAGCGCAGGTGATTAAGGATGAACATCCATTGAACATGCTACAAGACACGCTTGGCGTTCAATCCAACAATCAATACCAATCAGAATAAGTGAATCACCATGTTTAAAGCAGAAAAAATCCTTTGGGGTGAAGGCTTATTTTTACGTCCTCAGCATTTTCAAGTTCAAGATCGCTACCATGAACAGCGTTTGAATCACACCATCCGTGCCATGATTCCTCATGCCTATGGCATACAAAAATTAAAATTTGATGAAGCACAACTTGCAACACATATTCTTGCACTGCAAGAGGTACAAATGATTTGGCAAGATGGTGAAATTTACCATGCACCTGCACAAGACTTGCTACCTGCACCGTTGTTATTGGATGACCTGAATTTAAACACAGAGATGATGCTGTATCTAACTCTTCCGATTTTGCAGGCCAAGCAAAAAAATATAGCAGATGAAACACAGGCAATACCGAGTCGCTATCATAATTTTTTGCAGGAAACCCATGATTTATTTACCGATGCCAGCCCTGCTGAACTCAATTTTTTACATCGCCGCGCAGCATTTAAGTTATTAGAGTTGCATGTTCAGCCCAGTCAAAATCTGGATGGTTTTCTATACCTACCGATTGCGAAACTCAAACGCCATAGTTCAGGCAGTTTTGAGCTAGATTACCAATTTATTCCACCACTTTTGCATATTTCAGCTTCAGAAGTCTTAATCAATCACTTAAAACGTAGCCTAAACATCATTAAGGCGAAGATAAAAACCATTCAGGGCAATAATCGTGAAAATGAACAAAAACTGATTGAGTTCCGTTCAGGAGATATTGTTTCCTTTTGGCTAATCAATGTCTTAAATACAGCCTATGCCGAATTAAACCACCTATTACACTATCCACAGATTCATCCAGAACGCTTATTTTCAGAATTATTACGTCTAACTGGCTCATTACTGACGTTTTCAACTGCTTATAGTGTGGAGCATCTTCCACAATACCGACATTGCCAATTACAAGAGAGTTTTCAGCAGCTTGATCTCATCTTAAGAGATTTACTCGACACAATTATTTCCAATCGTTACTTCAGCATTGCACTGAAAGAAACCCGCCCATCATATTGGGTCGGTAGCCTTGAATCTGACAAGATTGACCGTGATACGCGACTGTATCTTGCAGTTTCTAGCAGCTCAATGCAAACCCATGAATTAATTCAAGTCGTGCCTTTACGTTTTAAAGTGGGCAGTACCTTTGATGTAGAGCAACGTGTAATTGCCGCACTACCCGCAGTTCCATTGCAGCATTTAGTCCAAGTGCCAAGTGCAATTCCAGTACGTTCTGGGGTCAGTTATTTTGAAATTGAATCACATCATGAGCTTTATCAACCAATGCTGGAATCCACAACAATTTGTGTGTATATGCCCGCAGGCTTCCAAGATATCAGCATCGAACTGATTGCAGTACTTAATCATTAAGAGAAAAATTATGACTCAACCCATCGGCATGCCCTCTTTATTTGATGATGAAGAAATTGGTTCAGACTTATCTCACCTGTCCTTACCAACAGCTCAAACCACCAGTTTAATTGACCTCTTACATGATGGCTTTTATTTAGTTTTTCTGCTGCGTAATCATTATATCCCTACCCATCCGAGTGAGTTTCGTGAAAAGATTCTGGATGTACTCAGTCATTTTGAGCAACAGGCAAAACGCTTACAATTTTCTGCCGATGATATTCACAACGCCAAATATGCCTTTTGCGCTCTGATGGATGAAACCATTGCCACACAACAAGATAATGCCTATTTTGACTTGCAAAATACATGGCTCATCAGTCCTTTACAATTGAGTCTGTTTGGTTCGCAATTGGCAGGCTATCGTTTTTTTGAAATTTTGGAACAGTTGCGTAGTCGCGGTAAAGAACATTTAGCAGCATTAGAAGTATTGCATTACTGCCTGTTACTGGGTTTTCAAGGGAAATATCGACTGGAATCGGTGGAAAATTTAAATCATCTTGTTGCCCGTGTTGGCGATGAAATTGATTATCTCAAAGGGAAAAAAGCGGCATTTTCTCCATTTGCTGCCATTCCAGATCAAATTAAACATCTGATTCATCATGAATTACCTTTTTTCTGGATTTTAATTTGCCTCTGCATGTTTACGGTACTGACTTTCGCTGGCTTAACATTCGTGCTTTCTCAACAGAGCCAGAATGCCTTAAGTCCCTATCAAAATGTGATTTCGATACCTGTAGAAGAAGCACATATCACAATTCATTTACCCTAGTGGATGATGTATGGCACAGGAAAAAAAGACTTCTTTACGCATCTTACAACATAAGAAAAAGACCTTAGCTTCTCGCTTTTATGTACTGATCGGTTTTATTGCAGGTTTGATTGTTTCTACCCTGATTTTCTTATTATGGGTGAACAACTTTAATGGCTCTAATCTACAGACCTCGCCAATATTAGATGAATCAGAAAAGAAACAAATGCATCCATCAATCACGGTTCATGCTCCATGGGTTGATGAGGTTGTAACAGATGATCATGAAACTTCTTTATTAAGTGAAGATCATCATTTCATTCAGCCGAAGGACAAGGATTTAAATAAATTCTTTGAGCGCCCGACATCCAACAACACACCATCAAACGGCGCTCCAACGCCGCCTGCACAGCAAGTTGCTCCCTTTGAAAATGCCGCACAGCATCCAGTAAAGCGCATCACGAAAGTTGAGAAAATTAATCCAGCAACAACGAAATCCACAACATCGACACAATCAGAAGCTGAAACAGCAACGCCTGAAGCAACACTAAAAATTACGGTGACACAAAGACCATTGGCTATAGATGAAGATCAATAACCTATGATTTTTGTGATTTTTTTCTGCTTTGTTGCTATTGCACTCGGATTAATGCTGCTCATGTCTTATGAGATACAGCATACATGCAGGCAGCGTTTACGGTCTTTATTACCACAAAGTAAAACTAAAATAATCAATTTTTTGCACGTTATTCATCATTTATATCAGGCTGCTTCACCCAACAAACTACAATCACATTGGTATGTGCAGCAATGGTGGATTTTAATTGCGGGGCTAATTTTATTGACCAGTGTTCTGACTTTTGCTTTTACCCAACCCATTCATTCCACACGAATTGAAGCTGAATATTTAAAAGAAACTGACCCACAAATTTATGCCTTACTTCAGGGAGAAATGCTCAGTCCTCCCCCAGAAGAAGATGCTATTTTGATTCAAGATGCAATCATAGAAACGACTCAGCTTGAACAAAGCTATCAAGCACAACATTCCGCCGAGGGCAGCGTGGATGCTGCTCGTATTGAAACGCCCGTTTTTCATAGCCATGCACATTTAGATTCTGCTTTACTGGATCGTAAATGGGACAAAATCAACCCACGCTATAAGCAACGTCTGCTGAAGGTATTTAAAATTATGCGAGAACAACACGGTTATGAACTGGTCTTACTTGAAGGTTATCGTAGTCCAAGTCGTCAGAATATGTTGTCGACTAATCCAAATACTACACGCGCCAAAGGCTATCAGAGTTATCATCAGTTTGGTTTAGCTGCCGATATTGCTTTTAAACGTAATGGTAAAATTGTTATTTCGGAACGTGATCCTTGGGCAATGCGTGGCTATCAACTGTATGGTGAGGTGGCTGAATCGGTAGGTTTGACTTGGGGTGGTCGCTGGAAATCAATCCAAGATTATGGTCATACTGAATACCGTATGCCTGGTTTAAAAAAGACCAAAGAAATGGCTGAACAGTTAATTGCAGAGGGTCAATTGCGATAGTTGAGGGGTTGTAAAAACAAAAGCAACTCAATTTTCAGCCTCTATACCAAGTTAATCATATTTAACTTTTTCAGATATAGGTCATAAGCGAAATAACAAGACATAAAAAAGACCCTTGAAAATCAAGGGTCTTTTAAAAATTTGGCGGAAGCGGTGAGATTCGAACTCACGGAGGACTCGCGCCCTCGTCGGTTTTCAAGACCGGTGCATTAAACCGCTCTGCCACGCTTCCATGTGGGCCATGATACGAAGCTTTTGATTTGATGACAAGTAAAAAATACCACTCAAGCACTCAAGTGAATATTGTTTCACCAAATCAGCGCTAAAGTTCATCAAAACAACAGCATAGCCACCTCACTTTTTAAAGTTTAGCAGCCAATTCAGCCCCTTCACGAATCGCACGTTTTGCATCTAACTCTGCAGCAAGCTTCGCCCCACCAATAATATGATAGTTAGCCAAAGTATTTTCATCTGCCGCAGGCATTAAATCTTTAACCGATTCCTGCCCTGCACAGACTACAATGCTATCTACACGTAACAATTGGTCTTGACCTGCCATTTCAATCCACAAGCCTTCATTGCTGATGGCTTTATATTGCACACCACGTAGCATACGCACCGCATGTTTTTTCAACTGTGCACGATGTACCCATCCTGAAGTTTTACCCAAACCTGCACCTAAAGCTGTCGTCTTACGTTGCAATAAATAAATTTCACGGACTGGGGGATGAACTTCTGGAGCAAGCATACCACCTTCAGTCACATAGTTAGGATTCGGATCGACTCCCCACTCACGCTGCCAATCTGCCAAAGGCTGCGGTTGTGGCTGATGTTCAGGTTTCAGTAAAAACTCCGACACATCAAAACCGATACCGCCTGCACCAATCACAGCGACTTTTTGTCCAACAGGTGCACCACGTAATACTTCTGCATAAGACAATACTTGCGGTGCATCGCTGCCTTCAATTTTTAAAGCACGTGGTACTACACCTGTTGCAATGACCACTTCATCAAAACCTTCACGTTCTAACTGCTCGCGGTTGACTTTGGTATTTAAACGCAAATCGACCCCAGTTTTTTCAATTTGCACTTTAAAGTAGCGAATGGTTTCGTGAAATTCTTCTTTGCCCGGCACGACTTTTGCCAAGTTGAATTGACCGCCCACTTCGTTGCTGGCTTCAAATAAAGTCACATGGTGCCCACGACTAGCAGCAACTGTAGCAGCAGACATTCCCGCAACACCACCACCGACAACTGCAATACGCTTCGGTTGCTTGGTTTTTTCATAGACCAATTCAGTTTCATAGGCTGCACGCGGATTGACCAAACAAGTCGCACGCTGATTTTTAAAGGTATGATCTAAACACGCTTGGTTACAGGCAATACAGGTGTTAATTTCATTGACACGATTGGTCGCAGTTTTATTGACCCAAAACGCATCTGCCAACAATGGTCGTGCCATTTGAATCATATCAGCTTTACCCGCTGCCAATATTTCTTCTGCAGTATCAGGCATATTAATACGGTTGGATGCAATTACAGGAATCTCAACGTGTTTTTTCACTTCTGCGGTGTAATCAACAAAAGCTGCGCGTGGCACAGAAGTCACGATGGTTGGAATGCGCGCTTCATGCCAGCCAATCCCTGTATTGAGCAAGTTCACACCCGCATGCTCTAAGGCTTTGGCAACGGTAATCACTTCGTGCATGGTATTGCCATCGTGGACTAAATCCAGCATCGACAAGCGGAAGCAGATAATAAATTTTTCACCCACTTCGGCGCGAATGGCTTTGACTACTTCTAAAGCAAAACGCATACGGTTTTCAATCGTACCGCCCCATTGGTCTTCACGCTGATTCACATGACGGCTTAAAAACTGATTCAGTAAATAGCCTTCCGAACCCATAATTTCGACACCATCGTAGCCTGCCATTTTGGCTAAACTAGCTGTTTTCGCATAATCTTCAATGGTATTTAAAATTTGTCTTTCACTCATTTTACGTGGTTTAAATGGTGAAATTGGAGATTTAATCGGACTTGCAGACACCACAAATGGTTGATAACCATAGCGTCCTGAATGCAGAATTTGCATTAAAATTTTCGCACCATGCTTATGTACGGCATGTGTCACTAATCGATGTGGTGCAACATCGCCCAATGTATTCATAGTACCGCCCGCAGGCAATAACCAGCCTTGACGGTTAGGTGAAATACCACCTGTAATAATTAAACCCACGCCACCTTTGGCACGTTCGCCAAAATAAGCAGCCAGTTTTGGATAATTATAAAAACGATCTTCCAAACCCGTGTGCATTGAACCCATCACGACACGGTTTTTAATGGTGGTAAATCCTAAATGTAATGGTTTTAGAATATTTGCATAGCGAGTTGTCATGATGAGTCCTTATATGATGAGCTTTGCAACTTGTTGCATGAATACTTTAACCGATTTTTATAAACTGTTTATGACTCTAAAGTTCGACTGTATGGCGCAAACGTCAATTTATAGGGTCTGTTGACACTTCTTCTATGTTTGCGACGACGCTTATTTTTTAGCTGATATAAGGCATGAGGCAGGAAATTTAGTCATTCTAAATGACTGACTCATAACGCAATAGCAGCAAAAAATATGCTTGTCCCCTTGCGCAGCAAACAAAGCAGTGCTTTGTTCTTGCTCATGTGGCTAAAACTTTCTCAGATTGCGTTATGAAACTTGGCAATAGACCCTAACTATTCTTGATATAAACTTGATATAAAACCGCCCAAAAGTAAAAGTGATTTTATTCTGCACCATCCCAATTGCAGGTTTTGATCTTCAACATCTATACCAAGTTTGCCATTTCTAAATGAAAATTTAAGCCTGAACCTGATTTTTTTATCAAATGCGCTTTTTTAACGAAAACAAGCATTTTAAAGAGTGCTATAATTTGCAGTTTAGAATTCTCCTTGGCCACCAAATGTGGTGCCTATTTTAAAAAAGTTAGGACTAGCAATGACTGATAATGCAACTATCTTGCAGAATGTACCAGTAGGCAAAAAAGTCGGTATCGCCTTTTCTGGTGGTCTAGATACTTCAGCTGCTTTATTGTGGATGAAGCAAAAAGGCGCTGAACCATATGCGTATACCGCAAACTTGGGTCAGCCAGATGAAGATGACTATGATGCCATTCCAAAGAAAGCCGAAGAATACGGTGCGGTAAAAGCAGTCTTGGTTGACTGCCGTATGCAGTTGGCTTTGGAAGGTATTGCTGCCATTCAATGTGGTGCATTCCATATCAGCACAGGCGGTATGCCTTACTTTAACACCACCCCGCTTGGTCGTGCAGTAACAGGTACAATGCTAGTGACTGCCATGAAAGAAGATGACGTAAACATCTGGGGTGATGGTTCAACCTATAAAGGTAACGATATTGAGCGTTTCTATCGTTATGGTTTATTGACTAATCCTGCGCTTAAAATTTATAAGCCGTGGTTAGACCAAACCTTTATTGATGAATTAGGCGGTCGTGCGGAAATGTCACAATTCCTTATCGACAATGGTTTTGACTATAAAATGTCAAAAGAAAAAGCTTATTCAACTGACTCAAACATGCTAGGTGCAACACACGAAGCGAAAGACCTTGAGTACCTAGATGCTGGCATCAAAATCGTTGATCCAATCATGGGCGTGGCGTTCTGGAAAGATGACGTTGAAGTTAAAGCCGAAGAAGTGTCGGTTACCTTTGAAGAAGGTATGCCAGTTGCATTAAACGGTCAGCGTTTTGAAAACCCTGTTGAGTTGATTCTTGAAGCGAACCGTATTGGTGGTCGTCATGGTTTGGGGATGTCTGACCAAATCGAAAACCGTATTATTGAAGCAAAATCTCGCGGTATTTATGAAGCACCAGGCATGGCGTTATTGCACATTGCTTATGAGCGTTTGGTTACGGGTATTCACAACGAAGATACTATTGAACAATACCGCATTAACGGTTTACGTTTAGGTCGTTTATTGTATCAAGGTCGTTGGTTCGATTCTCAAGCGTTAATGTTACGTGAAACTGCG
The DNA here is from genome assembly GCF_013420145.1 of Acinetobacter sp. YH12021. Lineage (NCBI taxonomy): Bacteria > Pseudomonadati > Pseudomonadota > Gammaproteobacteria > Moraxellales > Moraxellaceae > Acinetobacter > Acinetobacter sp. YH12021. The sequence continues at coordinate 319,175 of NZ_VOYT01000001.1, forward strand.
CAGCGTTGGGTGGCTAAAGCAATTACTGGTACAGTGACTTTAGAATTACGTCGTGGTAATGACTATACCATTATGAACACTGAATCTCCGAACCTCACTTATGAAGCTGAGCGTTTAACTATGGAGAAAGGTGATTCAATGTTTACGCCAATGGATCGTATTGGTCAGTTAACTATGCGTAACCTAGACATTACCGATACACGCGCTAAATTGGGTCTTTATACCAATTCTGGCTTATTGTCGATTGGTTCAGGTTCTGCAGTGCCACAATTGAAAGACAAAAACAAATAATCACTTGGTGATGATTTTGTGAAATCGAAAGCCGCTCAAATTGAGCGGCTTTTTTATGTTTGTTTAAACATGAGGACTAAACAATTCATACTAAATGAAAGCTGCAATAGAAAAATTTACAGCACTTCTTCCACCTGCAAAGTGTGGTAATAAATTTGATTACGTCCCAACTGTTTCGCACGGTACAAGGCTTGGTCTGCACGTTGTAAGAAATCGCTTTTAAAAATGTCCGCCTCACCTTTATAGACGGTAAAGCCCAAACTGATGGTGACATTACTGTCAACCAAAGATTGACTATGTGGAATCGCTAAACGCTCAACCGCTTTAAAAATATTGGAAGCCACAGCATACGCACCATGCGCATCGGTTTCTGGCAATAACACCACAAATTCTTCACCACCATAACGCGCAACAAAATCCATGTGACGAATTGAGTCTTTAATGGATTTGGCAATCGCTGAAATGACTTCATCTCCCTTTTGATGCCCATAATGATCGTTATATTTTTTAAAAAAATCGACATCGATAAAGAGTAAAGACAATGGCACTTCATCATGCCGTGCCTGTTCGAAATAGCTGTCCAGCATTTCATCAAAAGTACGTCTGTTGGATACTTTAGTCAGCGCGTCATGCTGACTTAAATGCAACAATTCTTCAGCATGAATACGGTTAATTTTTTCACTAAGTCGGGCTTGGTGCATGACCAAAAAAATCATCCGCTCACGGGTACACAGCATTTTACTGATTAAAAAACCCACTACCGTACTGCCAACCAACACCCGCCCCATCACCATCACATCAATTGGAATATACAAGGTTAATAGCATAATCATGGCAACCACAGCCGCCATTAACCCAGTCAGCAGCATGTGAAACGGCTTCACCCCCGTCAGTACAAAACCCATAATATAAATCATGCTGATGATCATCATGGCTTGGTGTCTAAACACTTCGGTATGCACCGTCATGGTCAGCCAGGTCATCGACACAATGGCCCAAAAAATCATAGCCATGGCGGCATAGGCATAATACGGGCGCAAAATTTTATAATGGGCAAAAAAGAACAGGGTCAGTAAGCAAAACGCGCCATTGACCAAGCCTAGTAAAGAGTGGATAAAATCGTGTTTAAAAAAATTACGATCAATAATCCAATAATCCCCAGTAATCATCAGCACGGTGATAATAAAGTAGATGAGTACGCCCGACCAAAAATATTGGTTAATGTTGTGCCGAGCTTGTTCAAGATGCTGTTGCCAAAACTCAACTTCCAGTTGTTTCGGAAAAACCTGCCCCGCACGTTTACGTTGACGTTTAATCAACTCTTCATTTTTTTCTTTGTCGTACTGTAGCTTGGCTAACTTATATTTGTATTCCATGGATGCTTTAAATTCCATTTAATCACGATTGTTGCACAGCAAAACTGTAACAACCTGAATATAATTTTTTTAGTGGTTTAAAAATAACACAATGTCGAAACAATTAATTCAGGCATTTCTATTTTTTATGGCTTTCGACGTTACCATTTTAACATTTATAGATTATCATCTGTTTTATTTTTCAGACTGGCAGCGCCTTGAATACGATTACTCTTATCCAGCCAGATGACTGGCATGCTCATTTACGTGATGGTTTAGCACTACAACGTACTGTTCCCGATCTTGCCAAGCAATTTTCACGCGCAATTTGTATGCCTAACCTTGTTCCACCAGTAAAAACGGTAGAAGAAGCGGAAGCGTATCGTGAACGCATCATGGCACACGTCCCTGAAGGTGTAAATTTTGATCCGCGTATGGTGTTGTATTTTACCGATCAAACCTCTCCCGAAGAAGTCAAGAAAATTAAAGCCTCTGCGCATGTGAATGCCATTAAACTTTACCCTGCTGGCGCGACCACCAATTCAGACAATGGGGTGAGCGACATTCGTAAAGTATATGCGGTGATTGAGCAACTTGAAGAACAACAAGTGCCATTATTACTGCACGGCGAAGTCACGCACAATCATGTCGATATTTTTGACCGTGAAAAACGTTTCTTAGATGAAGTGCTTTCACCATTATTACAACAATTTCCAAACTTAAAATTGGTGCTTGAACACATTACGACCTCTGAAGCAGCGCAATTTGTTTTAGAACAAGGCCGTAATGTCGCAGCAACCATTACCCCACAACATTTATTATTTAACCGTAATGATATGTTAGTAGGTGGCGTAAAACCGCATTTCTATTGTTTGCCTATTTTAAAGCGTCAAACCCATCAACAAACCTTATTAGAAGTCGCAACTAGCGGAAATCCTAAATTTTTCTTAGGGACAGATAGCGCACCGCACTCAAAAAATGCCAAAGAAAATGCATGTGGCTGTGCAGGCTGCTATAGTGCGCCTACGGCAATTGAGCTTTATGCACAAGCTTTTGATCAAGTTGGACGTATTGACCGCTTAGAAGGCTTTGCAAGCTTCTTTGGTGCAGATTTTTATGGTTTGCCGCGTAATACCAACACCATTACTTTGGTGAAAGAAGAGCAAATCATTCCAACCAGTTTAGACTACTTGGATGGTGAACAAATTATTCCGTTATATGCGGGTAAAACCATTCAATGGAGAAAAGTGTGACAGATACAACTTTGCCCGTGATGGGGCAACGTTTTCGTGGTTTTTTGCCTGTGGTGGTCGATGTGGAAACCGCAGGCTTTAATGCCCAAACCGATGCTTTGTTGGAAATTGCTGCCATTCCAATTATTTATGATGCGGATGGCAAATTTGTACCAGGTGAAGCGTATCATGCGCATATCAACCCGTTTGAAGGGGCAAATTTAGACCGTCGTTCGTTGGACTTTATTGGGATTGATCCTTTCAACCCTATGCGTATGGCTATGGCTGAAGATGAAAAAACCGCATTAAAACGGATTTTCAAATCAGTCAATGAAGTGCGTCGCCAACAGAATTGTACCCATGCCATTTTGGTCGGTCACAATGCGCATTTCGATTTAGGCTTTGTACAAGCAGCCATTGCCCGCACAGGCACGAAAAACCAAAACCCATTCCACAGCTTTTCAGTGTTTGATACAGTGACTTTAAGTGCGGTGATGTTTGGTCAAACGGTGCTGGCAAAATCATGCATTCAGGCAGGTATTGAGTTTGATGGCAAAGAAGCTCATTCAGCTTTATACGATACGCAAAAAACTGCAGAGCTGTTTTGTTTTATTCTAAATAAACTTGCGCCGCACATGGTAGAGAACTTACTCAACACAGATCAATAATACGATTTGTACTCGAACATTGAGATGTTTACAGGATGACAGACTGCGTTTGTCGTCCTGTTTTCTTTTTAGTGTTGTGGTTTTGATTCGTGCTTTTCAACCACAAGACTGAGCATCAAAATGATTTTTTCTACGAATCAGCTTTTATGCATGCAGTCTTTTGAGCTGGCTTTGGTTATAATGGCAATATTCCAATTTGTGTTATTGATTCTGCCATGTTGAAAAAAATTGTCTTGGTTTTGGTCATTCTCGCGCCTTCTGCGTTGTATCTTTATATTGTGAATCGTGAGCCTGCTCAACCTAAACCAAGCACTCAACCCGCAGCCACACAAACAACAACCACTGAAAAGCAATATCAAACCCCTGATCATTAAAATGATGCACCGTATTCAAATTTACATGCACTGATTTATTTTTAAAGATGTATTATTTTTTAAGCAAATAACAAATAGTGCGGCAGTTTTTTTAGATTCAGGTTTGACACTGTCGCTAAAAATTCATAATATACGCATCACCTCGCAACGTCCCTATCGTCTAGAGGCCTAGGACATCGCCCTTTCACGGCGGTAACCGGGGTTCGAATCCCCGTAGGGACGCCATTTATCGTGCTATACGATCATTTCTAATCCAAATTTATTATTTCAAGATTGCAGATTTGTAGTTTTTCTCTACAATACTTCGCTTCATTTCATTTTTTCTCCTATCACTTATGCCGTCATCGAATCATCAAAATGATGCTGTGCATCAAGGCAATACTATGCCTTTAAAACGTGCGATGAGCACTCGACATTTGGTTATGATTTCACTGGGCGGTGCTATTGGCACAGGTCTATTTTTAGGCTCAGGTGAAGTCATTGCACAAACAGGCCCCGTTGGCGCCATCATCGCTTATATTTTTGGTGGTTTAATTGCCTATATGGTGATGCTGTGTTTGGGCGAGCTTGCCGTACACATGCCTGTTTCAGGTTCATTTGGGGCATACGCCAAACAATATATTGGACCTGGCACGGGCTATACCATCACTTGGTTATATTGGCTCACGTGGTCGGTCACTTTAGGCACAGAATTTACCGCCGCTGCGTTGCTAATGCAGGAATGGTTCCCGCATATTTCCATGTGGATTTGGACACTGATTTTTGGTGGCGTTGTATTTGGTTTGAATATGATTTCCACGCGCTTGTTTGCAGAATCTGAGTTTTGGCTATCTTTGGTCAAAGTCGTGACTGTCATTGCCTTTATCGTTTTGGGTTTAATGGCAATTTTAGGTGCTGTGTCTTATCAAGGTTATACCTCTGCACCTTTATTTAGCAATTTAACCGCACAAGGTTGGTTTCCTGAAGGGCTATTCCCTATTTTTGCCACCATGTTAATTGTTAATTTCGCCTTTTCAGGTACAGAGTTGATTGGTGTTGCCGCAGGTGAAACCAAAGACCCTGCCAAAAACGTGCCTAAAGCAATCAATACCGCAATTTTCCGTCTGTTGATTTTCTTTGTAGGTACCATTGTGGTGATTAGTGCCTTGCTACCACATCAGGCTGCAGGTTTGGCTGCAGAAGGTGTAAGCAGCAGTCCTTTTGTAACGGTGTTTAATCAGATTGGTATTCCTTATGCGGAAGATATTATTCGTTTTGTGATTATCACAGCGTTACTCTCTGCAGCGAACTCAGGTTTATTTGCAGCTTCACGAATGATGTGGTCGCTCTCACACCAAAAGCAATTACCACAGATTTTTTCTAAGGTGAATGCGCGTGGTATTCCTTATATTGCAGTCATGGTCACCATGCTCGGTGCAATGCCAGGTTTATTGTCTGAACAATTTGCGCCTGAAACCATCTTTAAAAACCTCTTGGGTGTGGCTGCATTTACCATGGTCGTGGTCTGGATGAGCATTTGTTTAAGCCAGTTTAACTTCCGTCGCCAATGGTATAAACAAGGTAAAACCGTGCAGGACTTAGGTTTTGCTGCACCGCTATTTCCAATAGTGCCTATTTTAGGTTTTGTGTTCTGTTTTATTACTTGCTTAAGTATGGTGTTTGACCCTGAAATGCTGGCAGGTTTTATTGGCTGTATGATTTTTATTGTGTTGTGCTATCTCAGTTATTACATGATTTATCACAAAAAATCATAATACTTTTTAGCGGGCATCTAAAAACAATAGCGGGCAATCTTAGGATTGCCCTTTTTTCTGAATTTTGTTAAGTAACAACAAATAGCGAAATACAAAGAGAATCACCCTGCTCGAATATAGGCGTCTATTTAAACAATAGCTTAAAAAACATCATTTTTAGCGCTTCAAACATATTACGACAGTAGAATAGTTTTAATTTTATTCAGTTGATCATTTTTTTCAGAATTATTGCCGAAAAGCGTTTGACACCCCCCTTTATACGCCCTATTATACGCCCACCTCTGAAACGTCCCTATCGTCTAGAGGCCTAGGACATCGCCCTTTCACGGCGGTAACCGGGGTTCGAATCCCCGTAGGGACGCCAATTTCAGAAGTAATATTTTATTAAGTCCCTATCGTCTAGAGGCCTAGGACATCGCCCTTTCACGGCGGTAACCGGGGTTCGAATCCCCGTAGGGACGCCATTACTTTAGATCAAAAGTTCTGGTTTAAAATATCACTTCTACATTGTCCCTATCGTCTAGAGGCCTAGGACATCGCCCTTTCACGGCGGTAACCGGGGTTCGAATCCCCGTAGGGACGCCATATTCGAGATAGTTAATTTAATTAACTTCTTATTAAAAAGCCCAAGCATGATGACTTGGGCTTTTTTATTGCTTGTTTTTTGCTTATTCCCTCATTCCTGTTTTTAACGTTTGATCAAATTTCTTTGATTGCAATATTATTTGTTAATAAATAATTCATTCAAAAGTCTTGTTCTTTTACATTTCCCTTCAACTCGTTATCCATTCATATTCATTTACAGCAATCGCACTATAAATCCGAACAAAAAATCAACACCCGTGGTATCAGCATGCCGTTAAGGTAGAAAGCATAATATATCTTCAGGGATCAGATTATGTTCGTCAGTACAAAGTTAAGTTCGCCTGGAACATCTATTAAAAATCATAATCATCAATTCAATAACTTTAAAGATTGGGTCAACTTCTTTCAAGATCAACAGATTTCGACGGCAGTAAAGACCGAACAGGCTGAGAACTATTTAAGAGATTTAATCCAGCAGGTTGATGTGGCTGGGTTGGAATGGTTGGATCAACCCAGACATGTAGAGCAACATTTTATTGAACAGCACCACCAAACCTGCGCAAATTTCCAATCATATTTAGAACGGCGTAAAAAGCAGCAAGGACGTGAGTATTTCCCGACTGTATCACATGCATTTGAGTTTATTGCCAAAGTTTCACCTGTAAAACTGGTAGACGGCTCATGGCTTTATTCAACTGTGCAAAACTTGAATCGGCCGGAAACTAAAGATCTGATTTATATCTATCTAGAAGAACTGGGCATGGGTCATACTCGTGCCAATCATGTTACTATGTATCAGGACTTGCTGAATCATTATGAGTTAAACAGCTATGCCGAGCAGCTGGATGCCAGTTATTATGAACAAGCAGCCGTTCAACTGGCATTGGCCTATGCACCACCTGAATATTTGCCGTTAGTCATTGGTTTTAATCTCGGTTATGAGCAGCTGCCCTTACATCTGTTAATTACCAATTATGAGTTATCTGAACTCGGTATTGATCCACATTATTTCAATGTGCACATTACCATTGATAATGCTCACAACGGTCATGCACAAAAATCGCTGCAAGCATATTTTGATCATTATGCACTCGCTGAAGATCCTGCCCACTATCTGGATTTGATTAAAAAAGGGTATATGCTGAATAACATTGGTAAAAGTTCTACCCAGATCATCAAACAACTGGATACCGAAAAACTGGCTTTGAAAGTGTTCCAGAACAAAGCACTCATTGGACAATATATTCATAACCAAAAATGCCAGTTTAGTGGCAAGACCATTAATGAATGGTTATCCGATCCGGGACAGATTGCGGACTTCCTGAAAGTGATGATTGAAAAAGGCTGGATTGAAAAAAATGCTCCTGTTCAACAAAGCCGTTTCTGGAAAATGATTGATGATCCAGATGGCAAAATGTTTGGTGTATTTAATGCGACTGAAAAACAAATTATTAAAGACTGGATTCAAGGTGAGACTTTGGCTGCTCGTCTGTCATCACGTAGCAGATTTCAAGTACATAACCATATGGAACCCGTATTGAACCGTATTGACCAGCAACAGATCCATCAGCTGAAAAGCCGTCTGAATCGCTGTGTTGCTGCCGAACAAAAAATAGCTTTATTGATTCCTTATGTGGCACCGCATATGCATCATCAGGAATTGGGCTTGTGGGCAACGCGTCAGCTTTCCCAGCTACTCTTCCCTTTTCAGACTCAAGCCATGACTTATTCTTAAAAAAAGATAGTTCATTAAAAACAGGGCCTTTTATATGCCCTGTTTTTGTTCAATGTATTATAGATATTAAGCCGATTTACGTGAGTTGACCTGTCCTTTAATCACCGCAGTTAAATTGCCTTTTAAATATTTGAAAAAGACTTTTAAAGGCGAGAGTTTCGGGTTTGGACGCTTGCCTTGTGCAATTGCTTTGAACTGCGCGGCATACCAAATAATTTCCATAATTGCCATTTTATCAATCATCGGGATACCAGTTTTAATTTTATCGACCCCGTAACGTACATCTTGACCCGCCAACAAACGGTTGGCTAAATCGGTTTCTACCGCAAATGGTCGGGCGATCCCAATAAAGTCACATGCACCACTGTCCAAAGCAGCATTCATGGCAACTACCGTTCTAAAACCACCTGTCACCATTAAGTGGCATTTCACCTGACTGCGAATCAATTCCGCAAAAGATAAAAAATAGGCTTCACGGGCAATGGTACTTGGTTTACGTTTATCAGCTTTAGAGCCTGCCATCGCGGGTGCTTCATAAGTACCACCTGAAATTTCAATCATATCTATACCTGCTTCATCCATGGCTTTAAACACGCTAATCACTTCTTCTTCAGTGATGCCGCCACGTTGAAAATCTGCAGAGTTTAGTTTGACTGATACAATAAAATTGTCTGAGGTCGCTGCACGTACCGCTTGATAAATTTGCATCAAAAAGCGCATACGGTTTTCAATATTGCCGCCCCATTGGTCTTGGCGTTTATTGGTCAGTGGCGATAAAAACTGGCTGATCAAATAGCCATGCGCACCATGCAGTTGAATCCCTTCAAAGCCCGCTTGCTCACAAATCTGTGCAGCTTTGGCAAAACGCTGAATAATATCGAGGATTTCATCTTCATGTAGTTCACGTGGTGTACCAAAACTCAAAGCTAAACTTGGACTAAAAGGCACAGCCGAAGGTGCAACCGTTTCTTTATTCAAACCTTTCGGACATTGCCGCCCAGGATGTGACAACTGTACCAATTGCACCATGCCATAACGTTTACCAACTTCTGCCCACTGTTTGAGCTTTTCTATATCTCGGTCTGATTCAATTCCCACAACACCCGGTTCATTTTTGGCACGTAAATCGACCATTACGTTGCCAGTGATGGCACAGCCCAAACCACCTTTTGCCCATGCTTCATATAGACCTAAATGCAGGCTATTCGGCTGCCCTGCCGTGTTGGCAAGCGCCTCACTCATCGCGCCTTTAATGATGCGATTTTTAAACATGGTATTACGAATCTGAATTGTTTCGGCAAGATGGCTCATACACTGTTCCGTATTGTGTTTTATTGGTCTTTTTTACTCTAAAGATTTTTCGGAACAGGTCAATGCCATTTTGACAAATCTTATTGTCAAAATGGTAAAACAAGTCAGCCAGCCGAAATAGCTGTTTAAAAATATTGAAGGTTTAATACTCACTGGCAGCAATCAATTGACGGGTATATTCTGTTTGCGGATGGCTAAATAACTGTACAGTATCTTGAAATTCCATGACTTTCGCTTGATGCAGCACCAACACTTTTTGACACAGTGCTTTCACCACTTGCAAATCGTGGCTAATAAACAAATAGCTCATCTGTTCTTGCTGCTGCAAACGGCGTAACAGCTGCACGACAGCACGTTGCGTGGTACGGTCTAAGGCAGAAGTCGGCTCATCCATAATTAACAGTTTAGGACGCAGCACCAACGCGCGTGCTAATGCAATCCGTTGACGTTGCCCACCCGACAATTCATGCGGATAGCGTTGTTTAAAACTCACAGGCAATTCCACTTTGCTTAGAGCTTCATCAATGCGCTGGATGATTTCAGGCTTGGACAATTGTTGCAATGCCAAACCCTCACCAATGGTTTGCTCCACATTTAAACGTGGATTTAAGCTGCTAAACGGGTCTTGAAATACAATTTGAAACTGCTGACGTAAGGGACGCAATTGGCGTTCATTCAGTTGATTCAGATCTTGCCCAAGTAGTTCAATTTTTCCCTCACTTTCAATCAATCGTGCAATTGCAAGTGCCAATGAACTTTTACCCGAACCACTTTCACCGACAATACCAATAGATTGACCTTGCGGAAGTTGCAAGCTTAACGGCTCAACCGCAACCACATAATCTTTAACCCGATTCAGCAAGCCTTGTTTAATCGGGAATTTCACAGCAACCTGCTCCAACTCCAAAATGGTCGGCAACTCATCAACCTGCAAAGCTTCACCAAAATCATGATTCAACAAGTTTTGGGTATAGGCTTGCTGCGGTCTATTAAAAATATCTGCCACACTGCCCTGTTCTTCGACCCGCCCCTGATTCATTACAATTACCCGATCTGCATAGTGTTTGACTAAATTCAAATCGTGGCTGATCAAAATCATGGCCATATTACAACGCACTTGCAGGCTTTTTAATAAATCCAAAATCTGCGCCTGCAAAGTCACATCTAAAGCCGTAGTTGGTTCATCAGCAATTAAAATATCGGGATCGAGTGCCAACGCCATTGCGATCATCACTCGCTGACGTTGCCCCCCAGATAATTCATGTGGATAACGCTTTAGTTTTTCTTCAGGCTGTGGAATGCCGACATCTGCAAGTAATTGCAGCACCCGGGCACGCGTTTTTTCTTTGCTCCAACCTTGGAGTAATAAACTTTCACCAATAATTTTTTCCACGCGATGCAACGGATTTAAAGCCGTCATTGGTTCCTGAAAAATCATGGCAATTTTTTGACCACGAACTTGTCGCAATTGTTGCGGTTTAAGGCGAAGTAAATCTTGTTCTGCAAAGACTGCCTGACCTTGCACCTGTAAATGTTCGGGCAATAAACCCAGCAATGCCAAACTACTAATAGATTTTCCAGAACCACTTTCACCAACCAAAGCAATGGTTTCGCCTGCATGCAGCTCAAAGTTTAAATCGTGCAATAAAACCTGTTGCTGCTGAATACGCAGATGACTGACTGTTAGCAATACTGCAGGCTGTGATGCAGTTGAAGAATTAACGTCTTGGATCGAATGCATCACGGGTCGCCTCCCCAATATAAATTAACAAGGACAGCACAATTGCTAAGGTAAAAAAGCCTGACAATGCCAACCACGGTGCATTTAAATTATTTTTACCTTGTAACAACAACTCCCCTAAAGATGCTGCATCGGGCGATAAGCCGTAACCTAAAAAATCCAGTGCGGTTAAAGCTGTAATATTGGCGGTTAGCATAAATGGCAACTGCGACAAACTCGAACTCATGGCATTGGGTAAAATATGCCGAAACATAATGGTACGATCGGTTACGCCTAAACTTCGCGCTGCACGGACATAGTCAAAATTTCGGGCGCGTAAAAATTCTGCTCGAACCAAGCCGACCAGTGTCGTCCAGCCAAATAACAGCATAATCACAAATAGCCAATACACACTTGGGGTAAACATGCTGACCAAAATCATCACCATGAACAGCATCGGTAAACCGCCCCACACCTCTAAAACGCGCTGACCAATTAAATCGACCCAGCCGCCATAGTAGCCCTGAATTGCCCCGACCAAAATGCCCAAAGCTGCCGATGCAAAAGTCAATGCAAAGCCAAATAACAGCGATACACGCAAGCCATATAAAATTCGCGCCAACACATCACGTCCTTGGTCATCTGTACCTAGCCAATTTTGTGCAGTTGGTGCAGAAGGTACAGGAACGGCCAAATCTAAATTCGGGGTCTGGTAAGAAAACTCAATGAGCGGCCAAACTGCCCATCCTCGGTCTGCAATCAGTTGTTGCACCACTGGGTCTTTATAATCTGCTTCGGTTTCAAATACACCGCCAAAGGTCGTTTCAGGATAAGCCTTGAACACTGGCAGATATAAAGATTGCTCATATTTGACCAATAACGGTTTATCATTGGCAATCAGTTCTGCCGCCAAAGACAACACAAAAATAATGATAAAGACAATGAAACAACCCAAACCCAATTTATTCTGTTTAAAACGCTGCACACGCGCCTGCATGATCGGTGACATTATTTTGCCCCTCGCGATTCAAAACTAATACGTGGGTCAATCACCTGATATAACACATCGCTGATTAAGCGTAGAATTAAGCCCAATAAGGTAAAAATAAACAAAGTACCAAAAATTACAGGATAATCACGCTGTACAATCGCCTCAAAACCAAGCAGGCCTAATCCATCTAAATTAAAAATAATTTCGATGAATAAATTCCCAACAAAGAAAATACTCACCAACGCTTCGGGTAAACCTGCAATCACAATCAGCATGGCATTACGAAACACATGCCCATATAACACACGCGATTCAGTAAGACCTTTAGAACGTGCCGCCAACACATATTGTTTGTTTAATTCTTCCATAAATGAATATTTGGTCAGATAGGTCAGCCCTGCAAAACCACCAATCACCATCGCCAATAAAGGCAAAGTCATGTGCCAAAAATAATCGGTGATTTTTCCCCACAGACTCAATTGAGCAAAGTTTTCAGACACCAAACCCTGTAAAGGAAACCACTGAAAATATGAACCGCCTGCAAAAAATACAATCAGTAAAATAGCAAAGGCAAACGCAGGAATGGCATAGCCAATCGCCAACAAAATAGAAGTGGCTTTATCAAACAACAAGCCATGCTGACGGGCTTTTTTAATGCCTAAAGGAATAGAAATTAAATAAATCAGCAAGGTGCTCCATAAACCTAAAGATAGCGATACAGGTAATTTTTCCCATAACAATTGGGTCACAGGTTTATCTTTAAAAAAGCTGGTGCCAAAATCGAACTGCACATAGCTGGTGAGCATTTGCCAAAAGCGTTCATGTGCAGGTTTATCGAATCCATATTGCGCTTCGATTTTTGCGACCATTTCATCACTTAAACCTTTAGCACCTTGATAATCGCTGCTATTGGAGGTTGCAGCAGTTTCACCGCCTGTCGCCCCCATGCCCTGAAAGGCTTCGGCTTGCTGAATCGCCTGTTCGACTGGACCGCCCGGTGCAATTTGAATCACCACAAAGTTAATCAATAAAATGAAAAACAAGGTTGGAATAATCAGGAGCAATCTTTTGAGTATGTATGTGCCCATGTACTTACCTTTTGGCAATGTTCTGGTTTATCGCAAACACTGTCATGCTTGAGTTTTAAAATCGTTATTGTTGACGTAAATAATGTGCAACTTTCTTGGCTTGGGCCGCATCGCTCCACCAATAATCAATTCCTGCCGATAGTTTAGGTTTGATGGCGGGCTGACGATACATATTCCAATAGGCATACCAGTTTTCACCTTTGCCATAGGTTGGAATTTGATAATACCCCGCACGCAATAAACGATCCAAAACTTTGGTACGCACAATCAATTGTTCACGATTAGGCGCACGAATCAACTGTTGTACCACTTCATCAATTACTGGGTTTTTAATGCCTGCGTAATTATAGTTTCCTGGTTGATCTGCGGCAGCACTACTCCAAAGCTGTGCTTGCTCATTGCCTGGACTTAAAGATTGCGGCATGACACTGGTGGTCATATCAAAATCGGCACGGCGCATGCGTTCAATATATTGCGGCACATCGACATGCCGAATATTTACCGTAACGCCCAGACGTTTCATATTGCGCACAAAAGGCACTAATGTGCGTTGCAAACCATCCTGATGAATTAAAAATTCAATTTGAATGGCTTTGCCTTTGGCATCGACCAATTTACCTTGCTGAAAACGATAACCCGCTTTCAAAAGCAATTCACGGGCTTTAAGCAAGCCGTTACGGTTAAAGCCACTGGCATCAGTCACAGGATACTGCCAATTTTGCAATACGCCTTGGCGTTGAATAGGATGCAGCTTGGCCAAATAGGGTTTTAAAACAGACAATTCTGCGGCTGAAGGTGTGCCTTTGGCTTCTAATTCACTGTTAGAAAAATAACTTTGCAAACGGCGATATTGCCCATAAAACAAGGCTTTGTTTTGCCATTCAAAATCATAAGCGTAGGTTAAAGCCTGCCTAAAACGAATATCCTGAAACGCATGTCTGCGGGTATTAAAAACAAAACTTTGGGTCGGAATTGGGTTTTGGTGCTGAAATTTATGCTTGACCACCATGCCCGCATTCACAGCAGGAAAACGATATTCAGTGACCCATTTTCGTGCGGTATATTCTTCATGCAACGTGTATTGCCCCGACTTAAACCCTTCGAAGGCAATATCCAGATTGCGATAATAAACATACTTCAGGCGGTCAAAATTATAGCGCCCTTTATTTACGGGTAAATCTTTGCCCCAATAATTTGGATTACGCTTATAAGTAATGCTGCGCCCTGCATCAATCCGCTCAATAAGATACGGCCCTGAACCTAAAATCGGTTCTAGTGTGATGCGGGTAAAGTCACGCTTTTGCCAGTCTTTTTTAGAATAGATTGGCATTTGCGACAAAATCAGCGGCATTTCTGCATTGTTAGTGGATTTAAAACTGACTTTAACCTGATGCTTAGACAAGACCGTGGTTTTATCTAAATCGGATAAATACATTTGCAAACCTGGATTAGACTTGGTCTGAAAAGCATCAAAACTGAATTTCACATCATCTGCTGTAACTGGGCTGCCATCACTAAATTTAGCTTTAGGATTTAAATGAAAAATGACAAATGCAGTTTGCTTGGGGTCATAGCTGACTTTTTCTGCCAGTAAGGGATACATCACCCCCGGCTCATCTAAAGAACTGCTCATGAGTGAATCGAATATAAAACTCACCCCATCGGTTGAGCTGCCCTTGCCATTCATGTCATTTAAATTATCAAAAGTGCCATTACTGGCACGAATTAAATCGCCACCTTTGGGCGCTTGCGGGTTGGCATAAGGCATAGCCGAGCGCCCCACATACTGAGGCTGGCTATGTACGGCAATATAGGGCGTGGTTTGTAACGCAGCCCATCCAAACTGCGGCAAGACCACACAACCTAAAATACAGCCCAGATATTGATGTGTCTTTTTTATGGCAAATGACATGCACACAGCTCCTTGTGCAGTATTCCTGAGGATGCCGTCAAAACATGACATCCTCAGGATTAAACTTTACAGATTCGGGACTTTAATCACATCGCCAATACGCAATTGAGTATTTGGCTGCATATCATTTAAATCTGCCAATGCTTTGGTGTCGATGCCATAACGACTGGATAAGCCAATCAGCGTATCCCCACGTTTCACTTTATATTCAGTTACGGTTTTGGGAACTTGAATATTTTGTCCAATGCGTAAACCTGAACGTGGCGTTAAGTTATTTAAACTCGCCAATTCTGCAACCGACACACCCACACGGCTGGCAATCGAATTTAAAGACTCACCACTTTTAACGGTATAAGTTTCGGTGGCTTTACTACTGCTGCTTTTCGCAGCACTTACGACCTCTGTTTTTACTTCATTTTTTGCAGCGCTGGCATCGACTTTTAAGCGTTGTCCAATGCGGACATTGGCAGTACGTGAAAGATCATTCAGCTCTGCCAAATAATTCAATTGCAATTTATATTGGCGCGCAATACTGCTTAAAGTTTCCCCTGCTTTGACCACGTGAATATCATTGGTGGTTTCAGCCACAGCTTCAACTTGGGCTTTTTTTTCAGGAACATCCCCCGTGAGTTTAAGAATTTGTCCTGCTCTTAAACCACTGTTACGGCTTAGATTGTTTAAGTCTGCAATATAGTCTTGGCTGAGATTATATTTTGTCGAAATCGCCGATAAGGTATCGCCACGTTGTACCGTATAACGCTCAGGCACATTGACACCTGCAGGCACTTTGAGGGTTTGACCAATGCGCACACCGCTTTGCGTGCTTATATTATTTAAACTGGCGAGCTCTGCCAAAGAAATTTTGGCTTGGTTGGCAATGCTCGATAAAGTATCACCACGCTGTACTTGGTAGTTTTCAGTCGGATAGTTTGGCTCTGCTGCTTTTGTTTCTGACTTACTGGCTTCAGCTTTGCTCGCTTCCGTTTTTTGTGCAGTCACTTCATTTACAGGCACATTAATGCGTTGCCCAACCAATAAGCTACTGTTCGCGTTTAAACCTGGAGTTAAATCAGCCAATTCCTGATTTGACAAGGCATAACGGTCTGCAATCAGTTTTAAATATTCGCCGCGCTTCACCATGTAAGTTTTGGTTGCTATTTTTGCAGCCTGTTCTGCAGCTTTTTTGTCGGCTTCTGCTTTGGCTTTAGATGCAGCCGTTTCTTTTAAACTTAGACGCTGCCCTACAAATAAGCCACTGGTGGTGCTTAAGTTATTAAAATCTGCCAATTGTTTTACAGTTAAACCAAACTGACTGGCGACACCTGTTAAGGTATCATTGGCTTGCACCACGTATTGCTCAGGCATGGTTTTTGGCTTAGCAGGCTCTGCCTGAACTTGTGGCTTGGCGTCGTATAAATAAATACTGGTGCCCACATACAAAGTTGCATCTGGAGCAATTTGGTTCCACTTGGCAATATCACGCCAGTTCAAGCCATTTTTCATGGCAATACTGGCCAAGGTGTCCCCCGCTAACACGGTGTACGTGGTACGTTTGCCTTTTGGTGGTACGACCAGCACTTCAGACTCCGTACGCACATAATTCTTACCTTGGTTACGCTTTGCTTCTTCTGAATCTAGGCGCGTATTTTCTGCCACACTTTTCGGGTAAGCAAAACCTTTGGTTAATTCTTTACCTTGCTGCTCTGCAACAGACAGACTGGTCTGAATAGCGGTCAGCTTAATTTTTCCATCGTATGGATCAACAATTTCAGTGCCTTGAGGCGCAATTTGTTTTAACTCAGCCACAAGTTGTTCTTGTTCTGCTTTAGAAGCCACAGGCTGCAACACTTCTTCTACAGTTTTATTGCTACCTTCTGCCTGCACTGCTGCAAGAATTTGCTCACGCTCAGTATTGGAAATTGGTGGTTCAATCCGCACAGGCTGAATATTGGCAGCAGGTGTAACAGCAACAGGAATACGCGGCGCACTTGGAATATCGCTACCCGCAGCAAATGCTGCCAAAGCGTCCGAACCTTGTGGGGTACGTGACAAACGTGTAGGCGTAGTCGTTGCTGGTTTTGAAACACTGGCTGTAGTCGATGCCGTGCTTGGTGTAGTGGTAGTTGTGACTGCCGTAGAGGCAGCAGGCTTGCCTGTAGTCGTTCTGGTTGTTGTACTGGTCGTTAACGCAGGTGGCTCAGATTTAGATGGTGTAATGGTCACACCAGAATATGAAAACGATGGTGTGTTGCTGTTATTGCTTGCCCATAAACCGCCACCGCCTTGTAGTTTTTTCAATCGTGCATCGACTGTTGGGCTTAAATCTGCAGGAATCAAAATACGCATTGGACTTTGGGTATCAATCCGATCCCCACGATGTCCAGGGTTAAGCGAATACAGTTCGGCACGGCTGAGACCGGTAATATTGGCCACATCATTTAAATTCACCGCGCCCACATTAATTTCACGGAAGTGTGGACGGTTGGCAATTGGGGGTAAAGACACGCCATAAGCATGCGGGCTTTTAATAATTTGTGCTACCGCCAAGAAACGCGGCACATAGTTCATGGTTTCTTGCGGCAGTTTTAAAGACCAATAATCGGTTGGTAAACCTGCAGCTTTATTGCGGTTAATGGCTTGTTGAATACGACCCGGGCCTGCGTTATAAGCCGCCAATGCCAATTCCCAAGAACCAAACTGATTATACAAACTGCCCAAAAACTCATAGGCAGCACGAGTCGACTCCACGACATCTCGGCGACCATCGTACATCGAAGTTTGTTTTAAGCCGTAAATACGCCCTGTACTTGGAATGAACTGCCATAAACCTGCGGCAGCTGCGCTACTGGTTGCTGCAGGGTCATAGGAACTTTCAATCACAGGTAACAACGCCAATTCAGTTGGCATACCACGACGTTCAGCTTCTTTAACCGTGTGATACAAATAACGTGACGCACGCGCACTTAAACGATCCAAATACGGTTGACGTGAAATAAACCAGCCTCGCTGCGCTTCAATACGTGGGTTCCAATGGTTTAAATCCATTTTGAAACCAACGGTCATACGCTTCCAGACATCACCGTGTTTTAAAATTAATAAACGGTCACCTTCTACCGCGCGCATATCGGTTGCAGAGAGTAAATCTTCCAGACCATCTAAAGTACTGGCATCTAAATAACCCGAACCGACCTGACTTGAAGTGAGTGGCTTGCTCGCACCCTGCGTCGAGCTACAGCCCGTCATCAAGCCAAGGGCAGCCAATGCTGAACCTAAAACTGTAATTTTTAAAAATGAAGGTAAAGTCGGCTGCCACATGCGCGTGGTTGGTTTATACATAAAAAAATCCAAACAACTCGTATATAAATTATTTTTTAGACTTGCCATTGTAGTAGAGCTAGACAACGACACAAGGCATTAATTTAGCGCGTTTCGTCTATAAATGTTACAAGAAATTAAAAAATAGACAGGATTTACACGTCTAAACCGAATTTGCGATATACAATAGCTTTTCATTTTGATTTATTTTGCACAACCTGCGGATCTGATTTATGTCTCAAACAATCACTTTATATGTTGATGGTGCTTGTCGTGGTAATCCTGGCTTGGGTGGCTGGGGTGCGTATATTGTTACCGAACAAGAAGAACATAAATTATATGGTGGCGAAGCTCAAACCACCAATAACCGTATGGAATTGACTGCAGCGATTGAAGGCATTTTATTTTGCCCAATGGATGCCAAGCTGATTATTTGGACTGACTCCAATTACGTCAAACAAGGCATTACCGAGTGGATTCACGGCTGGAAAAAGAAAAACTGGAAAGATGTCAAAAACCCTGACCTTTGGCAAAAATTAGATGCCACCTGTCAAGGGCGTGAAATTGAATGGCACTGGATTAAAGGTCATGCAGGACATGTAGGCAATGAAATGGCAGATCAACTCGCCAATGTGGGTGCAGATCAAGTCAGCAAAATGTTAAAAACCGCAGACTCAAACCCAACCCTCAATGCAACCTTAATCACATCGGCAGTAGACATAGCAGAACATGATAAAAAAAAAGCGGAATCTGACTGGTTGTTAGATGACCCCTTTGGTTTTGATTTAATGGGCGCTGATGCCGAGGCTGAAACAGAAGATATTCAAAATACGCTTCAGGAAACTCATCAGACAACTGTCACGGAACTTGAAACAGCAGAGAACGTGCCTGCAACTGAATCAACAATCACAGACGAAGCTGAAGTAGAAAAAACCAATCCATCAGCTCGCGTTGACGCAGTGAACACAACTCAATCGCATCCGCATATTGTGGTCACCCCTGCCACAATGCAGCTACACGGCCCGCGCCAACTGATTCTGGATACCGAAACCACAGGTTTTTACTATCAAGATGGTGACCGAATTATTGAAGTCGGTGCACTAGAAATGATTAACCGTAAACTCACGGGCAGCTCTATCCACATTTATATTCAGCCTGAGAAATTGGTCGGTGAATCAGAAAACATTCACGGTATTTCAGATGAGTTCTTAAAAGACAAACCCAAATTTGCCGAAATTGCCGATGTGCTGTATCAGTATCTTAAAGGTGCAGAAATTATCGCGCACAACGCTACCTTCGATATGAACTTCTTGGATATGGAGTTCAGTCGTGCAGGTTTGGGCAATTTATCAGACGTGTGTACCGTAACGGACTCATTGCTGATGGCAAAAAACAAACACCCTGGGCAAAAAAACTCACTCGATGCGCTCGTCAGACGCTATGAAATTCCTGCGCGTGACCGTACGTTCCACGGCGCATTACTAGATGCTGAAATTCTAGCCGATGTTTACTTGGCAATGACGGGCGGACAAGTCGCCTTTGATATGGATGCTCTGTCTGCAAGCGAAGAACAGCAACGTCAAAGTGATCGTTTAAGCATTGATATTGATCTTGCTGTGATTCTGCCATCAGAAGAAGAATTGGCTGCACATGAGAATTGGGTCAAACAATTTGAAGAAAAACACGGTAAACCTTGCTTTTTTGCCAAATAAAATCTACGAGTTTTGTAATTTTATGTATTTAAAGATTTGCCAGTTCAGTTATAGTTAAAGCAAATAGGACTTTGTGTATTTTGCAAAGAACCAACAAACAGATAAAACACTAGGAAAGGTGCAGATCCATGTCTTACCAAACCTCTATACATTTTGATCCAACTGCCTTACTGATAATAAAAAATGAGGTTGATAATTCTATCAAACTGGTTGAATCCGCAGTAAGCACCTTAGCAGAAGATCAAACTTTGCCTTTTGGGATTGATGATGCACTGAATCAGTTTGAACAGTGTGCTCAGGTTTTAGCCTTAATTGATATGGAAAGCTTGGCAAAAATTGCGCAATACTCAGCAGAGCTGATGCGTAAAATTATGGGGAATCCAAGCAATATCAACACGCTGGAAGTCATTGCACTTAGCGAAGGCACCACCATGCTCAAGCGTTATATTGAGTTTATTTGCCTACGTGAAGTTAAAATTCCACAATTCCTACTCGACACTTTAAACCGTTTAGAATTGGCATTGGGTAAACCATTGACTCAGGAAGGTCAGCATATTGAAACTTTATTGGACTGCATCACTCCAAGTTTCCAATTGCCGCAAGTGCCTTCTTTAGAAAAGTCGGCTTATGTGCATCGCTTATATAAACTGTCATTACATAAGCTGCTCAAGCAAGAAGAATCTGCCATGGATCTTCAAGCGATTAAACTGGTAGGAACGTATTTGGCAGGTTTGGCAGAACAACATCCGAGTCAGCAATATTGGGGCTTAGTACACGTTGCCTTTAACCATATTGATAACTTGTTGTTGAATGAGCCACGTTTGCGTACTTTTATTAGTATTGAGCACAATATGCGTCAATACTTTGCTACGCCAGAAAGCTTTACCGCCAGCTTGTCTGATCTTGCGAATGTGTTGAGCCTGTGTATTAGTCAAGAAGATGAAATTTCTCAACATATTCGCAGTCAAATGAATATTGGTGAAGACTTACTCACCGACATGCAGCTCCAAGTATTCAGCCGTCATTTATATGGTCCAGATTTTGACACCATGCATACCATTAGCGACCTAGTGACCACAGAAATGGCACAGATTCGCAATGACATTGAATACAACTACCAAAACATGAGTCCTGAAAAAACACAGGAATTACAAAGCAAGTTAAAAGAGTTGGCGAACTTATTTAAAGTACTGAACTTAAATGAAGCCAATCAAGACTTGGAGCGTCAGGCAGAATCATTAAGCCGTCCTGAATTGCTTAAAGATGAAAACTTTGCTCAGCAATTAATGAACGTGATTTTATCTGCCATGAACTCAATTGGTGTGCTTGAACGTCATCACACCTCTAGTCGCTTGCAGTTGCGCGTCAACAACATGAATATTTCGCTAGATCGTTTAGATGAAGCGCATGAAGCCTTGTTGACCGAAACCAAATTACTGATTGATTTGATTACGCAAACCCTGACTCAGCATTTGCAAAGTCAAAACATTGCAGAATTGGAGCATACTTCTGCTCAAATTCGTGAGGTTGCGGGTGCAATGTTGTTCTTAAATGCAGAAAGTGGTCAAAAAGCCCTGAAAGTCTCTGCCGATTTTGTAAAAACACAAGTTGAAGCAGGTCAGAACTTAACTGCAGAACAAGTCAACCACATCTTGGATACACTTGCCAGCGCAGATATGCTGATTGACAATTTAAAGAACAAACAGCCTGTTCTGCACAGCATGTTTAAGGTAGCATTGAACAGTAGTGAAAAATTAAAAACTGTAGCCTAATGACTGAACTCTCACTTGCATATATTTTTCAGCAACAACAACTTTTGGTCGATGAAAACTTCCAATTACCCCGTGTGGAAAAACTGGCAAGTGACTTAAGCTTTAGCTCGGGCGATCAAGTGATTGCCCGAGACCTCCTCGAAGATGAACCAATCCCGAATGGCTTTCAATTAATTCCTATCCGACAGTTATTGCAACTGTGGAACACTCAGCAATTTGAGCAAGCCAGCCGTGCCATCCAGTTACTGGAATGGCGTCGTAATCATAAATTCTGCAGCCATTGTGGTCACAAAACTGAAGTACATGCGACTCAATATGCCATGGTCTGCCCTGCTTGCGGCTATCATCAATACCCACGTGTCAATCCATGTGTGATTACTGTCATTACTCGCGGTGAAGACGAAGTACTACTGGCGCGCAATGCACGCAACAAACAGCCAATTTATGGCCTCATTGCAGGCTTTGTAGAAGTGGGTGAAACCTTAGAAGAAGCAGTACGTCGTGAAACCTTTGAAGAGGTTGGCGTGCAACTAAAAAATATTCAGTACCTAGCCAGTCAGCCTTGGCCATTCCCAAGTAATCTGATGATTGCTTTTAAAGCCGAATATGCAGGCGGTGAAATTCAGTTACAAGAAGAAGAAATTCGTGATGCGCAGTTCTTTAAATTTGATCAACTGCCTGAAATTCCCTTTAAAGGCAGTATTGCACACGCCATGATTATGCACGTGACGCAAGGCACTGCTGTTGCAGATGATACCAAAGCTTGGCTGTAAGTCTGCTGTTATCCTAAATACAAAAACCGTTGCCACAAATTTGTTGCAACGGTTTTTTTATTGCTACTCAACCAAACACTAGGCTGAAGATCAATCAATATAACTCATCTTCAAGGGCCTGATCTAAAGCTCGCATAATTTGAGTCTTGGTCGCAAAGAAACGGCTAAACAAACTAGATACCGATGCCATGACACTGACATGCCCTGTTCTTGGAATGACCATAATTTCACTATGATTGCCGTATTTCTTTAACACGTGGTCGAAGTCAGTGGCATTGCTTGGCCCGACAATTTGATCCTTTTCTGCCACCAGTAAATAGTGTTTAACTGGATTCGGCTCAACAAAATAGTACGGCATCACATCCTGATACGGTACATCCTGATCAAAAGCATCGGCACACAGCGGGTCATCTTTATAATCAAAATGATAAGGCCCTGCCAAACCAATAATTGCACGGATATGATTCTTACAGCTTAAGGCATAAGGCTGCGGATGGTATAACAAAGACATCACATTAAATGCCCCTGCCGAATGTCCCATCAAGACCACCTGTGCAGTTGCAATACCCAATTTATGTTGATGCTGAGTCAAATAATTCAACGCCAAGGTTAAATCATCAATATAGGTGGGGAAAATATGCTGTGGCGCAAGCTGATAGTTAATGATCGCAACGTCAAAGCCTTCTTTTGCAAAAGCTTCACCCACAAAGCGATAATCCTGCTTATCGCCACGTGACCATGCCCCACCATGCACAAACACCATGAGTGGACACTGCGGGCGTGGTGTTGTAGTGCGGTACAAATCCAGACGATGTCGCGCACGTAAACCATAAGCAATATTGCTTTGAACGGTATAACCCTGACGTGGGGTTAAACGGTTCAGCGCATAGCTGCCCAAACTATACAGGCGAAATTCTTCATAAATACGTTTCGCCTGTTCTAAAGTTTTATTCAGTTGTTTAAACCAGTGTTCCACATTATTGAACATGTGTCGGTTCAACCTGATCTGGGTCAATCGCGACTGGCGTTTGTGTTTCTGGAGCAACCATTGGGCTGACAAAGTTCGCGTTGTTGCTCGGCTGTAGCTCAATATTATCAATTAGGGTAATAATTTTAGTGACATTGCCCACTTGTTGTAGCACTTGGTTTAAATCCTGCAATTCTGCATTGTTCAAACGTCCCATCACATATAACACGCCATCTTCGGTATGAATACGCACTTTGCTGTCTGACACCACAGGTGCTTTCATAATCAAACCACGGGTATTTGCAGTAACCGTGGTGTCCTGCATAATGGTGCTATAGCTGATTTGATTACCCACTGTAATATAATTGTGGATGGTTTTTACATCACTCATGGCACGCACATTGTCTTCTGCCAACTGTTTTAAATGCGCGTCAGGCACTTGCCCTGTCAACAACACATTGCCATGAAAACTTTCTATATTGACACGTGATTGTTTAAAACGTGAATCCAGTTTATATAAATTAATTTTTGCAGTACGTTCAATAGAGTTATCTATAAACACTTGCCCAAGTGAGCGTGCACCACTTTCTGTACCCACTGGCGCAGTGCCTGTGCCACTTGAAATAAAACTTGCACAACCCGATAAACTTGCTACACACAGCAAGGTCACTGCAATACGCTTGAACACTCAGCAAGACTCCTATTATTTTCTTTCAATTCTGGCTTGTGCTGTGCATTTCATCCTTAGATTTGCACGATCAACAATACACCGACTGATGCTTTTGCTTTAAATTTCACTCAAAGATTAATCAAGTCTGCATCAAAAGTAAAAGCATTTTCAATCCATTGCAAATCATACGGGAATTTGGAAAAGTCTTGCTGTACTGTTTTTGCAAATTGCCGAGAAAAATCAAAGCAAATCACATCAAAACGACAATAATATTCTGAATAGTGTGGATATTCTGTTAAAAACTGCATGGCGGTTTTCATAATTTTACGCTGCTTAGATGCAGACACCACTTCGTAGGCTTTGCCATAGCCAGTTTGCGAACGCGCTTTAACTTCTACAAAAATCAGTTGTTCTGCTTGAATAAAAATACCATCTATTTCACCAAAAACACTGTGATAATTCTGCTCCAGCATACGCCAACCGTGTTGATGTAAATATTGCCAAGCCGTCTGCTCTGCCCATGTGCCAATGCTTTGCTGCAGTGTTTTTTGATTCATGCTATATCCGATTTTTTTTATTTTGTTATGGTGCGCAATCGTAGTATTCGCTGAAGTGCGATGACGCGAGTTTCACACGCCAGACTGCAATTCAGGTAGAATAAGCGCTTGGTCTGTAACTTGTATCAGACGCAAGCCAATACTGCTGTTGTTTCGTGTTCCATCATTTTATTTTAGTTTGCTATTTCCCACGGAGAAAACTCAATGAGTGCCCAGTTATTTGTTGTTGCTACCCCAATTGGTCACTTAGATGATATGAGCTACCGTGCAATTGATGTGCTCAAATCGGTCAGCCTAATTGCCGCTGAAGATACCCGCACCTCTGCACAATTAATGAAACATTTTAATATTTCAACTCCGCTTACAGCCTGCCATGAACACAACGAAAGTAACAAGATTGATATTTTAGTCCAAAAATTACTCAATGGCGAAGACATGGCGCTCATTAGCGATGCAGGTACACCACTGATTAGCGACCCAGGTTTTAAACTGGTTCGTGCAGCACAAGCCAATGGTATTCGTGTGATTCCTGTGCCGGGTGCATGTGCAGCCATTGCAGCGCTCAGTGCGGTTGGCTTACCAAGTGATCGCTTTAGTTTTCAGGGATTTCTCGCTTCTAAACAGTCACAGCGATTACAACAACTTGAAAAGCTAAAAGATGAAACCCAAACCCTGATTTTTTATGAAGCACCACATCGAATTTTAGATTCAGTCAAAGATATGGCTGCCGTGTTTGGTGCAGATCGCCCTGTTGGCTTTGCCCGTGAAATCACCAAAACCTTTGAAACCATTAAAAAAATGACTTTAGGTGAATTGGCTGAATTTATCGCAGCAGATCATCATCAACAAAAAGGTGAAATTGTATTGGTGGTGGGGGGAGCGAGCGAAGAAAAAAACATGGAACAAGAAAAATTAGATCTATTATTGCAGCGTTTGTTGCAAGATTTATCGGTAAAAGCAGCATCA
The DNA here is from genome assembly GCF_013420145.1 of Acinetobacter sp. YH12021. NCBI lineage: Bacteria > Pseudomonadati > Pseudomonadota > Gammaproteobacteria > Moraxellales > Moraxellaceae > Acinetobacter > Acinetobacter sp. YH12021. Next base: position 344,923 of record NZ_VOYT01000001.1, read on the forward strand.
CAATTGGCGGCTGATCTAACAGGGATTAAAAAGAAAATTGCCTATCAACGTGCGTTGGAATTAAGCCAAGCAGCTGAATAAGCCGATTGAGCAATAACAGTGATGACGATCATCGCGCATAAAAAAAGCATCACCCTTTATACAAGGTGATGCTTTTTTATCTTGAAGTGATAAACATTAGAGCAGCCTGCATAGTAAGCATCCCGCCCTAACTCACTCAACAGTTCAACGAATAAATTCAATCAACAAGTTCGGCAAGCAAATGCAACAGATTAGTCTCGTGCAGATTCATCTGGCGGTACTTCGGTAATTTTTCCGCCACGTGCCAAAAATGCAGCCACTTCATCTTCCAATGCCTGACGCTGTTTCAGTTTGGCAGTTACAGTGAGAGTTTCTGCTTCTGCAAGATCACCATCTACAGCACCTTCTTCTGAATCTGCAGCACCTTTTTCAGCCGCTTTCGCTTCATCTTCGTCTACAGTTGAATCTTCTACATCATCGTAATCGTTCATGTCCGTCATCTTAATCTCCCCACAAATGACTTCAATTTAGTCCAAGTGAAAACTGGTTATGAATTACGATGAAATTTAGCAATCTCTTGGCCTTTCGCATAGAGTCTAGATTTAAAAAAACGTATCTTTTTTAATCAAATTCGTAATCAGGTATGTATGACCGTTCAAAAAACGACTGTTTTTCTTTAAACCTCGTAGCGTGTGTCTTTAAGCAGACTTAATCCATTGGCTTGTGCCATAAAGGCATCTTTTAACGCAGGCTGTTGTTCCACCTGTTTTAAACCAAAGTTACGTGCCCACACCACAGGAAATAAAGTGGTGGTTTCCATCCAGCCAATCGCAGACATGCTATGCATCATGGCATCATTTTGTCCTTTACGACGATGCTCGTAACGCTTTAGGGTTTGCTCATGCGCCCAAACGCCACGTTTGAAATCATGCAACAATACATCACACAGCACGGCTGCATCGAGACAACCAATATTCACACCTTGCCCTGCAAGCGGATGAATTACATGCGCGGCATCACCAATAAGTGCCAGCCCCTCTTGCACATAACGCTGCGCTGCACGTGCTTTCAGTGGGAAAATAGCACGTGGGGTTGCCTCTAAGACTTCCCCGAGCATGTGATGACTTTCACGAGTCAAAAGTTGGGTAAAGTCTTCATCATTCAGTTTGGCATATTCTTCGGCATAATCATCAGGCAAAGTCCAAACAATCGACTGCCAATGCCCTTCCTGCTCGGCGTGTAAACTTGCCATCGGTAAATAGGCCAAAGGGCCAGTTTCTAAGAAAATTTGACGTGCAACATGCTGATGCGGCTGCGCAGTACGAATTGCACAGGTTAGACCTGCCTGACGATAATCCAACACATCAAAATCAATAAAGGCTTGTTCGCGCACAAAGGAGTTAGCACCATCTGCGCCAATGACTAGCTTAGTCTGTAATTGTGTACCATCGGCCAAATAAATGTGCCAAACGCCAACACCACGCTCTAAACGGGTCACTTTGACTTGCGTTCGATAATCTTGCACTTGTTGCAACATTTGCTGCTGAATCGCTAGATTTAAAATGCTTGGCTCGACCATTGAACCCAGAGCCTGCTCAATAGCGGGTGTACGTTCGTTACTTGCCCCAAAGTTAATTTCGCCATAGCCATTTTTATTCCAAACCTGCATGCCGCTATACGGCATATGTCGCGCCAGTTTAGACCAGACATTGACTGTTTTTAACAGGTGGATGGTGGCCTGACTTAAAGCCAATACACGCGGATTGGCAACTGCAAGGGTTTTCTCTGCATCTAAAATAGGTGCGGCATCTAAAACTGTAGCCTGCACACCCCCTTGTGCCAATAAAAGTGCAGTTAAGCCTCCCACCAAGCCGCCACCAATAATGACGACATCTAACACTTGCGTTTGTTGATTTGCTGTGATCATGCTTTTAACCCCATGGCATAATTGGCGACCAAAGGTTTAATGCCTGGAATGGTATCAAACGCGACTAAGCCTGTATTACGCATAAATTTCAGGATTGGGTTTTGATTGCTAAATCCACGTACCACGCTGTCACAGAATTTAATGACTCGCTGTTGATCTTTCAAACGCGATTGTTCATAGTCACGCAGCATTGCAGCATCGCCTAAATCTGCTGACTGTGCCGCCTGTTCGGTGAGATAACGCAATAATACGTAAGCATCTCGCATACACAAGTTAAAGCCCTGCCCTGCGACTGGGTGAATGGTATGCGCTGCATTACCCATCAGTACAACGCGACCAACCGCCTGTTTTTCTGCCAGAACTTGTGACAATGGAAAACTAAAACGACGTCCTGTTTTTTCAAACTTCCCTGCACGGTCACCATAGGCTTGTTGCAAGGCATTTAAAAAGTGTTGATCATTTTCATCGCCAATCCATTCATGTTCTGTCCCTTTTGGCACAGGCCACACCACAGAACGGCGATATTCACCTGGCAGGGGCAGCAACGCCAAAGGCCCTAAATGACTAAAACGCTCAAAACCCACATGCGCATGCGGCTTGGAGGTTTGCACTGTGGTCACAATCGCTACTTGGTCATAATCATGTTCCGATGCACCAATGCCCAAGGCTTTACGGCAGAAAGAATCACGACCATCGGCAGCAATCAGTAGTTTGGCAGCAAGCTGTAATTGTTCCTGACCACGTACCGCTTTAATATAGGCAAAATCTGCATCTTGTTTAAGACTGCTGACCTGCACACCATCAATCAATTCAATCAAAGGTTGTTTACGCACTTCGGTCAGTAACACCCGACCTAACCATGCATTTTCAATCACCTGACCAAAGCTTTCGACTTTTTCTTGTTCGGCCAATAAACGTGCCTTGCCAAAACTACCTTGTTCGGTAATTTGAACTTCTAAAATAGGCGTAGCATGTTCTTGCAAGGCATCCCATAAACCTAGCTCTTGGTAAATTTGTACGCTGCGACGCGACAAGGCACTGTTACGTGCATCAAAACTGGAATGATACGGCGCAAGGCTGGCATCGTCATAATTGGGGTATTGAATCGCTTCTAGCAACTTCACTGCAATGTTTGACTTAGCCAACATCAAGGCTAAGCTTAGCCCGACCATACCACCGCCTACAATGATCACTTCTTGTTGCATGCCTTGATCCTTTTTATGAGGTATTCGACTTCAAAAGATTCAATCGAAATACGTATAATCTGTAATGGATTTTATCTTACCGCAAAGTCATTTATTTTTATAATGAATTAGTGTTGAAGCTATGGAAGATGATTAGACTTCTTGCAAATGTCCAATTCAAACTATAATTATTAGTCCCTCATCTTCTTGCTCCGAGCCATGTATGACACAAGAGAAGATAAATTCAATACTTAGTATTATTGATGGCTGATGATCAATTTTGAAATAAGCTCAATGATAAAAATGATCTCACATAATGATTATTATACAAACTATCTTTGTAATGCATATTGCATTACAATATTTCCATACATTCAATAACTGAGAAAAGTGATGGCTACTGTTAATTTCAGGGTCGATGAAGCCCTTAAAGAAAAATCTTATTCTATTCTTAAAGAACAAGGTATTTCACCTACCGATTTCTTCACCAATATTCTTGAATATGTGGCAACGACTGGAAAACTTCCTGTACAAAAAGTATTGCTTTCAGAAGAAGATGCAGAACTATTGGCACTCGTCCGTAAACGCATGAATGATCCTAAAGAGATGTTCGAGGAAGTCACATTAGATGACTTATAATCTTTTACGTCATAAGGACTTCACTGCAGAATGGGAAAAGCTTCCGAGTGCTATCCGCGACCAATTCAAGAAAAAATTAGCCAAAGTCATTGAGCAGCCACATATTCCAAAGAACATGCTTAAAGGTGATCTTGCTGGCTGCTATAAAATCAAATTATTAAAAGCGGGTGTCCGACTTATTTATCAGGTCAAAGATGATCAGGTCGTTATTTTGCTCATTACCGTTGGAAAGCGTGCTGATAACATTGTTTATGATGAAGCAAAAAAGCGGATCAAAGACTAAAAATTATTTACATACTCAAAATTTACACGCGCTTTCTAATAAAAAAGCTGATCACTTGACCAGCTTTGATTAGACCCAATTAAGCAGATTTAGCTTTTGCCATCAATGCTTCAATCTCTTCTACGGTTTTCACCACTTTTGAAGTCAGATTCAATGGCCCGTTCGCAGTCGCAACAATATCATCTTCAATACGGATACCTATACCACGCCATTTAGCATCTACCGTTTCATCATCGGGTGCAATGTATAGACCCGGTTCAACGGTCACCACCATACCTTCTTCATAAACACGCCAGTCTTCACCGTGTTTATAGCTGCCGACATCATGCACATCCATGCCCAACCAATGCCCTGTACCGTGCATATAAAACTGGCGATAACTTTCCGAAGCAATAATTTCTTCTAAATTGCCCTGCATAATGCCTAGATCAAGCAAACCTTGCACCAAAATACGCACCGCAACATGGTGTGGTTCTTTATAGGAGTTACCAATTTGTACAGCTTCAATTGCTGCAATTTGCGCATCCAATACAATGTTATACAGTGCTTTTTGTTCTGGACTGAATTGACCATTCACGGGAAAAGTACGGGTAATATCTGAGGCATAGCACTGATATTCACAGGCTGCATCAATCAGGACTAAATCGCCATCTTTAAGCACTTTGTCATTTTCGACATAATGCAAAATGCAGGCATTTTCACCACCACCGACAATACTGTTATAGGCAGGTACGCAGCCATTTTTACCAAAAATGTAATTCAGTTCAGCTTCTAGCTCATATTCCATCATGCCTGCTTTTACTGTTTGCATGGCACGAGTATGTGCTTCTGCACTAATATTTGAAGCAATTTGCATCAGTTCCAATTCAGACTCAGTTTTATGCAAACGCATTTCATCCAGCAAACGATCTAACTGAACAATTTTGGCAGGTGCAGTATTGCCTTGACGATGTTGTGCATCAGCTTGTTGGTTCCATGCCGCAACACGTACATCAAATTCAGTCTGATGCCCCAAGCGATAGTACAACGTGTCTTTATTGACAATTTTGGCGATGATTTCTGCATCTAATTGCGCAATTGCAAAAGACTCATCTGCCTCAAACAGCTCAATTGCACCTTCTAAACCTGCGCGATAACCATTCCAGATTTCCATTTCACGGTTACGTTCACGGCAGAACAACGTGTAGGTATAACCTTCATCAATTGATTCATAGGTTTCAATCACCGCAACTGCTTCAGGTTCAGCAAAACCTGTTAAATAGAAAAAACTGCTGTCGGCACGATATTTATAATCTGCATCACGATTACGCATTGCCACAGGACTGGTTGCAATAATTGCGACACTATTGGGTCCCATCAGTTCTGCAAGTTGATCACGACGTTCTTTAAATTCGACTTGAGTCAGTTTTTTCATAAATACGGTCTACATATATAAAATGATGAAAATATGATTGTTGTAATGACTTAAAGCACCTTACACCGACTTAACTTAGGCACACAACGCCTGATTAACTCGGACGGTGTGGCGTAAACATTTCAACAACAGCACTTGCGTTTTGTGTTGTTTGTACGGTTTGTTGACGCGACTTAGCATGTAAGTTTTGCAATAAAGAGCTTTCTTCTACAGGCACTTTTTTACGTCCTACAGATAAACTCACAGGAATCAAACGTACAAATTCATACAATTCCTGATAGCTTTCTTCGCCTTCTTCATCATTGTCTGAATCTTCAAACTCAACCGCAGCGACATCTTGTAAATGCTCAATCAGTTCGATTTCATCTGAACGAATATGCCCAGAAGCTAAACCAAACCCAAGCACGACGCCTGCACACCAATCCGCCAAAGCTTGCACACGTTCTTGTAAAAGATGTTCATCATCTGGCAACAACGGCAAATAATCCAACTCATCTTCAGACAAGGCATGTGCGACATCTTCTGATTCATCGGTTAAAAGTGAGAGTGCGGCTGGCTCTAATTCTGGCACATTTAAAGTTTCTAAAATCTGCTGCCATTCGGTTTCACTTGGTGCATCTGTCACACAAACTATACCTGTCAGCAAGCCATGTAACTCACTTGGGCTTGAAATTTCTTCAATGTTAGAAAAATTGCGGAACCATTCCGACCAACCTGAAATATCGTCTTGCATTCGTTTATCCAATCTCTATACTTCGTATATATTACCTTTGTTTGCAATACTGTGCGACCACGATATGTTAGAAGAATTACAGCGTCTACAAGCGTATATTGGTGTTTTAAAAACACGAATTAATCATTATGAAAGTGAAAATGCCGCCCTCAGCACAGCCAAGCAAACTGCTGAGGAACAGCATCATGCACAAATTGTGCAAAGAAACAGCATTATTACTGCCAAGCAAGATGAAATTGAGAATCTGACTGAGCAATTAAGCAGCACTCAGGCGCAATTTCAGCAGTTAAACCAAGATGCGACAGCACTGGCAGACCGTTACAGTCGTTTGGAAAAAAGCTGTACTGATTTGAAAAACCGCTTTCAGGAAATTTTGGCTGAGCGCAATGAATTACGCATTCTGAAAGAAAAAATGCTGAATGATCAGCGTATGAATCAGCATGAAATTCAGACACTCAAACAAGAACGTGAAAGATTGTTACAAAAAAATGAGCATGCCAAAGCCAAAGTTGAAGCTATTATTCAGCGTCTTGCAATTTTAGGTACAGCTCAAGATCATCATGCGCAAGAAATTCAACAACTTGCCCACCCTGCCGAAGTGAGCGAGGAAGGTTAATATGTCAGTTCAAATTCCAATTGATTTACGTGTTTTAGGACATAGTTTCCGTTTAGCCACAACTGAAGAAAAAAGAGAAGATTTAGAGCGTGCAGCACAATTATTGAATGAACGCTATGATGAGTTTCGTCGTAAAGCGCCCAATATGGAACCGAGCAAACTGATTATTGTGGTGGCTTTAGAGTTGATGCAAGAGGTTCTTTCTATGAATAAATCTTTGCAGCATTATGAGCATTGTGAGCGTTTACTCAGCACCATTTTGCAAGAAGTTGAAGCCCTTACTTAAGTGTCGTTTTTTTGACTTAAGTTTGCATAAAGGCTATGCAAACAAGCTCTATCTTTACAGTTAATTCGTGAACATGAGTTGCCAAGCAACTGAGATGGGTTATACTAATTCTAACTCTGAGGTGTTCGCCAGCGAGTCTATATCCCTGCCGATACTTTAATCTTAGGATTGTGTTCTGCATATTTAGAGCGTATGCCCATCACGTATGGGAAACCCAGCAAGTATGCGTCGCGTCCGCCTTGAACTTTTTCGGGTTCAGGGTAACGACATGCAGCGGCATCTTCGGAGCTATTTATTTTTAAATATCTAAAAATAAAATGTCTAAAAAATATAAAATCGTTTAGAAAAATGTATCAGCAGAAACCTTAAACCGCTCAGACAGCGCTTTAATATGACGAATATTCAACTGGCGTTTGCCGCTTAAAATCTCCGAAATCACAGATTGAGTTGCAACCTCTGCCAAGTCAGATTGACCTAATCCATGTTGCGCCATCAAAAAAGCTAAAGCAGCACGACCATCTCCATGAGGAATAGGCAGGTGTTCATTTTCATAAACAGAAACCAAGTCACCGAGTTGATGAATCAGCCCCATTAAAGGATGCGTTTCATCATCACCAACAATATCTAAAAGCTCATCTAAAGCCTCGACAAGTGCATGAAAATCTTTTTCATTTTCTGGTTTACTCAGCAAAGGAGCAACGTAGTGCCAGTGATCTACAGCCTGTTTAATCATTGCGTTCATACTAATCCTCCTTCCAATGACCTTTGTCATATTCTTTATGGGATAACACATGACGAATATACACACGCTTTGCCTGATACATCACAACAGCAATAAGTCGAATCTTATTCCCACCAATATCGAATACATGAAACTTTCCAACTTTATCAACTGCTGGAAATAACTGCTTCATTTCGGCAAAGTCTTTCGGATCATTTGCCTTAATAATTCGATACCAACCATCGAGTGCTGTTTCAGCCTGTGGCCACTTGTGCATTGCCTCTATAATTCTAGCGTGGGTGATCACATGCATAATATTTTATCGCATTTTGCTATAAATCAAGTATAAACTGATTATCGCATATTGCAATATTTTATAGCGAATTAAACAAACTCAGTTTCACCAACTTGATGATAGTGACGATTAAAATAAACCAACGCCTGATCTTGTTGATTTTTTTGAATAGCAACAATTGGGCAAATAAAAATAGTATGCGTCCCCACTTCTTGAATTTGTGAAATTTCACAATCAAAACTGACCAATGCATTTTTTAATATAGGAGCACCTGTTTCCAAAGCTGCCCATTCAGCCTGCTTAAAACGCTCATCGGAACTCAATTTTGATGAGGCAAATGCATTAGAAAGATGTTCTTGTTCTGCATTTAGCACATTCACACACAGCACTTTATTCTCTAAAAAACTGAGATGAGAACGCGATGATTTGTTCATACACACCAATAATGTTGGCGGTGTATCTGTCACGCTACATACCGCAGATGCAGTAAAACCATGACGTCCTGCATCTCCCATTGTCGTCACTACATTGACTGCACTTGATAAGAAAGACATTGCATTTTTGAAGTCTGTTGCTTTAACCATCACCGTATTCCAACACTCAACTTTTTTAGAAAGTTCAAAGGATGCTTTTTGCCTGAAAAAGCATCCCTGATTCACTTAACTTAAATTCACTTGGCTTGAATTCACTTCGCCTGATCGAACGCTTAACTAGATAATTCTTGGCGAATAATCTTCGTACCAGCAGCCAAAGCCTGTAACTTGCCTCGTGCAACCTGACGACTCAATGGTGCCATTCCACAGTTAGTCGATGGGTACAACTTGTTAGCATCGACAAATTGCAATGCTTTGCGCAATGTATCTGCAACTTCATCGGCTGTTTCAATCGTATTCGTTGCGACATCAATCGCACCCACCATCACCTTTTTACCACGGATAAGTTCAAGCAAATCCATCGGAACACGTGAGTTGTGACATTCCAGTGAGATAATATCCAAATTAGACTGCTGTAGTTTTGGGAAAACTGCTTCGTATTGACGCCATTCTGAGCCGAGTGTTTTTTTCCAATCGGTATTGGCTTTAATGCCATAGCCATAGCAAATATGCACGGCTGTTTCACATTTCAAACCTTCTAACGCGCGCTCTAATGTTGCCACGCCCCAGTCATTCACCTCATCAAAAAACACATTAAACGCAGGTTCATCAAACTGGATGATATCCACGCCTGCTGCTTCAAGTTCACGCGCTTCCTGATTCAGGATTTTGGCAAATTCCCACGCCAGTTTTTCACGGCTCTTGTAGTGCGCATCGTATAAAGTATCAATCATGGTCATAGGACCAGGCAACGCCCATTTGATGGGTTGATCTGTCAGTGAACGCAGGAATTTGGCATCTTCAACAAAGACTGGTTTTTGCCTAGAAACTGCACCCACCACAGAAGGGACACTGGCATCATAACGATCACGAATTTTGACTGTTTCACGTTTTTCAAAATCGACACCTTCAAGGTGTTCAATAAAGGTGGTGACAAAATGCTGACGGGTTTGCTCCCCATCACTCACAATATCAATCTCTGCTTGCTGTTGTTCATGCAGTGATAGACGTAGCGCATCTTGTTTTGCGTCCAGTAATTCTTGCCCTGTTAATTTCCAAGCTGACCAAAGCTTTTCAGGTTCTGCGAGCCACGAAGGTTTAGGTAAACTGCCAGCCGTTGAGGTCGGTAATAAAATAGCCATTTTGAATCTTCTATCTGTATTTTAAGTTAAGCAACACGTTCTTGATTGGCAGCATGTAGCGGCACGAACTTGGCAGCCCATTGTTCAAGAATATCTTGATAAGGCTTGATAAAGTTTTCTTCAGTCCATTTGCCCTGCTTGACTGCCAACTGACCTCGCTCAACACGGTCATATACAACTTGGGTTAATGAATAATCCTGATAATTCAAACTTGGCTGATAGACCTCGCCTGCAGGTGAGTTGGTGTTATAAATTTCAGGACGATAAATTTTCTGGAAACTTTCCATAGTACTGATGGCACTGATCAACTCAAAATCTGTGTAATCATGCAGTAAATCGCCAGAAAAATAGAACGCAAGCGGTGCATTGCTATTTTCAGGTTTGAAGTAACGCACGGTTAAACCCATTTTTTCAAAATAGTCATCGGTTCTTGAATATTCATCATTTTTATATTCTGTACCTAAGACAGGATGCACATTGGTCGTACGATAATAAGTTTTTGTGGTTGATACGCTCAGGCAAATCACAGGTTGTTTTTGAAACTCAGCTTGGAACACTGCTGAACTGACCAAATGCTGATAAAGCTTGCCATGTAAATCACCAAAACTTTCAGGCTTTTCATTTACTTTGCAGCCTAATGCTGGCAAGACCACACTAAAATCATAATCACGAACATACGATGAAAAACTGTTGCCAATCATGCCTTCAATACGTTCATTTGTTTGATGATCTGTGATCGTACTTTTTAGCATTTCAATGAATGGAAAAGTTTTGCCATTTCCTTCAATATCAATTTCTGCAGAAATAATGTCGATTTCAAGCGAATAACGATCACCTTTTGGGTTATCGCAAGATGCCAGCGAGTTAAAACGATTATTGATCATCGCTAAAGTTCTGCGTAAATTTTCCTGACGGCTTTCACCACGCGCCAAATTTGCAAAATTGGTGGTTAAACGCGTGTTGTTAGCAGGTTCATAGTTTTCGTCAAAACGAATACGTTTAATTGAACAGGTGAATGGCTTTGTCATGATGATCTACTACCCAAATTTAAAAAGTTAAAATTTCTGAATGAGGGTATTTATACTGGAACGACAAAGTGAATAAAAATGATTTAACCTCAGTCCAAAGTGAATTTTATTCACCTTAATTTAAAATATGCAGCAAAACATCTAAAAATGATGGTTTTTCTGTTATCCCTTAAATTTAAAAATTAAAATAAATATTTCAATAACAACAAGTTAAAACCAAAAAATATTTTTATTCCGATAAATATTGAAGAGTATATTTTAGAGGACAGCACATAGTTCATTCAGTAGATTTCAGCCCTGAATGAATGAAACTCAGCTTGAAGTTAGAAAATCTCAGCTTCTGATTGGCTTGGTTTAGCATCTTCGTGATCAAAATGTATTCAGTTGGTCACATCAAAAAACAACGAGAAAAAAATCGGCAGGCAAAAAAATAGGTCAATTCGTCAGTTGACCAATTGACCTTACGATAAGCTCACACATTGGAGCTTCTTAGATGATGCAGTTTTATTGAACTTGTGCAGGAAAATCATCTTCTGCCAATGCAGCGGTAATTTGATCTACTGTTGCAGTGCTTTCCACAGTCACAATTTTAGTCGCTAAATCGACTTCAACTTTTGCAGCAGGATCAACATCTTGAATGGTTGCCGTGACACCACGTGCACAACCGCCACAAGTCATATTTTCAATCAATAGTTTCATTGCGAACTCCACACTTCTGCCTTTGTTGAACTGTAGTTTAAAGCTTACCATGCTGGCAAGGTCAAGCCTATTTTGGGCTAAAATTTACTTGACCTTACCATCGTGTCAATCTATATGCTAAACACATCCTCCAAATTATAGAGACGACCATGGACGCAAAACACCCAAATGCCTCTCCCTATCAGGAAACTTTGTCTATAGAAGGCATGACCTGTGCCTCATGTGTCGGGCGTGTCGAAAAAGCCTTAAAAAAAGTCGATGGTGTAGAAAAAGCTGAAGTGAATCTTGCAACAGAAAAAGCACTGATTCACGCATCGCAACCTTTAGACCGTGCACTGCTCATTAAGGCAGTGCAACGTGCAGGTTTTGATGTAGCTGCCATTCAACCAATAGAACTGTCTATTGATGGCATGACCTGTGCCTCGTGTGTAGCACGTGTCGAAAAAGCCTTAAAGAAAGTGTCTGGTGTAGAACAAGCCAATGTCAATTTGGCGACTGAACGCGCATGGATTCAACCGAATGCCACAGTTTCTAGCCAAGACCTGATTCGAGCGATTCAAAAAGCAGGTTATGACGCCAAACTGCTGCAACACGACTCTAACGAACAACACGATAAAAAGAATCTGGAACAGCAACAACTGAAACGTGATTTAGTAATTTCACTGATTTTAGCCTTGCCTGTATTTATTCTGGAAATGGGCTCACACATGATTCCCGCCTTTCACATGTGGGTGATGCACAATATTGGGCAACAACAAAGTTGGTTGATTCAATTTGCTTTAACCACATTGGTGCTGCTGTTACCAGGACGTCGTTTTTATCAAAAAGGGATTCCAGCGCTGTTACGTTTTGCGCCTGATATGAACTCTTTGGTGGCTGTGGGAACTTTGGCTGCATACAGTTTTTCATTGGTAGCGACATTTATGCCACAGCTTTTACCAGAAGGCACAGTGCATGTTTATTATGAAGCTGCGGCAGTGATTGTCAGTTTAATTTTGCTAGGGCGCTATTTCGAAGCCAAAGCCAAAGGTCGCACTTCACAAGCCATTCAGCATTTAATTGGTATGCAAGCCAAAACTGCGCGTATTCATCGAGATGGTCAAATCATTGAAGTACCTGTGGCAGAAGTCAGTTCCAATACCATTGTCGAAATCCGCCCGGGTGAACGTATTCCTGTAGATGGTGAAGTAGTCGAAGGTCATAGTTATATAGATGAATCGATGATTACAGGTGAACCTGTTCCTATGGCAAAACAAGTGGGCAATCAAGTTGTAGGCGGTACCATCAACCAAAATGGCACACTAAATATTCGTGCTACTGCCATTGGTGAAGCTTCGGTGTTGGCGCAAATTATTCGTATGGTCGAACAAGCGCAAGGCTCTAAATTACCTATTCAAGCCTTGGTGGATAAAGTGACCATGTGGTTTGTACCTGCCGTGATGTTATTGGCTGCACTTACTTTTATTGTGTGGTTTATTTTTGGCCCAGAACCTACCCTAACCTTTGGTTTAGTCAATGCAGTCGCTGTTCTAATTATTGCCTGCCCATGTGCGATGGGTTTAGCCACACCGACTTCAATTATGGTGGGAACAGGTCGTGGCGCAGAAATGGGCGTGCTGTTTCGTAAAGGCGAAGCTTTGCAGCTTTTGCAAGATGTTAAAGTGGTCGCGGTGGATAAAACAGGAACGCTCACCGAAGGCAAACCAACATTAACCGATTTTCATGTGCAATCGGGTTTTGATGCAGATCAGGTCTTTGCACTTTTGGCATCGGTAGAAGCGAAATCTGAGCATCCCATTGCATTGGCGATTGTGCAAGCTGCAACAGAAAAGCAAGTCAGTTTACTGCCTGTTACCGAATTTGACAGCATCACAGGTTCAGGTATTGAAGCAGGGGTGGATGGTCAACGTATTCAGATTGGTGCAGACCGTTATATGCAACAAATTGGGCTAGATGTTAGCGCTTTTAATGCAGAAGCTGCACGTTTAGGACAAGAAGGCAAAACACCAATTTATATGGCGATTGATCAACAACTGGCAGCCATTGTTGCCGTTGCAGACCCAATTAAAGACACGACTTTTGCTGCTATTGCAGCGTTGCATCAACTGGGTTTAAAAGTGGCGATGATTACGGGAGATAACCGACATACGGCTCAGGCAATTGCTGCACGTTTACAGATTGATCATGTGGTGGCCGAGGTTTTACCTGAAGGCAAGGTCGATGTTGTACGTGAATTACAACAGCAATTTGGACGTGTGGCTTTTGTGGGTGATGGTATTAATGATGCCCCTGCTTTGGCACAAGCCGATGTTGGAATTGCGATTGGTACAGGTACAGATGTTGCGATTGAAGCAGCCGAAGTTGTATTGATGTCGGGCAATTTACAAGGTGTGCCCAATGCAATTGCTTTGAGTAAAGCCACTATCCGCAATATTCGTCAAAATCTGTTTTGGGCATTTATTTATAATATTGCCTTGATTCCAATTGCTGCAGGCGTGCTATACCCGTTTGCAGGTATTTTGCTCTCGCCTATTTTTGCTGCGGGCGCGATGGCATTATCTTCAGTGTTTGTATTGGGTAATGCGCTCCGTTTAAAATATTTCCAAGCAGCACAGATTTAAATGCAACATACAAAAGGGTTTAGAAGATTGCTCTACGCCCTTTTTATGAGAGAAGTCACATGAATATTGGTCAAGCCTCTAAGCTATCGGGTATTTCCAGCAAAATGATTCGTTATTATGAGCAAATTGGTTTACTGGATACCGCCAAACGCTCTGCTTCGGGTTATCGGATTTATTCTGAGCAAGATTTAAAAACTTTGTCTTTTATTAAGCATGCACGGGATTTGGGGTTTTCTTCTGAGCAAATGAAAGAATTGCTAGGTTTATGGAAAAATGCTGACCGACAAAGTGCAGAAGTGAAGCAACTCACGCTTAAACATATTGAAACCTTAAAACAGAAGATTACGCAATTACAGGAAATGGCGAACTGGTTGCAAAGCTCTGCAGATCATTGCTCTGGCGATGAACAGGCAGATTGTGTGATTTTGAAAGATATTGAATTGGGGAAGTGATTTGGAATTAAGCTTCCCCCATTCAAACAAGACCTGACAGTTATCCACTTGTTAGAAACCATTGTTGTATCTGTCAGCTTAAATTTAACTTAGGAAATCTACATCCCTATCTTTTTAATACATAGCATAAAAAAACTCACACTTTGGGGAAGTGTGGGGGGAAACTTGGAATATCTGTTACTTTATGGGAGCGTATTATATATAAACACAATTTGAATTGATAGATATTCTAAACAATTTACGAGATAAATTTAACACTTTTTAAGAATCTCTCCGATAAACTGCACAACAATCAAGTTTTAGCACTATTCATTACGCATATTTTAGCGCGGTAATTCATACCCTTTTTCATTAATTAAACGAACCGCAGCATCACAGACTTCTGCATCATAAATTGTACCGTGTCCACGTATGACTTCTGCAAGTGCGACATCTACCCCTAATGCGAGGAGAAATAAATGACTTTAAATCAAATACGTCTGGCGATACTAAGTCACGAGATAATTTAGGCATACTTTACCCTGCACCCAACCGATGAATGGTTTTTAGACTGACTTCGCTCACTACAGGTACCACAATATTCTGAAAAGACATCACGATATTTCCTATTTACTTGCAAGCCTGATTGAATCAATCTCTTTTATCATCTTACAAGCTATTGATCATTTTTTAAGGCATTTAAAGGTTGAAATTTAAGGAAATTTTATAAAAAACTCCAAGCTCAAACTCAAAAACCACATTACGACTTCATCTATTTTGTGAAATACCTCTCATTTTTAAACGATAAATTTTTTAGAATGATTTATGCTATATCACACATCAATAAACGAAAATTGAATAACAAGAGAGTTTGATCTATGCCACATTCTTACCACCTCGAAAAACACTATATTGAACGGTCTGGATGGTTACGTGCTGCAGTATTGGGTGCGAACGATGGGATCATTTCTGTGACCAGTTTGGTCGTGGGGATGGCAGCCAGTGGTGCATCTTCTCAAACATTGTTAATTACCTGTATTGCAGGCTTAATTTCGGGCGCTGCTTCTATGGCAGCAGGTGAATATATTTCGGTGAAATCTCAACAAGACATTGAACAAAATGACCTTGCGATGGAAGCACGCGAATTAAAACTCAATCCAGAGCATGAACTAAAAGAACTCACCAATATTTATATGATTCGTGGTTTAGATGCCGAATTGGCAGAACAAGTTGCCATACAACTGACTGCTCACAATGCTCTAGATGCCCATGCCCGTGACGAAATTGGTATTTTAGAACACACCTCAGCGCAGCCATTTATGGCAGCTTTTTCATCGGCATTGGCATTTACTGTAGGTTCATTATTCCCGTTGGTGTCTATTTTACTCTTACCTGAACATCTGTTAGACAAAGGCGTGATGTTGGTCGGTGTAATCAGTCTAGGGGTTATGGGTGCGCTTGCCAGCTATGTCGGTGGCGCAAGTATGTGGAAAGGTGCATTGCGTGTCATGATCTGGGGTATTGTCGCCATGGTATTCAGTGCGTGGATTGGTTCAATGTTCCATGTCGCTGTGGCTTAAAATCTAGAAAACTCAGTATAAAAATCTGCCCTATCTTTGGATAAAAATATGTTCAGAGATAGGGCAAGCTTCAGAAATAACATGAATGAACAGCTTATCCATGCAAAGTTTATATCTCTAAAACTTCTATCTTCAAAGTTAATCAAATAAAACTACAACAGATTCAGCCCACAATTTTAAGTCAGTTTTAAGTTTCAAATTTTAAACTAAAGCATCTTAAAGTCTTTTGAATCATTGACAATGTCTAAGCAGCCCGAATCACCACTTGCTCCATCTATCTTTGCCCGACTACGCTTTTGGCAAAAACCGATTTCTTTATTCTATTTCAATCTACTGCTTGCCCTATGGTTAGGCTTGGTATTGAACTATGGATTTTATGAGAAAATTCAACAATTCACACCTTATCAGGGCATTAAAGCCATAGGCTTATTGATTGCAACTGTGATCGTCATCGTATCGGCGTATCATCTGTTGCTGCAATGGCTAAACTGGCGTTGGAATGCCAAAATATTAGCCAGTATTTTGATTGTAGTCGGTGGATTCAGCGCTTATTTTGTTAATAGCTTGAGCGTAGTGATTACCGCAGACCAAATTCAAAATATGCTGCAAACCGATGTACGTGAAGTACGTGATCTTTTGTCTGTACGCTTAGTGGTTTGGAGTGTGCTGTTTGTACTATTGCCATTGGTCTTGGTGTGGTCTGTTAAAATTCAGCCGACTCATTTTGCCCGTCAATTACTGCAAAAGACTTTAGGCAGTGTAGTTTCGATTGTGCTGATTTTGGGTTTATTGTTCTGTTTTTATGTGGATTATGCTGCAATCTTCCGCGAGCATCGTGATTTAAAAGGCATGCTTTCTCCACAAAATGCGATTGCCTCTAGTCTATCGTATTATAAAAAGAAAGCACCCAAACAGAATTTGCCGCTGCTGCGCTATGGTGAAGATGCACATTTAATTCAACGTGCGCAAACAGGCACAGCACCCAAAATTATGCTGTTGGTGGTTGGTGAAACTGCACGTGCCGAAAGCTTCTCGCTGAATGGCTACGCAAAAAATACCAACCCTGAACTCTCTAAGCTGCCTGTGATTAATTTCACTCAAGTCAGCTCTTGTGGTACAGCCACGGCTGTTTCTGTGCCGTGCATGTTCTCGGGGATGCCACGCCAAAATTATGATGAACAACTGGCAAGTCACCGTGAAGGATTACTGGATATTGCTCAGCGTGCAGGTTATCAAGTCACTTGGATTGATAACAATTCAGGCTGTAAAGGTGCCTGTGATCGGGTGCAGCAATATCAAATTCCTGCAGCGCTAAAACAAAAATGGTGTGATGCTAGCAGTGAATGTTTAGATGAAATTTTAGTGGACAGTTTACAGGCTTATCTTGCTCAGCTTGACCCGAAAGACAGACGTTCACATTTAATTATCTTGCACCAAATGGGCAGTCATGGACCTGCTTATTTCAAACGCTCAACCGTAGCTTATCAACCCTTCCAACCGACGTGTAACAGCAATGCGATTCAGGGTTGCAGTGCCGATGCCTTACGCAATACCTATGACAACTCGATTGTGTATACCGACCATGTTTTAAGTCAGTTGATTCAAACTTTAGAGCAACAAAAACACTATCAAACTGGTTTTTGGTATTTATCTGATCATGGTGAATCGACAGGCGAGCATGGTTTATATTTACACGGCGCACCGTATTCTATGGCACCGACTCAACAAACTCATGTACCGATGCTGATGTGGTTTTCAGAAGCTTGGCAACAACAAAATTCCGCGCAAGTGAATTGCTTAAAAGCACAACGCCAAGCAGCATTGAGTCAGGACAATCTTTTCCCAAGTTTATTGAGCTTACTAGATGTAAAAAGCCAAGTGATTGATCCGAAAAATGATATGCTGAATCAATGTTCTGCCCCATCTACCACTCAACCGCAGCACGAGTCGTAACATGCCTAAAATATTAATCATTGAAGATGATTTTATGATTGCCGAATCGACCCAAACCTTGCTCAAGTTACAGCAATTTGATGTTACTTGGGTGAACAACGGGATTGATGGCTTAAAGCAATTAGAGCAGCAAGATATCCAGTTGGTGTTGCTGGACTTAGGCTTACCCATGATGGACGGCATGCAGGTATTAAAAAACATTCGCCAGTTACATCCACAATTGCCCGTGCTGATTATTTCTGCGCGTGATCAATTGCAACAACGGGTGGATGGTTTAAATCAGGGTGCAGATGATTATTTAATTAAACCCTATGAATTTGATGAATTACTGGCGCGAATTTATGCCCTGCTCAGACGTAGCGGCGCACAAAATCCTGTAAACGATACCGCACATATTTTAAGTTATGGCGATTTAGTCTTAGATACCGAACAACATTTGGCAAAATTCAAAGGTGAATATATCGAATTGTCGAATCGTGAATGGGCAATTTTAATGGCTTTGGTCAGCCACCCTAATAAAATTTTCTCTAAAAGTAATTTAGAAGATAAATTATATGATTTTGACAGTGAAGTCAGCAGCAACACCATTGAAGTCTATATTCACCATTTACGCGCCAAACTTGGCAAGGACTTTATTCGTACCATTCGTGGTTTGGGCTACCGTTTAGGGCAAATTTAATGCAATCCTACTCTTTGCAAAAACGTCTGATTGTTTATGTTTCTATCTTTAGTGTCATGTTGGGCTGCGTTTTGGTATTTGCAGCGTATCGAATTGCCCTAGAAGAAATGAATGAAATTTTAGATGCACAAATGCAAAGTTTGGCAGAACGCATTGCAGCGAACCATCCTGAACCTACACAGAGCCAAATCGATTTAAATCAGAGATATAGCGAAGAAGACTTATTTGTCGATATTTGGTCATATGACGATGCTACAACACAATTACACCCTCAAGATGTGTTGCTACAACCCGTAGAAAAACCAGGGTTTTATAATCATCAAACCGAAGTTGGACTGTGGCATACCTATATTTTGCCGCAAGAAACCCTACAGATTCAAATTAGCCAGCAAAACTCTGTGCGCCAATATTTAGCTTTAGAATTAGCGGCAAATATGTTTATTCCCTATGCAATATTTTTACCCTTTGCCCTTTTGGCTTTGGGTTGGCTGATTCGTCATAATTTTCAACCACTAAATAACTTTAAAAGCGAATTGGCACGTCGTAAAGCGCAGGATCTCAGCCCGATTCACATGTTGGATTATCCTGTCGAGCTTGCACCCACGATTCAGGAAATGAATCAGTTATTTACGCGAATTTCTGCCGCACAGCAGGAACAGCGCCAGTTCGTTGCCGATGCTGCACATGAATTACGTACCCCACTCACTGCACTCAATTTACAAGTACAAATTTTATTGCAGCAATTTCCACATAGTGATGCCCTCAATAATTTAAGCCAAGGGGTTTTGCGTTTACAGCATTTAGTCAATCAGTTATTAAGCTTAGCCAAGCAAGATGCCTCAGATAGTCTAATTGAAAACGATCAAACCCTATCTTTAAATCAAATGACCATTGCCTGTGTGGAACAACTTATTCAATTGGCATTGCAAAAAGATATTGATTTAGGTGTCGAACAACGCCAAGAGTTGAATATTCATGGGCAAAGTTCTGCTTTGCATTCCATTATTTATAATTTAATTGATAATGCGATTAAATATACGCCCAAACAAGGCGTGATCAATGTGACTATTTTTCAGCAAGAACAACATGCAATTTTGCAAATTGAAGACAGTGGTGCAGGCATTGACCCCGCACTATTCAATCAAATTCGACAGCGTTTTTACCGTATTCACAACCATGCAGAAATTGGCAGCGGTTTAGGTTTATCTATTGTAGATAAAGCCACCCAACGCTTAGGTGCAAGTTTAGAGTTTTCTAAAAGTGCCAGTTTAGGTGGTTTATGTGTGCAGGTTAAATTTCCGATGCGTTAAGATCGGGTTTTAATTTAGATTTTGATTGTGGCAATTTATGCGCCAAGAACGCATAAGCGACTACGTTCAAACACCAAGTAATCCAGCCTGTCCAAAGATTATGACTAAAAAAATGTGCCCCGCGCATCATTTGCGCCCAGCCCATCCCCATGCCTAAAATGCAAGCCGCAATCAAGAAAAAATAAGCACGTTTAGGTTGAGCAGCCCGATAAACAAAATATCCTACCAATAAAGCAAAACCACTTGAGGCATGCCCCCCTGGAAAACAATGCCCTGCCGTTGCACTTAAATCCCACCAAACGCCATGCGCTGTGGCAATGCTCATATCCCACGGGCAAGCATGTGCCGACTGCGATTTAAGTATTGCAATCACACTGGTTGAAATCACCGCCATCCAAAAGAAATAGCCAAACTCCCAACGACAAGCACGTAATTTTTGAAATCTGAAAGACAGCAACCAAGTCAGTAAATAACTCAGATATACCGCAATCAGGATATATTTGACATACCGATGATTTAATTCAGCCAATGCCCAGTCTTGTCGAAGTGGAAATTCTGCATGAGCATCCACGAAGGGTTGAATGAGGTGTAAATCTAGCCTGCCTGCAACGCTAAATAAATTAAGCAATATCAGCAAACTCAGAAGGAGTAAAATTGCTTGAAGAAGTAAAAATTTTGAATGCTGATGCCGCATGAGGAATACTCAACTCACTATCTATTTTAAAGTCTGTTTTATGCTTGTTTTTAAGGGATTAAGCAGGAATCAGGCATGCGCCCCAAGTCAATGCGATAATTGCCAAAGCAACAAATTGCGCTGCACTGCCCATATCTTTGGCATTTTTAGACAAGGGGTGTTGCTCCATCGAAACACGATCGACCACGGCTTCAATAGCAGAGTTAATCAGTTTGACAATGATGGCAAGTAAACACACCACAATCATGAGCACTTGTTCAACACGACTGACAGGCATGAAAAAACTGAGCGGGATCAGCAGTAAATTAATCAGAATGATTTGCCGAAATGCCGCTTCATTTTGAAAGGCGGCTTTAAAGCCTGCCAAAGAATAGCCTGTGGCATTCAAAATCCGTTGTAAACCAGAAGTGCCTTTGTAAGGAGAGCGTGGAAGCATAGTGAATCTGATTTGAAATAAATCGGATGTTAAGTGGTTTAGCTTAAAATTGGCTTAACTATAACCTTTTGAGACTATTAAATTAAATCGGTGTAATATGTAACATTATGAGTGCCCTATTGAATAATAAGACTCCATCTAAAGTAAGCTGTAAATACCATCAATTTCTTATTGTTGAATCTAAGGTTGTATCAATTGCTCGGCTTCAACTTGCTTAATATCAAAATCAGGACTTTCTTTGGCTTGAATAATTTGCACAGGAATAAAGCGCACTTGAACCACACTTGGTTTTCCACGTGGGTCTTGTGCTAATTTTTGATTCAATGCAGAAATCTGTTGAGGTTTTGGCGCTATATCTCCACGCAAGACTACGCGAATTAAAGTCATCTCTTTACGCCGATCAAACTGCACCGTATCAATTAAATTATTATGCTGATTAAACTGACTTTCAATCAAGCTTTCTACCTGATGTTCATACATCTGTTTATTTAACATCATCATAAAGTTAAAGCTTAAATAGATACCCAGCGCAAAAAGTACTAAAAGACTCACGATATTTCTTTTAATAAATTCAATTACTGTGCTATTTACTTCTTCATCTGAACCGCGTCTAAAACCAGCTGCCCATAACACCAGTGAAGAACTAATTTGAATAGCAACAATATTGGTCAGTGCCAACAGCAGAGCATTTGCTGCATGTTTCCATTCCAGATGCGCAATTAATATGCCACTTGCAACCAGCGGCGGTACCAAAGCAGTCGCAACTGCAACGCCAACTACAGCCACAGACAGACGTGGTGAAACGGCTGCAAATGCCCCTGCTGCACCACCCGCAAGTGCAATCATTAAATCCATAATGGTAGGCTGAGTTCTAGACAGAATTTCATGGGTGATAGGTAAGTTAATATTGATAAGACCTAAAATGATGCCAATACTGACAATCATCGACACACCTAAAACTAAGGTTTTAAATGCTGTTTTAAAAAACAACCATCGATTATCAATAAATGCTAAAGCCATACCTGAAATAGGGCCTAGCATCATCGCAACTAGCATTGCACCAATCACCACTGCGGCTGAATTTGACAGTAAACCGTAGCCCGCAATAATCGCTGCCAAAGCATTCATAATAAAGAAGGTTTTGCTTGGTAAGGCATCCGCTTGAATGTTCAACCGTACTTGTTTATGATCAATTTTTTTAGAATTTTCGCGCTCCGCCTGTTTGTATTTCAACTTTTCTTTCAAAAGTTCATATTTTTCTTGTTCAGGACTGTCTTCAACCACTATCGTTGGATCTTGATCTTTTTCCAAAGCATACCTCCGTGTCAGCTAAAGAAGAATCTTTCCAAATCCTCATACGGCCGTAGACTTTGTGCAATTACGCCCATCATGTTTAGCTTCATACAATTTATTATCTGCAAGTTTCAGTACATCAGAAACATCTTCTGCATCTCGAGGCCAAAAAGCGATGCCAACAGAGATGGTGATTTGACCCATCTGATTAATCGTAGTTTCCTGCATGGTTTTTCTAAGCCGCTCTGCAGCTTTATACACCACATTTGCATCTGCAGTCGTCATTAAAACTAGAAATTCTTCACCGCCACTACGACAGCAAACATCCTGTTCCCTAAAATTAGTTAGCATTATTTGCGCGAGCGTTTTAAGTACCACATCACCTTGATCATGCCCATACTGATCATTAATTTGCTTAAAAAAATCTATATCAATGGCTAATACTGCAAATTCGGTACGAGTCTCTAGCAGTTCATTTAAAAATAATTGCATACCACGACGGTTATATAAACCTGTTAATGGGTCCGTATTGACACGATGTTTTAACTCCGCAATCCGATCACTAAAGGTTTCCGAACTCATTAATAATGAGGTTCTAAACTTTAAAACCTCGAAATACCACGGATCAACTTCTTTAATTTTATTTTCAATGTCCGCATGATTGAGCATACTTGCCATACGTGCCAAGCGGTTCAAAGGTGAAGAAATAAAGCTTGAGATATACCAAATCAATAAAAAAATAAAAAAGTAAAAAATGAAGATTCCAATCGATACTTTAAAAATCAGCGTATTAGCTTGTGCAAGTAAATCATCTGTGGGCTGCTGAGAAACTACAATCCAATTTACACTTGGAATATGTGCAAAACCCGCCAAATTATCTATACCTAAACTATTCTTTAAACGAATTGATCCCTTTGTATTCTTATTAATATAATCCAAACCTGTATTATTGATAATTTTTTCACCAATTCGCTTTTTATCTGGATGAAAAATAATACGATTATGTTGATCAATCACATACATATAACTTTTTTTATAATCATACTGAGTATTGAGCATGGTATTAATCAAGTTCTGCTCCTGTAAATAAATCGTACCACTGATTAAGCCTAAATATTGATGTGTTTTATTATAAATAGGTTGTGACATCATGACGATTAAATTATTACTTATAGACCAATAGGGAGATGAAATATAAGTTTTCTTTTTTTCAATAGATCCATCAATACCAATGGTACTATAAGCCTGATTAAAATTAAGTTTTAATGTATTAGGTGCATAAGCTAAAATATGTTTATTCTGCTCTACCAATAAAACACTATTAAAATTATTCGATTGATTTTTTAAGCGTTTTACTTCTTCTTTTCTAACTTGTGTATTATAAAATTTTTTTTCTAATAAACGTGCACTATAATCCAACTCTTGCAGCATATCTGAAAAATGTTGATTGGCACTGGTGGCAATTTTTTCTGCATATTTTTCATTGATCGAAAGTGAATTTTGAATTAATTGTTGTTTAATTACATAATTTAAAATAAAAATACTTACGACAAATAAGCCTGATACACTTAAAATTGTGGAAATTAAAATAAGTTTACGCAGATCCAATCCAAGTCGTAGTAAAAAATGTTTCAACAGTTCCTACCCCAAAAATTCAAAAACTGTGACAATTGCCAACTTTAACACATAATTTTACAACTCAATCACATAATTTTAAAGCAATATAGTTGAATTTTAGTTGTGAATTTTTGATGTTCAATTGCACAAATTAGATAGTTCGTTTATTGCTGACCACCAACTAAATCAGAAATATATCCTCTAAATACAATTTCTACCACACACTTCCTATGAATGCACCCACTAGCAAACAAAGAATACATAGAATCGCGAGTTGAAGTTTTTTCAAACTTAATTTTTTGCTTGAAAACCGTGTCTAGGAAACCATGTCTATTAGATAAAATTTTTTGGTCAATTACACACAAAATTACAAAAAATAAATATTTATTCCATGCTTTAAATTTATCCTATCCACCTAATAAATAAATTGTTTTCTCTTATGTTTAAGACACTTTTCACTATAAGCAGTTGCTCACTTTTAACAGCATGTATTGTAGTTGACGGAACAGCATCGGGGCAGATTCCCAATATCGTCATTCAACCTCAAATTCCAGCAAGTACACCTGTAGAACGTCCTGCACAACAAACCATTTATATGCCAACACCTATGCCTTATCCTGCACAAACATGGCAACAAAAAGTCAAAATTAAAACCTATGATGGTCGCTGCGTAGATTTTAGTCGCA
This sequence comes from Acinetobacter sp. YH12021, assembly GCF_013420145.1. Classification (NCBI taxonomy): domain Bacteria; kingdom Pseudomonadati; phylum Pseudomonadota; class Gammaproteobacteria; order Moraxellales; family Moraxellaceae; genus Acinetobacter; species Acinetobacter sp. YH12021. The sequence goes on from NZ_VOYT01000001.1 coordinate 369,804, forward strand.
GTAATCAACGTTCCATTCAGACTTCACATTGTCATGATGGTACCAATCAGCATTTTATTTTCCATCCTGATCAAAGCATTACCGTGCAAGGTAAATGTCTAGATGTAGCAGGAAAACAGAAACATGATGGTGCTGAAGTAATTGCTTATACCTGTAATGGACAAAGTAACCAAAAATGGTATCTCGATGGTCAGCGTATTCGTAGTGCAGATACAGGCAAATGTTTAGATATTTATAATGGAAAAATGAAAATGTATAGCTGCAATCAAAATCGTGGGCAGAAATTTAGTTTTATTGCCTTATAAAAAAGAATCACTAATTCCCTCAGCCTAGCCTGCTCTTTTGAAGATGAGGGAATTAGCGAATGATAATTTAAAAAATTATAAAAATTTTACTTTAAATACGATTAATTAAGGATGCTGACTAAACAAATCAAAAATCACTTTTCTTAACCACTGATGACTGGTTTGGTGATGACAAGACGTATGCCAATATTGTCGTACAGGATAGGTTGGAAAATTCAAAGGCGCACTCACTACTTGTAAATTCCCGCGTGCCAATAACACCTCACTTAAATAATAAGGCACTGTCGCAATCATATCGGTTTCTTGCACAATTAAACCGACCCCTAAATAACTTGGGATACTCATTAGAATATTACGTCTTAAACCACGATTGCTTAATTCATTTTCAATATGGTAGTGACCTATACTGGTATCTACATCGACATGCGATTCACGAATATAAGCTTCAACATCTAAACTTTTTTCACAGATGCGTGGATGATCTTTACGACTAATCACCACATAATATTGTAAAAATAATTGCTGCTGATAAAAACCCTGCTCTAACTCAGGTAAAAAACCAATCGCAAAATCAATTTCACCATTTGCCATTTGATAACTGGTTTCACGGGTAATAGGACGAATTTTAATCCGCACTGAAGGTGCATATTTTTTTAAAAACTTGGTCAGTTTTGGCAATAAAACCAAATGCGAAACATCGGTCATTGCCAAGGTAAATAATTGATCGGAATGTGTCGGATCAAAATCGACTTTAAAATTATTGACCGTTTCAATTTTATTAATAATTTCACTAATCGGTGAAAAAATCTGTTTCGCCAACTCTGTAGGCAACATTTCATTGCCAACCCTTAAAAATAATGGGTCATTAAAATGCTGACGAATTTTATTTAAACAGTTACTAACCGCAGGCTGACTCATGCCCAATGCATCTGCGGCAGCAGACACATTTTTTAATTTATACACATAATAAAAAATCTGTAGCAGTCTGCTATCTAACTTAAACATATCCATCTTTCCTTAGAATCAGTTTCACTGCTCAGTTTTCATCCTTATTTAACGCCAAGCTTTTAATTTAGAGCTATGCCCAATGCCCACATTAAAACAATTGGTCGGATCCAATTTTTGATAATGCTGCTTTAAGGCAGGCTTCGCCACATATAAATGCCCAACATTATGCTCTGCAGGATACTCTGCCCCACGTGCATCAAGCAATGACCACATTTGATGTTCCATCGCCAACGGGTCTACGCCTTTTTTAATAATATAGTCCTGATGAAAGACATGACATAAAAAATGACCATAATACAACTTATGTATAATCGCCTGCTCCAACTCTTCGGGCAAGGTTTCAACCCATTGCTGATCATTACGTCTTAACGCAATATCTAAAGCAACAATGTCTTCCACTTCATTTCGATGTGTATCACGATAACGAATTGCAGCACCTGCCACTGCAAAGCGATGCAGAAAAGCCTTGCGGCCTTCATCTTCATTACATAGAAAAAAACTGCCGGAATTGCGCGTGATAAAATAATCCATTAAAAACTGCTGTACTGCCGCAACATCTTGCTGCTCAATGCGCAAAATTAAATGATGTTCATACAAATCACGAAATTGGTTCATGCGTTCTGGTAAATGATTTGGCAGTAGTTTCGTGAACATTTGCAAAACTTTATCCGACAATCCACGCATGCCCCAACGGGTTAGAAAACCATCAACTTTGTCTTTCATTGCAAAAGCTGCAGGTACTTTACTGGTGCCAAATTTCTCAATAAACAAGAAACTGTCTTTGCCGTATTCTGCACCAATGTCATAGGCATCTCGATGAATATACTCGCCAGCAATCGGTACACGCGGCAAATCACGCAATAAAAAACGGCGGATTGCGGTTAAATCCTCTTGCTGATTGCTGCCGATATAAAACACCTGACTCGGAATTTTCTCAAACGTATCCAAACGCACCGCAAACACACAGACTTTACCTGCAGAACCCGAAGCTTCAAACAAACGACTCGGGTCGGCATTAAACCGTGCAGGCGTATCGGCATCGACTTGGGCAACATCATGCACGTAACGCTGATCTGAAGCACAACAATGTTCCGAATATTCAATATCTTCAGGGCGATATTGTTGTTGCTCAAGTTTGGTTAAAATTTCTTCTGGCGAGCTTCCTAAATTTACCCCCAAATGATTGATGAGTTGCAACTCGCCCAGTTCATTGACTTGTGCATATAAGGCCAACTCAGTATAGGCAGGGCCGCGTCTGACCAATGCACCGCCTGAATTATTGCACACCCCACCCAACACCGAAGCACCAATACAAGATGAACCAATGACTGAATGTGGCTCACGTTGATGCGGCGCCAGTTGTTGTTCCAAAGCATCTAGCGTTGCACCAGGTAAGCAAATCACTTGCTTGGCATCATTGATGAGCTGAATACCTTTTAAACGTTGGGTATTAATCAAAATTACAGGACGGTCATAGTCATCACCAAATGGTGTAGAACCACCCGTAAGCCCTGTATTGGCGGCTTGCATGATAATAATGCAATCTGCCGCCACAGCCACTTGTAACACTTGCCACTGCTGCAACAAAGAACCTGGCGTGACCACCGCAAAAACCTGTCCTTCGCCAAAACGTCGCCCTTGACGATATAAACGAGTATCTGATTCATGGGTCAATACATGCGCTTTTCCCACAATATCGACCAAGTTTTTGAGGGTTGCTGCAGCATCAAATTGTGTTGCAGAAGAAATTGTCTGTGGCATAGTGTACAAGTCCTGAAACAAGGTGAAAAATACAATTAAGCGATTCAGCCAAATGCATCGGTTGATGGATTGATCGCTCCTGTTGGCAATTTAGCCTTTCAGTTCACGCTCAAGTTGTACCAAGCAATCTGAGTTAATCGCTTGAATGTTTTTAGCACCCGTTAAGGTCATTGCGACTCGCATTTCTTTATCAATCAATTCGAGTAAATTACTCACACCCGCCCCACCTGCTGCACCTAGTGCATAAATAAAGGCACGTCCGAGCATACAAGTATCCGCACCCATCGCCAACATGCGCACCACATCTAGGCCATTACGAATACCTGAATCCACTAGAATTTTTAGATCTCCTTTTACTGCATCGGCTATTGGCGGTAAAGCACGTGCAGTCGAGAGCACACCATCTAACTGACGACCACCGTGATTGGACACCACAATTCCATCAGCCCCAAAACGAACAGCATCCTTAGCATCTTCTGGGTCTAAAATGCCTTTAATGACCATTGGGCCATCCCAGAATTCACGAATCCACTCCAAGTCTTTCCATGAAATAGATGGGTCAAAGTTATTGCCTAACCAGCCAATATAATCTTCAAGTCCTGTTGGTTTGCCTAAGTATTTAGAGATATTGCCCAAGTCATGCGGACGACCTAGTAAGCCAACATCCCATGCCCAGTTTGGATGCATCACTGCCTGCATATAGCGGCGCATAGCAGCATTTGGACCACTCATGCCCGAATGTGCATCCCGATAACGTGCGCCAGGCACAGGCATATCTACTGTAAAGACCAAAGTTGAACAGCCTGCTGCTTTAGCACGTTCCAAAGCATTACGCATAAAACCACGGTCACGCAATACATATAATTGAAACCACATTGGCCGTGAAATGGCAGGCACCACTTCTTCAATTGGGCATACCGACACGGTAGATAAAGTAAACGGAATGCCTTTTTTGTCAGCTGCAACTGCAGCCTGCACTTCACCACGGCGCGCATACATGCCCGTTAAACCCACAGGTGCCAAAGCCACAGGCATTGACAAGGTTTCATTAAATAAGGTGGTTTCTAAACTCAAAGCCGACATGTCATTCAAAACACGTTGGCGCAAGGCAATCTGTGAAAGGTCTTCCACATTTCTTTTCAGCGTTTGTTCCGCGTACGCACCTCCATCAATATAGTGAAATAAAAATGGCGGTAAACGGCGTTTCGCTGCTTCGCGGTAATCATTCGCAGAAGAAATAATCATGGCGCTATCCTGTTTAATCGACTCGCACGCTGACGACGCGCATCTTCCTCGTCTATCATGCGTACTTGTTGAACTACAAATTCAATATGTCCACACACTGCCGAACGGGCAGCTTCTGGATCCTGGCGTTCAATTGCATCCATCACTTGAAAGTGTTGATCGTGCAACTGATCGAAACGGTGGGCTTCGGTATAGACTTTGCGTCTGCCCAAAACTACGTTGTATTGCAACAAATCAAATAAGCCACGCATCATTTGAATGAGCACCAAATTGTGCGATGCTTCGGCAATTGCCAAATGAAACTTGGCATCGGCAATTGCTGCCTGATCGTCATCACCTAAAATTTGAAAATGGGCGATTTGCTCATAACAGGCACGGATGTTTTTCAAATCCTCAGCAGTTGCCCGCTGTGCGGCATACCATGCCGTACCACCTTCAAGCACCATTCGAGCTTCCTGCACATCAAAACGATAAGCAGGGTCTTCATCAATCAGGTTACTTAAAGGCTGCACAATTTGATATTGCGACCAATTGGTGGGTAGCTGTTGCAAAAAAGTACCCGCTCCAACTTTGCTGACCAGCATGCCCTGACTGGTCAATTGCTGAATGGCTTCACGCAAAGAGGAACGGGAAACCCCGAGTTGTTCACATAACTTTCTTTCGGCAGGCAATCGGTCTCCGACTTGCATCTGATTTTTTTCAACCAGTGTGCGCAGGTCTTGTACAACTTTGTCGGAAACTTTCATGCGGCTATCCTCTTGTGCATGTGGTTATGGAATCATCCATGGGAACACATAAGCTTGTAGAGTGATAATAATACCGATCATAACGGTGAACGTGATACTATGTTTCACGGTAAAGCGGAATAAATCCGATTCTTTTCCGACTAAACCCACTGCCGCACAGGCAATTGCAATCGATTGTGGTGAAATCATTTTGCCTGTTACTCCACCACTGGTATTGGCAGCAACCAACAAGACTTCTGGTACACCAATTTGCTGTGCAGTTGTGGCTTGCAAGGCAGCAAATAAGGCATTGGCTGATGTATCTGAACCTGTCAAGAACACTCCAATCCAACCTAAAAATGGCGAGAAGAATGTGAAAGCATTGCCTGTGTGTGACAAAGCCAGTGCCAAAGTCGCAGACATGCCTGAATAATTGGCAATAAAAGCAAAAGCTAACACCATCCCAATCGAATAAATTGGTGTTTTTAGCTCGTTGATGGTTTCTGCAAAAGTTTTAACCGCTTCACGTGGTTTCATTTTTAAGTAAATGATGGTGATGACAGCCGCAATCATAATTGCAGTCCCTGTTGCACTCAGCCAATCGAACTTAAAGATTGCATCGTAGTCTTTAACTTCAGCAACCACAGGCGGCATTTTTTGCACCAATTGATGTAAAAATGGCACCTTGATGGAAATTACCCAGTCGTGCATTGCCCCATCTTTGGCAAATAAATCTTTAAACGGTTTGATGCTCCAAATGGTGACCATCACCGTTAACACTGCAAAGGGTGACCATGCTTTAACAATCTGCCCGATGCTGTATTTTTGCTGTTGTTCTGCAACCAAGTTGGCATCTACTTTTGTGTCTGCATCGCTAAAACGGAAAATGTGTTTTGGCTGCCAGAATTTAAATAAGACCGTTAAACTAATCAAAGAGGCAATTGCAGCTGTAATGTCTGGTAACTCAGGTCCAACAAAGTTAGAGGTCAAGTATTGTGCAATCGCAAAAGCACCACCACCCACCAACACTGCAGGCCAAGTTTCTTTCACACCGCGCCAGCCATCCATAATTGCCATAATCCAGAACAGCACAATAGGCACCATAAATGGCAACTGACGTCCAACCATCTGGCTAATTTCCATGGTTTCTACACCCGAAACCTGACCCGCCACAATAATTGGAATCCCCATTGCGCCAAACGCAACAGGTGCGGTGTTCACAATCAGACATAAACCCGCAGCGTATAAAGGCTTAAAGCCCAAACCCACCAATAAAGCTGCAGTAATTGCCACTGGCGCCCCAAAGCCCGCTGCACCTTCTAAAAATGTCCCAAACGCAAAGCCGACTAATAGCATCTGGAGACGCTGATCTTCTGTAATCGAAAGAATAGATGAGCGAATAATGTTAAATTGCCCTGTTTTTACAGAGATTTTATATAAGAATAATGCGCCAATAATAATCCATGCGATTGGCCACAAACCGTAGAAAAATCCATAGATCAATGAAGCAAAAGCCATTGGTGCTGGCATGCCATAGGCAAATAAAGACACTAATAACGCCAAAATCACCGTAATTGTTCCCGCAACACTTCCCTTTAAGCGAAATACAGCCAATGCCAGAAAGAAAAAGATAATCGGGATTAATGCAATAAGACTCGAAATCCAAATATTTGCCATTGGATCATAGATCTGTTGCCAATGTTGAAGCATTGTCATCTCCTTGAAATGCTCACTCAAACGTAAACATAGGTCTAAGCATAGAGGTAAAATTCTAATTTTGGTCTGACCAATATTGAGGTTAAAATCAGAATTTCCTCAATATAAGGTACAAATGATAGTTTTAGACAAGAAAAAGTCAAGATTGGTCTGATTGTTTATTTCAAATGGTCATACCAATTTTGGTGAAGGTATTTCTTTATATACAGCATAAAAATATGCCAAAAAAATATTTAAACTTTGTTTTTTCTGGAGTTTTTAAAAGTAAGGAAAAACCAAATTTATTTCGCACAGCTTTATACAACTTTAGTCCAATACAATGGAATCAGTGTGATTTCTAGCAAGATGAATTGAACGCTTGATCAAAGGAATCATGGATAAATTCAGCTCAAGTGGCCGCTATTCGGCTTAAAAACATGTGGATTAAAAGAATTTTTTAGACAAAAAAATAACGCCATTATTGACTGCAACAATGGCGTCATCGTGTATTTATAACAGCAACTCACACCTTACTGTGGCTTAACCTGTCACCACGTTCAGGCGCTTTAAACGCGAAATATGCAAATCAATTTGCCCTGCAATTTCAGGTAAAATTTGCTTTAAAAACTGGCTATAGTTCATTGCATCTTCTGCTCTTAATACGCCTGCTTGTACCAATTGTTCCTGCTGTAGCAACATACTTTGTACACGGTTTAAATCAGGCTTTTGCCCTTGGCTTAAACCTGTACTAATTTGCTTAAAGCCTAAATACAACTGATCACGTTGCTGGATTAATTGCTGCATTTCAACTGCAGATACCGCAGCACGCTCTAGCATAGCGTTTGTTTCCAGTACATTTTCAGATTCATCTGAATATAGACTTTGCGTTGTTTCTATCTCTGTGGAAGCCGTGTTCGGTTTCACCCACACTGTTTCCGAAACAGTCTTATTCGGTGGTTGAAACACATACACCACGGTAAACAACACCGCGACCGCCAAAACAAAAAAGCCAATACCGAGCCATCGAGTCCCATTCATGTGCATGCTCCATAAGCAAACCATCCTAAAATGTGCTCAATTCAAATATCGTCTTGAGCGCCTTAGCATGCTTTGCCTGTTATGATCGGCTTAAAAATTACGGCGTCGACCAATCGCTTGGTGCATAACCCAAACGCACTCGCTGTGGGTGATTCCCCACTGGCACACTGCGGACTTTTTCTCCCGTAGCAAAGTCAATCACCGTTACCACATCGGTTTCACTTTCTGAAATCACACAGCTTTTTCCATCTGGGCTACGGGTTGCCCAATATGGTTTACCTGCAGGAATCAGTTTGCCTGCTTTTAAACTCTGACGGTCTACAATGGTCGCGTAATCATCCATCGTGCCTGCCACACAGAGTTTTTCGCCATCTGCGCTGATGGATAAACCATGATGACGTGAATCATTTACCCATTTGCTGCGGTCTTTTGGAATTGTACTGCTGCCCGGTAATTGTCCAATACGCGTGACTTTATCGGTTTTTAAGTCGTATTCCACCAAACCATTAAAAAATGAAACCTGCGCATAAAGTTTGCTTTCATCTTTACTTAGCACCATAGGACGCACTGAGTTGGATAAATCTTTACGTCCAAAGGCATCTAACGTAGGTCGGAAATCAATTTTTTTCAGAACTTTATAATTATTGGCATCGGCAATGGTAATAAAGCGCTTACCTTTGGTAAAATCTTGCCACTGTGCATCCATCGAAGTTTCTACGTTACCAATCGCAGAGTTTAAGATTTTCGTTCCACCTGCAAAGTAAATATTTTCGTGCGGCTTATCCCCTGTTGCAAAACGCCCCAATTCTTTACCTGTATGAATATCTAAAACATGCACCACATTACCTGACGATGCCGACACAGCAACACGTTGTCCATCTGGTGAAACCGCCATGTGGTCTGCGCGGAAACCTTCGACTGGCGTACGCCAATTAATTTTGCCCGTTTTAATGTTGATGGATACCACATCGGCAAAACTTGGACGTGAAGCAACAATCGACTGTCCATCTGGCGTGGAATACATATCATCCACCAACTGGTCATTGCCCTCACCTGCAGTTTGTTGAATGTAAGTGTAGGCAATCAATTTCACTGGATTTAAATGAATTTCTAATAAACGCTCTTTGCGGTCAGGAATCATATTGACCACACCCACTTTGCCAAAGTCTTGTGAAGGGTGAATCACCGTCACTGTGCCATCCCAGTTATTGCCGACAAAAAAGACTTGTTGGGTATTCGGTGGCTGCGGTAAATAGGTCGAATCTGCATAACTTTGTGCGCTGACACAACTTCCTAAAGCCAGCACGCCTTGAAGTAGATGTTTAAACACCTTGTTGGAATAATTCATGTTCTTGTTCTCCCTGAACAGCAAAATGAAAGTGTTGTTTTTGTTTTGGCTTGTGTTTTTACATATTTGTTGTTTTTAACTGAAGCCTGCCTAATCCATCTTGAAGCGATCTTGAAGATTGTTGGCGTGGCATTGATTGGGCAATAGCATAAGAGTTTTTGTAATTTTGCGTCTAGGGTTCGAGCTAGACTATCCGATAGCAGGTCAAGTTTCAGATAAACAGAAATACAGCATCACATCCTGTTAAAATGCCAAGTATGATAAAAGCTTGTTTTTGTCGATGAAATGACAGTAATCCCATACCCATTCAAGCATTTAAACTCAAGAATATAAGGATGTGCCGAGATGCAGTTGTTGGAACTTAAAACCTTGCGTAAACAGCTTCGACAACAGCGCAGAGCGGTCACGCGCACCCAACAGCAACACGCACAGCAAGCTGTTTTGCAGCGGCTAATACGACTGCCAAAATTTCAGTACGCAAAAAAAGTGGGTATGTATTTACATGCTTTTGGTGAAATTCATACACACCGCATCATTGAATATTGCTTCGCGCATAGCAAACAAGTGTATTTGCCCATGATTTGCAATATGAATCAACACTTGGTGTGGGTACAAATCACCCCACAACAATATCGTCAGCGTCGCTTTGCCCATCATCGTTTGGGGATGCAAGAACCAAGAACAAGTCGCGGAAAACACATCTCCCATTTAGATTTAGTCTTGATGCCCTTATTGGCTTGCGATACGCATGGCACCCGCATTGGAATGGGCGGTGGTTATTATGACCGCACTTTAGCTTCTGCCCCGCAGCATCCTTATCGCTTAGGGATTGCACATGATTTTCAGCTAATTCATACACGCTTGCCACGTGAAAATTGGGATCAACCTGTAGATGCCTTACTAACTCCACAACATTTTTTACAGTTTAAACGCACCTTGAAACGCTAAATTGATCATTTTGACTGAATAGATCAATTTAAAATCACATATTTAGCTACTTTTTAAACAATTTGTGTTGACCTGCCCTTGTATTTTAAAAAATACCCATCACTATTAAAAACATGGCAACACCGTTGTCACTCATTAGGAGTGCCCATGTCTGAAATTATTATGAATCAAGAAACCTTAGAGCCTCAGGTTCCAAGTGTATTACCGCTTTTAGCGCTACGTGATGTGGTGGTTTATCCACACATGCAAATCGCGCTATTTGTAGGTCGTGAAAAATCGATCAATGCAGTTGATGTGGCTCGTAACAGTGACAATCTAGTATTTGTAGTTGCGCAAAAAGATTCGCTTACAGAAGAAATTGATCACGACAATTTATATCAATACGGTACTGTCGCGAAGATTGTGCAAGTTGTGAATCACGAAAATGATGAAAACTGTATCAAAGTGCTGATTGAAGGCTTATACCGCGCCAAACTCGAAAAAATTATTGATGAAGACGCGTATTTGACTGCAGAACACAGCTTGAGCCCAATGACTGTTGCGATGGATGAAAATACCCAAGCAACACGTTTGCAAGAATTACGTGCCTTATTTGCGCAATATGCAGAAGCAAAATTACGTAATGCACGTGAACTGATTGCTGCTGCCAATAAAATTGAAGATTTATTGCAGTTGTTGTTCTTTGTTGCAACCCGTGTGCCATTGAATATTGATGTCAAACAAAAATTCCTTGAGCACGATGAGTTTGAAGCTCACTTGACCGAGTTAATGACTTATTTATTGCAACAGTCTGAAGAACAACAGATTGAGCAAACCTTGCATGACTCTGTTAAACGCCAGATGGAAAAAAATCAGCGTGAATACTTCTTGAATGAGAAGATGAAAGTCATTCAACGCGAACTGTCAGATATGAATGGCGGCGCAGAAGATGATGTCGCTGAGATTGAAAAACGTTTGGCTGAAGCGGACTTGCCTGAGCATGTACGTAAAAAAGCAGAAGCTGAGTTCCGTAAACTTAAAGCGATGCAACCTGCGTCTAGCGAAGCGGCAGTAGTGCGTAACTATCTAGAAGTCATTTTAGATACACCATGGAACAAAGCCAGCAAAGTCAGCATCAACCTGAACAAAGCTCAGGAAATTTTAGATGCCGATCATTACGGTCTAGATGAAGTCAAAGACCGTATTGTGGAATATCTTGCTGTGCAATCTCGTGTGAAAAAGCTCAAAGGCCCTATTCTGTGCTTGGTTGGCCCTCCAGGTGTAGGTAAAACTTCTTTGGGTGAATCGGTTGCCAAAGCAACAGGCCGTGAGTTTGTGCGTATGGCTTTGGGCGGTGTGCGTGATGAAGCTGAAATTCGTGGTCACCGTCGTACTTATATTGGTGCGATGCCAGGTAAAATTGTGCAGTCATTGACCAAAGTTGGTGTAAAAAACCCACTGTTCTTGCTCGATGAAATTGACAAAATGGCACAGGACTACCGTGGTGACCCTGCTTCTGCTTTGCTTGAAGTACTTGACCCATCACAAAACAACAAGTTTAACGATCACTATTTAGATCTGGACTTAGACTTGTCTGAAGTGATGTTTATTTGTACTGCCAACAGCATGAACATTCCTGAAGCTTTACTAGATCGTATGGAAGTTATTCGTCTGCCGGGTTATACCGAAGATGAAAAAGTGAATATTGCAGAACGCTATCTTGTACCGAAGGCCATCAAAAATAATGGCTTACGTGCTAAAGAATTGACTGTTCATGAAGAAGCGATTCGTGACATCGTGCAACGCTATACGCGTGAAGCAGGTGTGCGTAGCCTAGAACGTGAAGTGTCAAAAATTGCCCGTAAAGTGGTTAAAGAAGCGGTCAGCAAAAAAGCTAAAAACCTTGAGATTGATGTCACTTCTCAAAACTTGCCAGACTATTTGGGTCCACATAAATTTGACTATGGCATGGCAGAAGAAGAAGCAGAAGTCGGTCGTGTAAATGGCTTGGCTTGGACTTCAGTGGGTGGTGAATTACTCACCATTGAAGTGGCAACCATGAAAGGTAAAGGTAATTTCATCACCACAGGTTCATTGGGTGATGTGATGCAAGAGTCAATCAAAGCCGCGATGACCGTTGTGCGTACCCGTGCCGACAGTTTAGGCATTGAAGCCAATGCATTTGCCGAAACCGATGTACACGTACACTTGCCAGAAGGTGCAACGCCTAAAGATGGTCCATCTGCAGGTTTGGCATTGACTACGGCATTGGTATCTGCATTTACAGATATTCCAATTCGTCCTGATATTGCCATGACAGGCGAAACCAGCTTACGTGGTCGTGCAATGCGCATTGGTGGCTTGAAAGAGAAACTTCTTGCGGCACATCGTGGTGGTATCAAACTGGTATTTATCCCACAGGAAAACGTGCGTGACTTGTCTGAAATTCCAGACAATGTCAAAGAAGGTTTGGAAATCAAGGCTGTGAAAAGCATTGATGAAATCTTGCCTTTGGCACTGACCAGTATGCCTAAGCCTTTAACCAAGGCACCGATTGTGAAGCCAGTAGCAGCAGGCAAAGCCGCACGTCATTAAGCAAGTTACTCTGCTTTAAGCATAGAACATCTCAAAAGAGCACTTCGGTGCTCTTTTGTTGTATTTAGATTCTGGATTTAAAATAATTGAATAATTTTTTAACTATTTTTAAAATGGATAGTCTGTTTTTAATTCAATTTCCTTGAAAAATAGGCAAACCATCCACATATATAAATTTAAGATACATCGCGCTGTATGTTTCTTGTTTGGTCTATTTAGACCGATAAATTGATCAGACGCTTTTGATTGAAGCGTGCTTCATGGTCTGGTCATCCATATCTCCAGGTGGATGACCTTTTAACCGCAGTCCTATTTCAATTCAGGGCTGCGTTTTTTATGCGCTGCGATCAATCATCAAGGTGATAAAATCTGTGCAACCAAACCATTCACGACATGTGCCATTTTTTCAAAATTTACTGTTTTTAAAGTATCACCTGTGGTGTGGCGAAGTGAGCTGCGATAACTGCCCGTATCGGTAATTAAAATAGCTGGAATATCATATTTCCAATAATTTAAATGATCTGAAAAATCTATACCCTTGACGAAAGTCGGTGCGACCACACGCTCACATTGCAATTGATTCAAACGCTGCATCGCATTGCAATAGGTTGCACTCATTTCACGTGACTGCATATTACTCAATGCCGCAATAAAATTGCCATGACTTGGGTAAATCCACTTTAAACCGATTGGGTAATTTTGCACCAAATTTTTATCGTAATAACCAATCATATCCAGCACATACACCGCACGGATTTTTTCCTTTTCAGCCTGCACAGATTTGGCATGTATAAAACTGCCCATCGACTCGGTTTTAAAAAATGGTGGCTCTGCCAAGGTATAAAAAACAAATTCAACATTTTGACTAAGTTTATTCTTTTCCTGCGCCAAAATTCGTGCTGTTTCGATTACACCTGCAACGCCAGAAGCGTTGTCATTTGCCCCCTGCTGCTGCCCATAAACATCGTAATGCGCACCAAAAATCGTTTTTTGCGCAGCACCGATATTCAATTTGCACACCACATTGCGGTAGCTTTGCTGATTGACCACATAATTTTGAAATTGACACGGAATTCCAAATACTCGCATTTGTTCCCGAATCCATGCCGAAACCCGATTCAGTTCAATCACATTTTTATAATGACGATACTGTTCGGAATTACTCAAACCCTGCTGCCCAATCACTTGCTGCATATAGACGTGTAAATTGTTTGGTTCTGCCCATTGAGCCTCAGGCACAGCAAATGTAGCAGTGGTCATCAATCCCATACCCGCGCCCAATATCCATGAATATAACTGCTGACTTTGAAACGCGCGCATGCTGATAATTCCAAGACAAAAAAGACCAATAAGATTGCTGAGTATTAAAGCAACAGCCTGTTGGCAAATTCAATTGCAAATTGTGTCGTTACACAGCGCTTGTGTTGAATCATGGTTATAATGCGAGATTCTGATTGATCGCTACATGAACTCGCCTATGAAAATTCGCATTCTGACCATTGGACAAAAAATGCCTGCTTGGGTGCTGACTGGTTTTGAAGATTATTTCAAACGGATTCAGCCTTTTGTGCAGACTCAAATTGTCGAACTGCCAATGGCGAAACGTGGCAAAAATGATTCTGAGGCCGATATTCTAAAATATCGCCAAATTGAAGGTGATAGCATTTTAAATGCCATGAAAAACAATGAGCTGTTAATTGCCTTGGAAGTGGGCGGCAAAGAGTTCAGCACCGAAAAACTTGCAGAAACCATGAAAGGCTGGATGCTAGAAGGCAATGATGTCGTGCTTGCGATTGGTGGACCAGATGGTCACTCTGAAGCAGTACGTAAAGCAGCAGCATGGCATTGGTCATTATCCAAACTAACTTTGCCACACCCTTTAGTTCGCGTGATGCTGATTGAGCAGCTATACCGTGCTATGAGCATCAACCACAACCATCCTTATCATCGTGCAGGTTAAATCAACTTATTCAATTTGTACGTTGAGTTATCAAAATATCTTCAACTCAAACGACGTTGCAAAGCTGCAACATAGCGTTGAACAAAAGTACATTTCGCTATACACACTTTTTTGCGATGCTGTAGAACAGCAGGCTTTAGGGATCTAGGCATGAACTTACAGACATTACCCGGTTTATTTATCTCACATGGTTCGCCCATGTTGGCACTCAATCCTGAACAGGTCGGGCCTGCACTCAGCCGTTTAAGTGAAAATTTGCCAACACCGCAAGCCATTGTGGTGATGTCGGCGCATTGGGAAAGTAATGCACTGGAGGTCAACACAGGTATTCGCCCTGAAACATGGCATGACTTCCGTGGTTTTCCTGAAGCCTTGTACGCCCTGCGCTACCCTGCACCTGGCTTACCTGAACTGGCAGAAGATATTTTGCAGCGTTTGGCTGATGCGGGCTTTGCTGCCCATGCCAACAGCACACGCCCGCATGATCATGGCGTATGGATGCCATTACTACACATGTATCCCGATGCCAATATTCCAGTGATTACCATTTCTTTGCCCATGAATATGAGCGCCGAACAGATTTATCACATTGGGCAAAGTTTAGCGCCATTACGTGAACAGCAAATTTTACTGATTGGCTCAGGCAGTATCACCCATAACTTACGTGAATTATCATGGAATACACCCAATGCGGCTGTGCCTGAATGGGCATCTAGTTTCCGTAATCGTGTGGTGCAGCATTTAAGTCATCGCAATTATGATGCAGTACTAGATTGGCAACAATTGCCACATGTAGCACGTAATCACCCAACCCTAGAACACTTTGCACCGCTGTTTTTTGCAATGGGTACGGGAGATCGATTTAACATTGTACATAGCAGCTTTAGCATGGGTTCACTCGGTATGGATATTTATCGTTTTGACTAACCGATAGCTCCGCTTATTTAAAATCTGACTTTTTAATTTGGATACATTTTGTTAACAAAAGCTACGATTTGTATCCATATTTTTTGTTAATCTCTTGGTTATAATCACGTTGAAACTTTAGCACATAGAATATAAACCAATGAAATTCAGTATTTTTGCGCTTGCCCTGCTCCCTTTGGCTTTAACTGCATGTCAATCTTCACATCTTCCTGCCACTTCAGGAGATCTGGCTATTTCTACTCTATCCACCACATTAAAAACGCCTACACAAATTTTGCCCGCTTATACCTGGGAACTTGATCGTGGGCTGCAACGCCCGATTGTTCTGAGCTTTGATCAACGAGGCAGACTAAGTGTAGCTTCTGGCTGTAATGGCCTTGGCACGAGCTGGACTGTTAAAGATAATACCCTGAGTACGGGTGACATGATGGGCACCATGATGGCATGTGATGCACCATTAATGGAACAGGAACGTTTTATCAGCCAGCTTCTGCAAAAGCGTAATATTCCGTTTAGTCTGGATCTAAATGATGCCAATCAGCCAAAACTGAGTATTACTGCAGCTGATGGTCAAAAATATGTCTTTACCGGAAAAATGACACCGGAAACCAAATACCAAGGTCAGGCAGAAACCATTTTCCTGGAAGTTTCGTCACAGACTAAAGCCTGTATGGGTGTAGCTCAGCAAACCTGCTTACAGGTGAAAGAAATCAAATATGATGAAAAAGGCTTAAAGACTCAGGTCGATAAAGACTGGACTTTATTTTACGATCAGATCGAAGGTTTTCAGCATTCATCGAATGAGCGTCAGATTATTCGGGTAAAACGTTATGAAATTAAAAATCCGGCAGCTGACCAGTCTAAATATGCCTATGTATTCGACATGACCGTAGAGCGTGAAGCAGTCAAAGGCACTCTATAACGATAAAATCGCAATATAAAAAAACCGAGGCATTCACCTCGGTTTTTTTTCAAGCTTAAACTCAGTCAGACTTAGAATACGCCTTGAGAAAGCATTGCATCAGCAACTTTTACGAAGCCAGCGATGTTTGCGCCGTCTACATAGTTCACGGTACCGTCTTCTTTCGTACCGAATTTTACGCAGTTGCGGTGAATTTCTTTCATGATTGCGTGTAAGCGCTCATCAACTTCTTCGAAAGTCCAGCCTAAACGCAATGCGTTTTGAGACATTTCCAGACCAGAAGTTGCTACACCACCGGCGTTAGATGCTTTACCTGGCGCATAAAGAATTTTCGCTTCAACGAATTTCTCAACCGCTTCAAGTGTAGAAGGCATGTTCGCACCTTCAGCAACACAGATTACGCCGTTTGCAAGAAGCGCTGCTGCATCATTCGCATCAAGTTCGTTTTGAGTCGCACATGGAAGCGCGATATCACATTTAATACCCCAAGGACGTTGACCTTCAAGGTATTCAAAACCGTGCTTAGACGCAAATTCAGAAATACGACCACGTTTTACGTTTTTAAGTTCCATCACTTCAGCAAGTAATTCTGGCGTGAAACCTTCTTTCACGTACACAGTACCATTCGAGTCAGAAAGTGAAACTACTTTCGCACCCAAGTACATTGCTTTGTCTGCAGCAAATTGTGCAACGTTGCCTGAACCAGAAATCGCAACGACTTTATCTTTAAAGCAATCGCCACGAGTCTTGAGCATTTCCTCAGCGAAATACACAGTACCGTAACCTGTAGCTTCTGGACGCGCCAAAGAACCACCGAAAGACAAGCCTTTACCTGTGAATACACATGAAGTGTCATTGCTGAGCTTCTTCATCATACCCGCCATGTAACCCACTTCACGACCGCCTACACCAATATCACCCGCAGGAATATCCGTGTTAGAACCTAAATGACGATATAACTCGATCATTAAGGCTTGGCAGAAACGCATAATTTCGCCTTCAGACTTACCTTTAGGGTCAAAGTCTGAACCACCTTTACCACCGCCCATTGGCAATGTGGTCAAAGCATTTTTAAAGGTTTGTTCAAAACCTAAGAATTTTAAAATTGAAAGGTTCACTGATGGGTGGAAACGCATACCACCTTTAAATGGACCAATTGCTGAGTTGTACTGTACACGGAATGCACGGTTTACGTGGGTTTGACCTTGGTCATCTACCCAAGAAACGCGGAACTGAATTGCACGCTCAGGCTCAACCAAACGCTCAAGCAAACCATGTGCTGCATATTGAGGGTTCTTTTCAATGAACGGCCAAAGGCTGGTCATTACTTCTTCTACAGCTTGTAGAAACTCTGGTTGATGTGCATCACGTGTTTTAACGTAATCTAGGAATTCGTTAAGGCTGTTGTATTTCAACGCTTAATCCTCAGCAGAAAATGGATCAAAATTGGTCAAAATTTCAATCAATGATATATTTTGGCGCAAAATATTAAATATCTTTTGTTAACAATCTACAATAGTTTTTTTCAAAAAACTTTAAAACATTTGTATTTTCATAAATTTAACTTATTTTTTAGCGTGTTAAGCCCATAAGTTAATGTAACAAATTAATTCATAGTTTTGAGCATTTTTGCCCAAAAAGCTAGCAATTGTTGTTCTTAATTTGCGCACAAGCCTAAAAGCAAAAATCGTGCTAAAATCATCGACCTAGAATTTTCCCCTAGCCTTATCTTCCGTTTTTCTGCTGCTGTTAAAGTGGCATTGGTTTGTCCATGAATTCGCAAATTGCTCTGATTCAAAATATTGATGCGCTGCTCCCTCAAACTCAATGTGGCTTATGTGGTCACCGTGATGGCTGTTTACCCTACGCCAAAGCGATTGCAGAAGGCGAAGCGGCCAATAAATGCGTACCCGGTGGACAACCTGTTGCAGATGCACTAGCAAACTTACTGCAACGCCCTGTATTGACCGCAGAAGCCAGTGTTTGGCCTGTGCAGGCAGATGGACGCCCACAGCGTATGAAAGCCCTAATTCGTGAAGATGAGTGCATTGGTTGTACCAAATGTATTAATGCCTGCCCTGTCGATGCCATTTTAGGCTCAGGCAAACTCATGCACAGCATTTTGACTGATTTATGTACGGGCTGTGAATTGTGTATTCCGCCTTGCCCTGTCGATTGCATTGACTTGGTAGAAGATACACAACCTCTGCTTTCTGATAGCGCACGAGTGGCAGAACAGAATGATTTACGCCAACGCTACTACGCCCACATACAACGTGAGGAACAACGTCGTCTGCACCGTAAAGGCCCTGTGGTACGTGCAGAAATTGATACCGAACTGTTTGCACAATTTTCAGCACAAGCCGATGCTGCTGTGCCTGTGATTGAATTGCCTGTACAAAAAAATGAACAGATTTCCACTGCCGATGCACAAACCACCATCGAACTGGCAAAATTACGCACACAAATTAAAAAACTCGAAAAACAACTCAGTGTACGTGACGATGAGAAAAAACGGTTATTACTTGACAATTTACAACAACAGTTACGTGAATTAGGAGCATAAACATGCCCGAAAGAAAGACACGTCTGACCAATAAAGCGGTTAAAACAACGACTGCCAAAAGCACCACGCTCAAAGAAAAGCCGTCTAAAAATATGACCAAAAAGCAAATTCAGACTTTTTTTGAGCGCTTACGTGACCAACGTCCAAATCCGACCACTGAACTGAATTTTTCCAATCCATTTGAATTGCTGATAGCGGTGACCTTATCTGCACAAGCGACCGATGTCAGCGTCAATAAAGCCACCGACAAACTGTTTCCTGTTGCCAATACTCCCGAAGCGATTTATGCCTTAGGTGTGGAAGGTTTAAAAGAATATATTAAAACCATCGGGCTGTATAATTCCAAAGCAGAAAATGTCATTAAAACCTGCAAAATTCTCATCGAAAAACACGGCAGCATCGTGCCTGATAATCGTGCCAATTTAGAAGCCTTGCCCGGCGTGGGACGCAAAACGGCCAATGTAGTGTTAAATACCGCATTTGGACAGCCTACTATGGCGGTCGATACGCATATTTTCCGCTTAGGTAACCGTACAGGTTTAGCTGTAGGTAAAAATGTTTTAGAAGTCGAACACCGTTTGATTAAAGTCATTCCTAAAGAATTTTTAATTGACTCGCATCACTGGCTAATTTTACATGGCCGTTATTGTTGTATTGCGCGTAAGCCTAAATGCGCTGAATGTGTGGTGTCAGATGTGTGTAACTGGCCTGATCGCTTTGAATTTGGTGCACATCGTCATACTACGCTGCATGAAATTCATCACGCGCCCATATCTAAGTAAGTGCTTCGGTAGAGTTTTGCAAAGTGATCTAAGCTTATTGATGACAAGCTAGATCATCAAAGCAATGTGGATTATCCAAAATCGTGTGGATAACTGTGCAATCTATGCACAAGATTGTGCAGAGATGATTTATTTATCCTGAGAATCTTCAGACTGACGTTGTTGTTCTTGCTGTTGTTTAAGTTTCGGATGCAATTGATAGTGCTTACCTGATTTTTTTTCAGCCGAATTCTGAGCTTGTGTGTTGCGCAATAACTTATAGCTCACAAAAACAAGAAAGCCTAAAACGGCAATACTTGCCAATAACATGATGATCACAGCAGCATGTTGCAAAGCACTCTCCCAAACTGACACAAATAAAAAGAGCCCTAATATGAATCAGGACTCTTTTAAAGTCAAAACAAGCTGCCTGTTTAAGCGATTTTATTTTCTTTTAAACAGGCTTGGTCTAAAACCTAGACTTATTTTGCTTGGTCTAAAATAGCAAACAAATCTGCTTGAACTTCTTCAATTGGACGAAGACCATTCAATTTGTTATAGCTTGGTGCATTTTCACCAGAAGCAGCACGACCTTGATAGAAGCCAACCAATTGCTCAGTTTCTGAGTGATACGCTTTTAAACGTTTACGAATAGTTTCTTCTTGGTCATCTGGACGTTGAACCAAATCTTCGCCAGTTTCGTCATCTTTACCTTCCACTTTTGGTGGGTTGTAAACAAGGTGATAAATACGACCAGATGCAGGGTGCTGACGACGACCAGACAAACGCTGTACGATTTCTTCGTCTGCAACATCAATTTCAATCACGTGGTCGATATTGATGCCTTCGCTTTCCAAGGCTTCAGCTTGTGGAATAGTGCGAGGGAAACCATCAAAAATACAACCATTCACGCAATCTGGCTGCGCAATACGCTCTTTCACTAAGCCAATGATCAGTTCATCAGATACCAAACCGCCACCGTCCATGACGCTTTTGGCTTGTAGACCTAATTCAGTACCTTCACGAATTGCAGCACGGAGCATATCACCGGTTGAAATTTGTGGGATATTGTAGCGCTTACAGATCAACTGAGCTTGTGTACCTTTACCTGCTCCAGGTGGTCCGAGTAAGATAATGCGCATAAAAAAACATCCTCATTTTAACAATGTATTTGACACTCGTTGCATATCAGAGCCATCGCCCTTTACGCAGCCAGCATCCTCTTATAAGAAAGCGACAAACAAATGTATTAAACCAGCAATAAAACCAGTTACACCACCCAAGACAATTAAAATCCACTCATCTTCCTGAAAGGCAGGACGCAAGAGATTCTGGAATTCTTTTGGCGTCAGTTCACGAATACGATCTCTGAACATTTGATAAATTTTCTGTGCACGGCTCGCATTAAAGGCAGGGTCGCATACAGGCACCATCGTAATTTCAATCGAACGATCAATCAAGTCAGTCTTGAGTTTGGCATACTCTTTTGGCCCCAAAGACAACTGTAAAGAGGTACGAACCAATGGTGTTTCCATAATTTCGTTGATGTGGCGTTTGACAATACGGCGGGTTTTGTCTTTTTTACTGCCATACATCATTTCAGTCATAATCGATTTTAACGTAATCAGATCTTCTGTGACTACCGTTGCAAACACATCCGAGACTTCTTCTTGGCGTTTCATGAACGCACCCTGAATATTATAAGTCCCAATGCGTGGAATCACTGGCTTAATCCATGGAAATTGACGATTTTCAGTCAATTTAAAGAACTGCGGATATTTCACGTAATGTGGTTCGACTGGGTTAAATACCATCCAAATCGCAATCCAGTTGGTCAAGAAGCCCCAAATTGCCGCCCAAAATGGAACCGTCCAGTGCCATGGTACAAGAAACCAAACAATCATTTGGAAAATACCAAAGAACATCCCAATCAATGCACTGATATGCCAAATAAAGTTAATTTCTTTTTGACCGACTTTTAGGAACATACGCACCATTAAGCGGCGATCACCTTCCATTTGGCTGACCACCATTTCACGCATATCCACCAAGGATTCAACATTCAAGGTCAGTTCAGTCACCAATTCACGCAGCACACCTGGCAATTGTTTATGCGCCTGTGCGTAAATACGGCGTTTAATCGAATACGGTAGGTTTTCCCAAAGCACAGCATTGCGGTCTAACATGACCTCATCAATTAAGTGCTCAAGTTCAAAACCCACTTGCTCACCAATAATACGCGCCATATCGTCAGGGTCCATAGCATTGAGAAACTCACGCAATGAACCTAATTTTGACAATGTGTTATCGGTAATGATGCCTGAAATACGCCCTGCTTTACGCGGTACAATCCCCTGCCATCCCACAGGAATAGGCCCAAGGTGAAAGCCCCAAAAGCTAATTGGATAGAACACCATTTTTAGTGCCATCCACACGTGCGCCCAAGTCACAAAAGCAGTCACAGGAATAATACTGAGCACGGCCCAAAAATCTGGACGATTCAAAAAGGTTTGCCACAACTGATTGACGTACTCAAGCATGCATTTTTTCCATATTTAGTTCTAATTACAAGATTCTAAAGTAGTTAAAAGTCACTATTCTGACTACAAACCCATACTGAGCGTATAGGAAAATTGTAGTCTAGGCTCAGTTTCCGCAATCACTCGCCCTTGTCGATCTTCCAATTTTTCACCTGCGCCAATGCCAACACTAAAGCTACTGATGCGTTCAGGGCTCAGTAATACATAAGCCAGATCAATGCCTGCACCTAAACGCGCTTTTTCTTCACCATCCACCCATTTAGATTCTAGGTGTCCTGCGTAAGCGCCAATATAATAACCATTTTTGTCTTTACCTGTGAGGTGGTATGGGTAACGAAAACCTGTTTGCCCACCGACTTCATGGTCACCATTTAAAAAAGCCCCCGCTTTTAGATAGGCAATGCCATAAGGATTGACCCATTCACCATTCAAATGCAGTAATTTTTGGGTAATACCCGCCCCTACATTCCAGGTTTTTGCGCTATCTGCGCTAATTTTTGCTTCAGGTAAAAAAGTAGTGTTCCCAGCAAAGCTAAAACTTGAAAAGGCAAGTAATGCCACGAAAGAATAGACTTTTGTCATTATTGTCACCAGTGTCCATTTGTTTTAATTTTAAAAACAGTCCTGTTTTCGTGTTTTGACTCTAGCAGAATTGTCAGGATTCTTATATACAGCAAATTACAATTTTGATGTCGCTAAAGTCAAAAATTAAGATTGCGCCCATCTTCTAGGTTAAATCGGGCAATTCAGTCAAACATGGTTACTCAAAATTGCCAATAGATGCGTTAGAATAGTCCAAATTCGTTCTCCCTCATTTTTGTTAAGCCAATTTTTGTATGAAACAACACTATCCGTTAAAAAATGCTCAGCAAGAGAAGCGTATTTTTCGCAATCGCATCTTTTTTTCGGTGGGTGTTGTGGTTTTTTTCTTGCTGCTGTTGGTGGCTCGTTATGCCTTTTTACAAATTAGCGGCTACGATGAATTTGCGACTGCATCAGATAAAAACCGAATTCGGCTACAACCACTCGCACCTGCACGTGGTTATATTTATGACCGCAATGGTGTGTTATTGGCAGATAACTACCCTGTGTTCTCAGCCACTCTAAGCCGTGCAGATGTTGAAGATATTGACGATACCATTGCGCGACTGACACCTGTTTTACAACTGACAGAAGAAGATATCGATCGCTTTAAAAGTCGGATTAAAACTTCACGTAAAACTGAACGTGTATCGATCAAGCTGAATTTAAATGAATCGGATATTGCCCGTTTTAGTGAAGTTAAATTTCAGTTCCCTGGGGTCAATATTGAAACCCAGATGACACGTTACTATCCGCATGGTGACTTATTTGCGCACGTGATTGGTTATGTCGGGCGCATTAACGACAAAGAACTGAAAGAAATTGACAAAGATGCTTATGCAGGCACCAACTTGATTGGCAAAATTGGGGTGGAGAAATCGTATGAGCACTTGCTACATGGCGTACCCGGCAACGAATCTGTAGAAGCCGATGCACATGGTAATGTGCTGCGCAATTTAGGACGTAAAGACCCTGTACGTGGCAATGATTTGTTTTTGTCATTGGATTATGGCTTGCAAGTGGTCGCCTCTGAACAACTGGCAGAACGCCGTGGTGCAATTGTGGCACTTGACCCACGTACAGGTGAAATTTTAGCTTTAGTCTCCAGTCCGAGTTTTAACCCTAACTTATTTGTCACAGGTATTAGCCATACCGACTACTCTGCCTTACGCGATAATTTAGATCAACCACTCTATAACCGTGCAGTACAAGGTGTTTATCCACCGGGTTCTACCATTAAGCCGATGTTTGGTTTAGGCGGTATTCATTATGGCTATGTCGACTGGAAAACCGCCATTCAGGATTATGGTTATTTCACTTTACCAGGCGACAGCCACCGTTTCCGTGACCATAAAAAAACTGGGCATGGCATTGTCGATATGCACAAAGCTCAAGTCGTGTCGTGTGATACCTACTTCTATGTATTGTCGTATCGCATGGGCATTGAAAAAATGAACGACTGGATGCGTCAATTTGGCTTCAGTGAAAAAACTGGGGTCGATTTACCAAGTGAAAGCACAGGACTCTACCCAAACCCGGACTGGAAAATGCGTACGCGCAAAGCCAAATGGATGAAAGGTGAAACAATTTCCGTCAGTATTGGTCAGGGTGCATTTACCTCGACACCATTGCAATTAGCAATGGCCACCGCCATCACCGCCAACAAAGGATTTAAAGTCACACCGCACGTGTTACGTGAAAGTCGTGGCGCGAAACCATTTAAAGTTCACAATGGTACCAACGGAAAAATTGACTTTAACGGCACAGAAGAAGACTGGATTAAAATGCGTGATGCCATGGTTGATGTGATTCAATCAGGTACAGGTAAAGGGATTAAAGGCGGCTTGCAATATTCAGTTGCAGGTAAAACAGGTACAGCACAGGTTAAAAGTATTGCGCAAGGTAAACGCTATAACGAAGCCTTATTGACCGACCGTCAGCTTGACCACGGTTTATTTGTTGGCTTCGCTCCTGCCGAAAACCCTGAAATCGCAATTGCCATCATTCTAGAAAATGGTCGCGGTGGTTCTGCAGCAACGGCTTTGGCGCGTCCAATTTTAGACTATTGGTTACTGAATAAAAATAAAAAGCCAATTCGTCCATCTGCCGCACAAGTGAGTGGTGGCTTAATGACTGCAGGTTTAAAACCAAGTGAATTGCCAAGTGGTGAAGTCCCTTCATCTACTGCACCAAATACGAATAACGTGAATAATCCGAATACAGCAACCAATCACCCTGCGCTCAACCCAAATCCTTCGCAAACTACTCCGAGTTCAGCTCCAACCAATCCACCTGCAACTGCGCCAACAGCAGTTGTACCCACTAACCCAATTGAGAGCGACTAAGCCATGAAAAATCAACTACGCATTATTGGTGGAGAATGGAAACGTCGTCAGTTGGCTTTTGCTTCAATTGAGGGATTACGCCCTACGCCCGACCGAGTGCGCGAAACCTTATTCAACTGGTTAATGTGGGATGTGCAAAACGCCAAAGTGTTAGACCTCTGTTCAGGTTCGGGCGCTTTAGCTTTTGAAGCCCTGTCTCGCGGTGCGGCACACGTGGTCATGATTGAGCCAAACCGTACACAAGCACAGTTTTTACAGCAAAATTTAGAATTATTACGCGTCAATAAAAGCAAAGCACAATTAAAAGTTTCTACCGCACAACATGCTTTGGCGACACTACAAGATCAGTTTGATTTGGTATTTTTAGACCCGCCTTATAGTTTAGATTTATGGGAAGAATTGGCAGGGTTGGCTGATCCACTCATTGCGGCACAAGGTCTGATTTATGTTGAAGCAGATCGTGATTTAAACCTGTTAAAATTACCGCAGACTTGGCAAAAAGTTAAAGAGAGCAAAGCGGGAACTGTACGTGCGGGCTTATACCAAAAGATTGTTGTTTAAATTTTCTCCTTAAAAGATACGCGGTAATTTTATGACTATCGACACTTTTCAAGAGTCATCTATTAATGTAATATTATAACGTTACATGTTGTAGTGTTTATCTTCATGAAAGTTCGTTCATCTTTAAAAAGTGCAAAATCGCGTGCCGATTGTCAAATTGTGAAACGTCGTGGCAAATTATTTGTGATTTGCAAATCCAATCCACGTTTTAAAGCAAGACAGGGATAATCCCCTGTCTTTTAGTTTTGATAGATTATTACACTGAAATAGTGTGCTTATTCTGAATAGTAACGTGTATCGACACTAAAACTTTCAGGAAATTTTGCTTGAACCTGCGCATAAAATGCCATGATTTCAGCCATATCTTTTTCAAAATCACCGGTTGGATGCACAATTTTTCCCACACCCGTTTTCTTTTTTGCGTAATCCATATACGCCAAAGCAATTGGCACACCTGCATTTAACGCAACATGATAAAAACCTGTTTTCCATTGTTCTTGACGCGCACGTGTGGCTTCAGGCGTCACCAACATCACCAATTTAGGATGGTTTTTAAATAAGTCCGTCATGAGCTGAACCATACTAGGTCGTGCTTCGCCTGGTGCTTTCGGACGACGGTCTATACCAATACCTCCCATCGCACGGACAAATGGCCCAAACGGCAATTTCATATAGCTGTCTTTAATGGTCAAGCGAACATTAACGCCCAAAGCTTTAAGCCCTAAGCGTGCATATAAGGCATCCCAATTACTGGTATGCGGTGCAGCAATCATCACATATTGGTCTAATTCCAACGGACAATGATTGTCGATTTCCCAACCCATTAAATTTAAGCTTCGCTCAGCTAACTTTTCAAACACAACCGCATACCCCAAATAAAGTGTGCGAATTTTAGCAAGCATCGACAAATACAAAAGTCTAAAACGACGAATAAATAAACAAATACTTTATAAATGTATAAAAATTTCCTGCACTCATCTTATTTTTGTCATTCCATGCAAAATCATACTGTTTTTGCGCTTATTCATTGCTAGATTCAAGCAAGTTTAAAATGGTAAATATATAAATTTACGCACAGTTTGCTGAGTTTTTTACGGTCTAATCCGATGTAATCCTTGAAGTGAAACTTAAAGCTTTAAAACATCTGGCTTGTTATGATTTGCTACAAATCTTCATTAAAAATAAGGCAAATTGGCTTTTCAGATACAAGGTGAAAGTTTAAGGTGGCAGCAAGACAAGTTTGAAGTTCAGAACATTTATGCTGAATCGTTATCCGATTGCACTCAGTACACTTAGCTTATTTTTAGTAGCTTGCGGATCAACTGATCCAAGCAGGGAATATCAATCCGCTTTGCCTTCTGAGCCACAAATTACGCCCAAAACTGAAGTTCAAAATTCAGCAACTTCATGGACAGGACAAGCTACAGGTAACTTTAGAGCCTTATTGCCTTGTGACAACTGTGAACAGCATGTGATTCATTTACGCCTGAATGATGATCAAACCTTTCAACTCAGCGACATTAAACGCTCGAAACAGCGCCAGCGCGAAAACCAAGTGGCGGGAACGATTCAAGCTGCTCAGGGCAACAATCAGCAAGACAAACAGAACCAACACCCATCGCAAAACACGGCAAATGAATGGTTGCTCAATACAGAAAATGGGCAAGCCTATGCACGTATTCAACTCACAGCGCACGGTCTTAAATTCAGTTTATACAATCAGAAAAAGACACAAAATCAGCAGAAAAATGAAACTCAGGTTTTCTTACATCCTGTAGAAAATATGCAAGTCAGTAATGCCCTGAAGCATGTCGATATTCAGGCTGAACACGTACAAAATGTTGAGGTCAAAGAATTAAACGACCCTGTGATGGCACACGATTATTTTCTGGCAATTCACAATCAATCTGATCAAGCATTACAATTACATGCCAATGACTTGGTTTTGGTCGATCAGCAATATCAAGAATATGCAGCCGTAGTCGATCCGCATTTTTTAGAACCAATTCCTGCACAACAAAAACAATGGATTAAGGTGTCTTTCCATTACCCTGCTTCTGTAGAGGCAGATGTGATCAAAATTAAATAGGTTACAGCTGCTGCATTTCATAAATGAAGGAACATCAATTTAAGGATGTTTCAAAGTTCTTTGACTATTTTAAATAGCCATAAAAAAACCCTGCATCAGCAGGGTTTTCTTTTAAACCATCAAGCGATTACGCGTTGAATTGGTTCATTGTGTTTTTAGCTTCGTCCGCTGCTTTAAGCGCGTTGTCACCAGAGAAAATTTCTTTGTGATCGTCACCGATGTCAGAACCAGCCATTGCTTGGTGTTTAACACAAGCGATACCACCGCGGATTTCTTTACGTTGTACGCCAGCAACATAAGCCAACATACCTTCAGAACCGAAGTAACCTTGAGCAAGCTCGTGAGTAGAAAGAGCAGCTGTGTGGTAAGTAGGCAGAGTGATCAAGTGGTGGAACACGCCTGCTTCACGAGAAGCGTCTGCTTGGAATGTACGTACTTTTTCGTCAGCTTCAGCAGCCAATTCAGAATCGTCGTACTCAGCGCTCATTAATTTAGCGCGGTCGTATGCAGATACGTCTTTACCTTCAGCAACCCAACGGTCGTACGCTTGTTGACGGAAGTTCAGTGTCCAGTTGAATGATGGAGAGTTGTTGTAAACAAGTTTCGCATTTGGCACAACTTCACGTACACGGTTAACCATGTGAGCGATTTCTTCTACGTTTGGAGTCGCAGTTTCGATCCAAAGAAGGTCAGCACCGTTTTGTAAGCTAGTTACACAGTCAAGTACAACGCGGTCAATTTGAGTGCCTTCACGGAACTGGTACAAGCCAGAAGCTAAACGCTTAGGACGGTGTAATTTACCATCACGCTTGATTAGGATTTCGTCTTCTTTCGCTTCAGAGATGTCAATTTCTTGAGTGTCTAAGTAGCTGATGTATTGAGAAGCGATGTCGCCTGGCTCTTTAACTACTGGGATTTTTTGAGTTAAGTCAGCGCCTTCAGAGTCAGTACGTGCAACGATGATACCGTCGTCAAGACCCATTTCTAAGAACGCATAACGTAACGCGTGGATTTTAGCGATGAAGTCTTCGTGTGGAACAGTTACTTTACCAGCTTGGTGACCACATTGTTTCGCGTCAGAAACTTGGTTTTCGATTTGAAGTGCACATGCACCCGCTTCGATCATTTTCTTAGCTAATAAGTAAGTTGCTTCTTCATTACCGAAACCAGCGTCGATGTCCGCAATGATTGGCACAACGTGAGTTTCAAAGTTGTCGATTTGAGCAGTGATTTCAGCAGCTTTAGCAGTATCACCAGCGTCTTGTGCTTTTTTAAGTGCGCGGAACAAATCGTTTAATTCTTTCGCGTCAGCTTGACGTAAGAATGTGTAGATTTCTTCGATCAATGCAGGAACAGAAGTTTTTTCGTGCATAGATTGGTCAGGAAGTGGACCGAATTCTGAACGAAGTGCAGCAACCATCCAACCAGAAAGGTAGATATAACGGCGTTCAGTAGTACCGAAGTATTTTTTGTTCGCAATCATTTTTTGTTGCGCAACAAAACCGTGCCAGCAACCTAAAGATTGAGTGTATTTGCTTGAATCAGCATCATAAGCAGCCATATCACGACGCATAATCGCAGCTGTATATTTAGCAATATCTAAACCAGTTTTGAAACGGTTTTGCATTTGCATACGCGCAGCATCTTCAGGACTGATGTCTGCCCAAGTGTTGCCGAATTTTGCTTTTAATTCGCGGATTGCATCAATCGCTGTTTGGTATGTAGTCATGATATTGTACCCTGTAATATTATTTAGGATTTATCAATCGAAGGCTAAATCGCGCTTATGCTTGATTGCTCAGATTTAGAGCACTTCGTTACGATGAATACAGAGTAGAGTGACTGAATGAATTAATCCAATATTCTCGTGTAATTCTCGGTATTTTTTAAAAAAATGTATAGATCAAAGTCTTAATTCACAAAAACAATAAAAACACAACCTATTGATTTTAAAAACCTTATTTAGAAAATTAATCAAATATCTTTGCTTACAAATTCATCTCTATGCCGATATTTTCTGCATTAGACTTAAGTCTTGCATTTCATAAAAAATGCTTGCATTGGCGATTTCTGCCATTTTTTAGATAAAATTTGATGATATTCAATTCAATACAACTGCATAGATTTCACTCAAAAGCTTTGTTTTATTATCAGTTTTGCCAATGCTTATTGGCATACACGCTTTTAAAATACTGCAATTAGAAAAGTAATGCGCTTGTACACATATTTCATTCAGAAATAGTCAGGACTTTGGCTGTTTTTATTGCCATTTTTTGCTGTTTATCTCGTCGATTTTTTCATCATAATTTATACACAAGCCTTACGGCTTATGGCATAATTCCAATAATTTAGTGATTTTATTTTCGGTATTTATTTTATGAATCTGGAGCGGGTTGATCTTAATCTATTAATTTATCTTGACGTCTTACTTCGTGAAAAAAATGTAACCCGTGCTGCAGAACAATTGGGCGTTACCCAACCTGCAATGAGTAACATTTTACGTCGTTTGCGCAATTTATTTAATGATCCCCTGCTAATTCGTTCTTCTGAAGGCATGACGCCAACTGAACGTGCCTTAGAATTACAACCGCGTATCCGCGATGCCTTATCTGACCTTTCTATGATTTTGGAGCCGCGTACTGAGTTCCGCCCTTATACTTCAAATCGTGTATTTCGGATTATGACCTCCGATTACGCAGAAGCCACATTAGTCCCACGCTTGGTTAAAGCTTTACGCTCTGAAGCACCTAATGTGGTATTAGACTTTTTAACCCCGAGTGATGTGTCTTATCGCGACATGGAACAAGGTAAAGTCGATTTGGCGATTAACCGTTTTAATGAAATTCCACAAAGTTTCCATCAGGTTTTAGTTTGGCGTGATAGTTTTTCTTGCCTGCTCAATCACAAACACCCTGCTGCCAATAACCTGAATTTAAAAAGTTACTTAGATGCACAACATATTTGGGTTTCTAAAACAGGTATGGGCGTTGGTTTTGGTGTGAATCCAGAGAAACAAGCGGGACTGGGTTGGATTGATCAAGCTTTAGAGCGTATTGGACAAAAACGTAAAATTTCGGTGTTTACCCGTCATTATCAAATGCCTGCACTACTCGCGTCTAATGTAGATTTAGTCGCAACCTTACCTACACGTATTGCGCGCTTACAAGCCAAAAGCCAAAGTTTACTGATTAAAGACCCACCATTTTATATTCCAGAATTTGAATTAAAGATGGCATGGTGTCCGTTGTTACATCATCACCCTGCACACCGTTGGTTACGCCAATTGATTTTATATGTAGCGCGCCAAATGATTGAAGAAGAAAACCGTGAGTTTTTACTGAATAACTCTCAATTTTCAGCCTATTAATTAAAAATTCACTGAACTTATTGGCACAAACGCTTATACTCAGATGAGGAATATTTCGATATTCCTCATTGTTTAATCATGATTTAATAAAGATTCAAATTGTTATATTTAAAATAATATAATCCACAGGTGGATTCGTGAGCCTCTTCCAGAATATTGTTATTATCCTCATCCTCATTGTCGGAGCTGGTTTTTTATCGCTGACTGAAATTGCGTTGGCTGGTGCACGTAAAGTTAAACTGAAAATTCTAGCCGAATCAGGCGATGAACGTGCCCAAAAAGTTTTAGACCTACAAGAAAACTCAGCTGATTTTTTTGCTGCCTCACAAATTGGCTTAAACGCAGTTGCCATTTTAGGTGGTATTTTAGGTGAAGGCGCATTCCGTCCTTATTTTTACAACTTAGTTGTACGCTTCTATCAAGGGCCATGGGCTGAAACGCTTAGTTTTGCCTTATCATTTACCTTAGTGACTTCGCTGTTTATTTTATTTGCCGACCTGATGCCTAAGCGTTTGGCGATGATCGCCCCTGAAAAAATTGCGGTGTCGGTCATAAACCCGATTCAAATTTTTATTCGGGTATGCAAGCCTTTGGCATGGATGATTAATGCGATTGCCAACGTGCTGTTCCGTTTATTCAAAGTAAACACCACGCGCGAAGACAATATTACCTTTGATGATATTTCTGCAGTCATGGATGCAGGCGCTCAAGCAGGTGTTTTACAAAAGCAGGAACATCACTTTATCGAAAACGTGTTTGAACTCGAAGAACGTAACGTACCTTCGAGTATGACTACACGTGAAAATGTGGTGTTTTTTACCCTAAAGGAATCTGAAGCCAGTATTCGTCAAAAACTTGCAGAATATCCTTATTCCAAATTTTTGGTCTGTAGCGAAAATATTGATGATGTGATTGGTTATGTTGATGCCAAAGATATTTTGGTCAGAATCCTCAATAATCAATCTTTACTACAACTAAATGAAAGCACCATCCGTAATGTATTAACCATTCCAGATACACTCACGCTGTCTGAAGTCTTAGACCGTTTCCGCTCTACCAAAGAAAAATTTGCCGTAGTCATTAATGAATATGCGTTGGTTGTGGGCGTAATTACCCTGTCTGATATTATGATTACTGTGATGGGCGATTGGGTAACACCTATTGAAGAAGATCAGCAAATCATTAAACGTGATAACAATTCTTGGCTGATTGATGGCAGTACACCAATTGAAGACATTAAACACGCGCTGCAAATTGATGAAATGCCAGATGATGAAAATTATGAAACCATTGCAGGTTTTATGATGTATAAGCTACGTAAAATCCCGCGTCCTGCCGACTCTGTACTTTTTGATGGTTATAAATTTGAAGTGGTCGACGTCGATCATTTTAAAATTGACCAACTTTTAGTGACACGAATTGTAGAAACGCAGGAAATACAAAACAACACTGAAGCAGATGGATAGTGAGATTCCTTGTATTCGTTCAGCCTGATTGCATCTACATTTTCTCGCATTCACAAAAAAGCACCACATCAAAATGAAGTGGTGCTTTTTTTAAATCTGAACTGATACTTCTGAAATTCAGCTGAATATCTATTTAATATTTGCTGATCAATTCATCCAATACCGCTTGATAGTGAATCGCAATATCTTCAGCTAGAATTTTATAGACATTGTCGAATTGCACCATCGGCCAGCCCTCTTTCCAGAAAGGAAAAATGTTGTGCAAATCATGCGTCACCACAGCATCTTCACGCACAATCGCTTGTGCAACCTGAGCCAATACTTGTGCAGTTTCTGTGCCATCAATGGCTAAATAATCAATGCCACGTGCTTTTAAAATACGTACACGGTCTTTTTTATAACGGATTTTTTTCATTTGCGCTTCGTTTAACTGCAAAGCCAAACTTACTGCTTCTACAAATTTGCTTTCGAATGACTGATTAAGTGCCACCAACGCTGCTTTATGCGCTTCCTGACGACCTGCTTTCCCACCATTACGGATAATTTCTTTTGCCTCTGTGTCTAGCTCATCACTTTTCATAGACTGCAAAATGTCGAGTATTTCGATATCACTTAATGATTCAGGAGATTGGTCAATCATGTACTGCCCTTGGACAAAAATAGCAAAACACTATTTTCGCACAATTTAGCTAAAAGCTCGACACATTCCGAAGCAATTGTTCACACAAGGCAGTGCTGCACCTATTACAGTGCAGCAGTTTAAAATTGATCTTTCAGCTTTGATCATCCTTGTTTATTTTAAATTTCTTATTGTTCCCTTAGTTTTTCTCCTGAATTTTACCGTCTATTTAAAACCCGTTATTTCAAATGAATAATCCAATAAATAACAGGTTTAACTTTTCAACTCACTTGTACTTTTTAGTAAAAAACAATTAACAGGTTGCTCTTTACACTTAATACAAGTTTTCGCGTTTATCATGATCGAGGCGGTCAATATAGCGCTCTAAATGTAGCATCGCATGATACATTTTATTTAAGTTCCCAACATTGATTTGCTGACGAACAATATTTTTGTGTAACCGTTTTAATGCACGTAGACTGTGCTTTGTCGTATATGCAGATAAAATTTTCATAAGCCTGCTCTCTCTATCAAATTATTTTACATGAACCGTTTTGTTATCTTGAGAATGAATTCAATGAATATAAAGATAAGCTCTATTATTGACAGGGTGTGTCCTACACCTCCTTAATATTTGACTATTTGGAAAAATTTTATTGTGTTAAATTGTAGTTTAAAGGAATATTTATGTAATTATGATTAAAATAATTGCTAAAAAAGATTCAAAAAATCTTTGTTAAAATCTTCTATAAAAATATGCATAAAAAAACTGACACTCGGTCAGTTTTTTATGCGGGCTGATTTTAAATTTTGAGTCTTTAAATCACTTCCACCACTACTTTGCCCACATGCTCACCTGTATCCATTTCGGCATGTGCTTGTTGAATTTGATCAAACTGGAAAGTTTTATAAATCATTGGCAGACATTCGCCTTTTGCTAACAATGGCCAAACAATCTCTTGCAAGCCTTTGGTAATTTCAGCTTTTTCTGCAGTATTGCGGGCGCGCATAGTCGAACCAGTAATGGTAAGACGCTTCATCATAATTTGACCAAGTTTCACTTCTTTGGCTTTTGCACCACCCAAGAATGCGATATACACCAAGCGACCATCACGACGTAATAAATTTAAATTACGTTCCAAATACGGCGCACCAACAATATCTAAAATGACATCAACCCCAGCATTGTCTGTCACTTCGTTAATCACTTGTTCAAAATCTTGTGTCTTGTAATTAATTGCTGTGGTGAGGTGTGAAATTGCCTGTACTTTTTCATCTGAACCTACAGTTGCAAAGGTTTTTAAACCTAAGGCTTTGCACAACATTAAAGCAGTTGTACCAATACCACTGGTTCCGCCATGAATTAGTGCCGTTTCACCTGCTTTGGCTTTGCCCATTTGGAATACATTGGCCCACACAGTAAAAAACGTTTCAGGTATCGCAGCGGCTTGTACAAAACTGACACCTGTTGGAATTGTCAAAGTCTGGCTTTCTGGTACAACACAATATTCTGCATAACCACCACCATTGGTTAAGCCACACACTGCATCACCAACTTTAAATTGGCTAACATCTGCACCCACAGCAACTACTTCACCTGCTACTTCTAAACCTGGCACTGGCGTCACGCCTTTAGGCATAGGATACAGACCCTGACGCTGTAAAATATCAGGACGATTCAAACCAAAAGCATGTACTTTGACCAAAACCTCATTGGCTTGTGGCTCAGGTATTGCAACCGTTTCATAGGCTAATTTTTCTGGGCCACCTGGTTCTGTGATAATAATCTGCTGCATTGTGTTTTGTGTCATGGCAAATCCCTGATTGTTTGATGCTGATATGAATTCTGACTATTTGAACATAAAACAGCAAAGCATTAAAACCCAGATTAACTTAGGTATAATTCTCATGCCGTGGTGTTTCATGCGTGATTAAATTTTTATTTATGATTAAAGAGTATGTGATGTCAGAAATTGTGGAATACAACGAAAATAATTACCGTGAGTTTGAATATGAAACAGGCGTTGCGGTGATTCGTTTTTATGCGACGTGGTGTACGCCTTGTGTTCAAAATGCACCATTTTTTGAGCAGCTTGCCCAACTTTTTGATGCTTCGGTAAAGTTTGGCAAAGTGAATGTCGATCAATCTCCAATTTTAACTTTGCGTTATCAAGTCTTTGGTTTACCGACCACTCTGATTTTTAAAGATGGGCAAATTGTTGAACGACTGTCGGGCAATGTTTCTGTCGTACAACTTCAACAAAAAATTCAGAGCTATCTTTAAGCCATGTAGAGTAGCGTCAACATATTAAGTTTGAATTACTACCTGATCGCGTCCTGCATGTTTGGCTTGATACAAATGCGCATCTGCAGCTTTCATAAAATCATCCACGTGCGTATACGCTTGTGCGCGAGTCATCCACGCTACACCGATACTTAAAGTCACATATTGTTTATGGTCTTCTCGTGCTACATGCTCAAAAGCTGCATCACGCACAGCCTGCAAGACCTTTTGCATGAGTGGTGCAATCGCAGGTTGCGGAATATCGTGCAGTAAAATGGCAAATTCTTCACCCCCATAACGTGCCACAAACGCATTTTTAGGCAAAGTATCTTGTAAAACTTTAACTAGGTTTTGCAGAATTTGATCGCCTTTTAAGTGCCCATAATGATCATTGTATTTTTTAAAATAATCGACATCGAGCATCGCAAAGACCAAAATATGTCGCTTATTTTGCAAGGTTTCAAAATACAAACGCTGAATTTCTTCATTTAATGCACGGCGATTATATGCCCCTGTTAATGCATCGGTTTTAATCTGTATTTCCAGTTTTTCATTCAAAAGACTGAGTTGTTCAGTGCGTTCCTGCACTTTTAAATCTAACGAGCTGTTTAAATGAATCAGTTTTTGGTTCAAGCGTTCAATGCGTAAGTTATGGTAGGCATAATTTCGTGCCTGCTGAAACATGATGAGCAATGCATAAACACTGGTCGAAATAAAAGATAAATGAATGGAATTGACCAAATTCAGCATTAATAAAAAATCATGAATAAATGTGCCACACAGAATAATTACTGCCCAAAAATTAATTTTGGAATAATCCTCTCCTGAATGCAGGGTTTGATAAAATCCATAAGCAAAATTTGCCAAAATCAGCACAAAGAAAAAAGAACTATAAAATGCCAACTGCTGAAAAATAGTGGGTTCTGCCCACAGCGTCACCCCAATATTAAAGCTCAATAACAGCATTGCCGCGCTAAATACCCAACGATGCAAATAGCGCGAACTGAGCAAAAACATATAACTCAGGAAAAATAAAATCGCTAAAAAACTAAATAAATATTCGAGTCTTATTCCCCAAGACCAACTTAAATTCAGGAAAGTGGTATAGGCATAGGGTGCAGAAAATAAATTGTGTAATGCCAGAAAAACAATAAAAATGCCGAAAATAAAAATACGCTTGGTCTTTCCACCATTTGCAAGACTAAATGCCGAAAACATCAAGGTAAACAAACCAATACCAAGTACTGCCCCACAAATCATGGCAATACTCATCATCAAACGCTGATACTGTTGATTGATGGTGCGACTTAAACCAATTTTCATTGGATTTTTTAAACCACCTTGCAAGCTCTGAAAGCTAGACGCTTGAATGGTCAGGGTAAAATATTCACTTTCAGGAACAAAATATGCAATTCGTGGGGCATTTTCGGTTTGGTGACTACTCGCATCTGCACCGACTGTGCCAACACGCACCAGTGGATCGCCATTTAAAAATACCCGATAGGCGCCATATTGGTTGGGAATCCAAATCGCAATACGTCTGCCTAGAAATTCTTTTGGAATTTGAAAGTGCCCAATAAAAGTGCCGTAAGTATTGGCATTGCCCATTAAATCTTCAAATGAAGCAGGCAATTCAACGGTATTCGATGCCAGTACCGCACTGGGTTCTTGAATTAATTGTTGCGGATAAAACAACCATTGCCCACTCAAAATACTCGTTTTATCTTCAGTAAATTGAACAGAATTCAGCAGTTCTTGATGTAGATAATAAGATTTAGGTGCAGACTCATACTGCGCCAACACACGCGGTGGTGTGAGTACACTGCACAGTAAAATTAAGAAGAGTAATGCACACTTGTGCCACATCCGAGTGAAATTCAAAAATGCAAAAGTCCTATTGTGCTTGTTTTTTAATCTAATCGTTCTTGCACTAAATTTGAAGTAAAAAATTAAGTCATTTATGCTAGACCTTACTGGCATCGGATGAATGACTTAAATTCTAGCGGTTTGGCTAAGTTGAAAGGTGTTTATTGATCGCGTGTTTTCACATCATACAATTCAATTTCAAAAATCAAATTAGAATTAGCAGGAATGATATTGCCCATTTTGCGCTCACCATAAGCCAAATGCGCAGGTACGATCAGTTTGCGTTTACCACCCACTTTCATCCCCATGATGCCTTGATCCCAGCCTTTAATGACACGACCTGTACCAATCACGGTTTCAAAATAGTTACCACGGTCTAAGGATGAATCAAACTTGGTGCCATCTTCCAACCAGCCTGTGTAATGCGTAGTAATTAAAGCGCCTTTAACCGCTTCTTTCCCCTCACCCACCACCAAATCAATAATTTCTAATTCTGCACTCATGTTCATCTCCAAATATTTACACTTCGATGTTTAAGATAATTTCCAACTCGTGCAAGTGTTATTGCAACTGTGTCCACTCAATCTGAGCCTGTGCCTGATCGCCAATCAATGTCCATTCGCCATCCATTACATTCAACTGCAATTGCATGGTACGTTCGCATAAAGCTTGAACGGCTTCGGTACTCGCTGGCGATAGTTGCCACACTTCAACATTATTTAAAGTTTTGATTTTACTGTTACGTTTGTACCATTCATCTACCGATGAACCATAAGCAATAATCGCAACTTGCTTACAACGCGAACTGGCTTTTTTGACTTTGTCTTCATCTGGGCAACCGACTTCAATCCACTTAATTAACTGCCCTGTTAAGTCTTT
Organism: Acinetobacter sp. YH12021; assembly: GCF_013420145.1. Taxonomy (NCBI): domain Bacteria; kingdom Pseudomonadati; phylum Pseudomonadota; class Gammaproteobacteria; order Moraxellales; family Moraxellaceae; genus Acinetobacter; species Acinetobacter sp. YH12021. The sequence goes on from NZ_VOYT01000001.1 coordinate 408,185, forward strand.
TTCCCACAAAGCAGGCTCATCGGTTTCAAATAAATCTTTGGTAAATTCCAAAGCTTCATCTGCATAACGTGCGAATGCCAAAATACGCACCATCAATCGCTCAATAGTTTCAGAAGGATGCAATGCCATGGTGAGCTGATAGTCACCGTATTGATGCACATCCATATTGGCAATGTTCAAATCTGCCTTATAAATTGTCGCTTTCAGCGCCATTGTCTATTCCTAAAACTATGTTTAAATTTGCCACTAAGCATAATGGATTTTCTGTGATTTTGCTGTATCGTTTGCCCGATAACGTATAGATTTCAGTCTAGAACCGCAGCAGCATCGACCCGATACGCCAATAGTTCAGCCTCAAATTTTTCCCAATCACGCTCGCTTTGATAAATAATTTCCAACCGATTGTCTATGCCTTCATCGGTAGATTGATAATTAAATTGCTGCGGATTGAAGTTGAAACTTTTCCAACCCTGATTGGTATAAAAAATTCCTTTAATACGCAGCCAATCTTGCTGTTCACAGAGTAAATCTAATAAGGGATAAAAGTCGAATTGCCAACGTTTAGGCAATTTCCAACCTGCGACTGCATATCCTTGTGCAGTTTCGAAATAGTGATATGGCAATTGTTTGATTTCTGCAGACTCTTGCAGATTTGTAGAGCTGACCTTCTGTTGCAATTTTAGCAACGGCTGAGTTTTACGCTGTGTACCGACATACGGTATATCCATTTCGGTCAAAGCCAGATGACCCTGTTCTGCTTTCAACCATTTTTGCGCGTAGGCTTGATATTCCTGTTGTAGTTGTATGAGGGCTTGCTCATCTGCCGCCTGCATTTGGTCTGCATGTGACACCACAATAATTTGTGCAGCTTTGAGCTGATCGGCATACAGGTTTTGCTGCGTCCACGCCTGATCATGCAAACGCGAACCATCTACTACCGTCACCAAGGCGCGCATCGATAAATGCGTATGCCAATGTGGTTCGGTCAGTTGTTCCAAGAGTTGCGCAGGATGCCCCAAACCTGTCGGCTCGATGAATAAACGGTCAGGCTTCGCTTCGGACAATAAACGCGACAAAGCAATTTGCATAGGCAATTGGCTGCTACAACATAAGCAACCGCCCAATAATTCTTTGACTTGATAACCCTGTTGCTGAGGTAAGAGTTGTTGATCGACCCCGATTTGTCCAAATTCATTCATCAGCACCGCCCAAACTTCATGTTCTGGTTTTTGGCTGAGTAACTGTTTCAATAAGGTGGTTTTTCCTGCACCGAGAAAACCAGAAATAATATGCGTCGGGACTGCTTTTTGTGGTGCAATTAATTTCAAAATAAGCTCACTTTATTGAATTTCAAACAACTCAAGCATGCTAAGCAAGTTTAGCGATTAGTTCAATCTGAATCTAAACACACTGAAATTTATTCATTTCAGCACATCTATCACCATCATGATTTGAAAAATTCGCTTACATTTATTACGTGATGATCTGCAACTTATTTGGGGAAATACACGAGTTTTAGCCGCTTGATGTTATGTTTTATTGCCAACCACGCAATTTTATTGCGGAAAACACAGCCATTTTGATTGGATTTGACTGCATATTTAAAACAAAAATTACCAAACTACGACCTATTCATCATCATTGTGCGGTTCAAGTAACCGTCATTGTTTTGCTTTGTTGCAAGCATTGATCCCATAGCTTTGGCTCTTTAGCATGAGTTCCTGTTCAGCCCGTTCAAATCAGGTGATGACTGACTTGAACACTTTAGCCGCAATAAGTTTTTTTACTTAATGCTTGTGCTGAGCACTCCCTACTACTCATGAAAAACTTTAAATAAGGATGCCAAACCATGAAATTGACACAAATTTTACTCGCTTCAACTTTTGCTTTTGCCACTGCAACTACTTTTGCTGCAAAGGCTGAATCGACAGCAACAGAACAGGAAAAAGTGGTTGTTTCAACGCAGGAAACTGTGGCTGAACCAGCTTCAGAACAAGCTGCTGCACAACCTGCATCTGAAGCAAGCACTGAAACCCCTGCTGCATCGACGCAACAGCCTTAAAACTTAGATACATTTAAAAATGTAAATCGAATACAAAAACTGAGTTTTCCGCCACTCTCTCGGTTTACTCAGTTTTTGTTTATCTGCATAACTAATCAATATTGCCTTGGACAAAATTAAAAAATAGGCACAAAAAAACCTGTCTACAATTGCAAACAGGTTTTCAGCTAAATTTGATGAAAACTTAGTTTTGTTCAGTTTTCTTATAAATGCTGCAAGATGGATGATGATTTTCTTGCAAACGTGCAACTTTACGTTGCTCTGCTGCTTCAAAACGGCAACGCTTCCAGTCATTGTCTAATTTCAACGCAGGGATTTGTTTTGGTTTACCATTTTCATCGACTGCAACCATAGTGAAGTAACAGCTGTTGGTATGGCGCACTGTACGCTTTTGAATATTTTGTGCTTCTACACGAATCCCTATTTCCATTGAAGTACGACCCACATGGTTCACACTAGCAAGGAAAGTCACCAATTCACCCACATGAATCGGCTCTTTAAAGTTCACTTTATCAACCGAAAGGGTCACCACATAACTACCAGAATAGCGGCTCGCACATGCATACGCCACTTGGTCTAATAGTTTTAAAATTGTTCCACCATGTACATTCCCTGAGAAATTTGCCATGTCGGGTGTCATTAACACGGTCATGGTTAATTCTGACTGGTCATCTAACACTGGGGCAATTTGATCTAATGGTGACATCGCGTTCTCTAGACTCTTTTAAAGACAGTAAGATATGAGCGTATTATTATATCGCGTTTATAAAAGTTTGAATGTTCATTTCGGCAACAACTGCATCATTATTATTTATATTGTTTATGATAACATTTATTTAAAATTATAAGACTAAAGACTAAGACTCCCAAGCTGTTATTTTTTAATCCATTTCTGATTTTTTAGAATATTTGTTCAAATTGAATATTACGTGAATCCCCCTGATTCAAGTGTTCAAAAAACAATCTAAAATCTTTTATTCAATGGATTATTCAAGCAAATTTCGGCGAATTTACACGAAAAAAAGTTCAATTTCCCCGTAAATTTTCAAACTTCGCTGCGACATTTAAACCAAGCGCAGCATTTCCTGCGACACATTGCTATAAGTCAAAGTTTGTTCGGTACTCAGTGCAGCTTCAATCACATAAGAACCATCTGGATTAATCATCGTCACTGTAAAAATAACTTGCTCCATAGTAGCAAGTTTCACCTGCTGTCCAATTTCAAAGCCGTGCATGAAGTATCCCCTCGATTTTTTATAAAGTTTTAAAGTCCTGAAGCACAAAAGTTAGGCGGTCTTGGAAGCATGTTCAATTGGTAAACTGCTTAAAAAACGAATTCAGTAAATGCTACATAGAATAAATGGAAACGGTGCGAAAGAACACGCTAAAAAATTGATTTTAAGTCTAAATACCTCATCTCAGTATTTAGATATCTTTATGGTATCTTTATTTTTAAACTATAATATCAAATACTTACAAAGAATAAATCTAAGCAATCTAACATTAAAGTTATTTTTATCAAGCACCTAATTAGACTTAAGTTAAATCTGTTGATTTCATTGAATTGACCTAAATGAAGGATCTGGACAGCTATTTAAACTGTCCATAAAGCCCAAAAGTATTACTCACTTTATAGTCTACAATTCTATGCCCATGCGCATAATGATGCTGTTGATAGACCTGATCGATTTTATTTAATTGCGCTGCAGTTGCTTCTGCGCCTGCCAACATGGTCGCTTCGCGCCCTTTCACATCAAAAATATGGGCTTTTTCACGTAAATCGGGTTGAATGACCACATCTGCCAGTTTCAATTCTTCATTGGCCAAATGCTTTTGCATAATATTAATATTTTGGTTAAACAATCCCCACACATTACTGGTTTCAGTATGAATAGGCTGCGCCAAAATATTCACGGCAATCACAATATCTGCCCCTAAATCGCGTGCAACCTTGACAGGTACAGGGCTCACTAAACCACCATCGACATATTCATGTTCTGCAATTTTAGTAGGTACAAACATACTTGGGATAGACACTGACGCACGCACCGCTTGACCCGTATTGCCATAATTAAATACAACTTTTTTGCCTTCTTTTAATTCAGTCGCCACCACGTACATCGGGATTTTAAATTGCTCCAAACGGAGTTGATCGACTTGTGCATTGACATAATTTTCAACTTTTTTACCATCAAAAAAGCCTTTTAAATCTAAAGTCACATCCCGCACATCACTGGCTTTCATATTCATGGCAATTTCACGTAATTGCTGTGCATTTTTACCACTGGCATAAATTGAACCGACAATGCTGCCTGCGCTGCTGCCCACAATAAAATCAGGATGAATACCGTACTGCTCAAGTACTTCAATCACCCCAATATGTGCATAACCACGTGCGCCACCACTGCCCAAAACCAAGGCGACAACTGGACGTTTTTTTTGTTGTTTTAACTGACGAAAATCAATTTGATTCAGGCGTGACTCTGCTTCAACCACGGGCTGCGACTCACGCAAAGTTTGAGTCGAAAATTGCTGCTGCGATGGCACCACCTGACATCCCACCATCAGTAATGCTGTAAGAGATACATACCCAGTTTTCATAATGACCTTCTTGAATCCATAGGTTTCAGTCGATATTTCACCATCAATCGTGTCAAGGTTGATCAGCCTACTTGATACAGCAACCCTCTTAACGTCAACAGTTATGCTCTCTGTTTTTACCTTGCATGAGCGCCCATAGTCTATCTATTATTTTAACCGATCCTTGTAGTAATTCGTTAAACTGTCACGTCTAGCGACTACAGTGGCGCACAAGTCGAATCTGTCTAAAATTATATGCCAACACCTTCTTATTCCTTATTATTCTGGATTTTTCTGCAATTAGGCTGTCTGTCTTTTGGTGGGCCTGCAGCGCATTTGGTGTTTTTCCATCAGCGTTTTGTGCAACAACTCAAATGGCTAGATGAATCCCAGTATTCACAAATTGTCGCACTTGCACAACTCTTACCTGGCCCAACTAGTAGTCAGGTGGGGTTAGCGATTGGTTATTTGCAAAAAGGCTATTGGGGTGCAGTCCTAGCTTGGTTGGGTTTCACCCTACCTTCAGCGTTGTTTATGGCTTTGGTTGCAGTTTTGGGACATCAATATTTAGATGTACTGTCGTCAAATAGCTTTCACAGTATTCAACTGATCGTATTGGCCGTGGTGGCTTGGGCATTTTGGCAAATGTTGCGTAGTTTTTGTAAAACGGTTTGGCAATATGCCTTAATGTTTGCTTCTGCCCTATTTATTTATCTAATGCCATTGAGCTTCAATCAAGTTTTGGTGATTCTGATTGCCGCTTGTTTTGGCATTTGGATGGCGAAACGCGCAGCACCGACTGCTGCACCAGCATCCACCAATACAACGGCGACAGATACTCATTTTACTGCGGCACATTTACTCAAACATCGTCGTTATGCTGTATTTTGGGCAGTACTTTTTGTTGCACCCTTTATTGTGCTGTCAGGTCTAAACTGGCTGCAACCTCAATTACTCTATGCAGCCAATTTAAGTTTCTATCAAGCCGCATCTTTGGTCTTTGGCGGAGGGCATGTCATTTTGCCTTTATTGCATCAAGATTTTGTTAGCACAGGCTTAGTCAGTGCAGAACAGTTCGATTTGGGTTATGCCATAGCGCAATTGGTGCCTGGTCCACTGTTCAGCTTTGCAACATATTTGGGCAGTTTGATTACAATGACAGAATCTATGCTGCTGAATGCGACTTTAGCCACGTTGGCGATTTTTCTGCCGTCTTTCTTTTTGGTATTTGCGACCTTGCCTTATTGGTCTTGGTTAATGCAGCAAGCCTATATCCGTCATGCGGTAACAGGTATTAATGCAGCTGTAGTCGGTTTGCTGCTGTATATGGTGCTCGAAATGGCACAGCGTCATATTTTGAGTATTGTTGATCTGCTGTTTATTGTTTTGGTGATTGGATTATTAAAATCCAAACTACCTGTTTGGCTCAGTTTAATTGGTAGTTTCCTGGTCTATACAGCATTCTTGCATTTCATGGCTTAAATGAAAAATGCTACAGATCAAATAAAAATGCCAGTTCAATTGAACTGGCATTTTTTGTGGATGACTGAATCAAGCCTGAATGCTTTGGAGCTTAGCCACCAAAGAATTTTAGAATAGATTGAATCACCGCAACGTTAATTAAATCGACAAAGAATGCACCACACAGCGGCACAATCAAGAACGCTTTATAAGATGGACCATACATATTGGTAATGGCCTGCATATTGGCGACTGCTGTTGGCGTTGCCCCCATCCCAAAACCACAGTGTCCTGCTGCCAACACGGCTGCATCGTAGTTTTTCCCCATAAGACGGAAGGTCACAAAAGCTGCATATAACGCCATTGTGAGTGCTTGCGCACCTAAAATCACCATCAACGGACCTGCCAAATCGGCCAATTGCCATAGTTTGAGTGACAACAACGCCATCGCCAAATATAACGATAAAGATGCATTCCCAAACACATCAATCGCACGGTCAAAAATATTAACTTTAAAAATACTTTCTAAGACATTACGCAGAACCACACCGCCCGCCAATGCCCAAACGAAAGTTGGTAATTCAAACATCGTGCCTTTGGCAGCGCCTGTCATAAATTCGGCAAATGCCAAACACGCTGCAAATAAACCTAAAGTAGTAATTGCATTATCTGCTGTAATTAAACGAACCTGATGCGGATATTCAAATGGAATAAACTCATTGGAATCTTGATCCGCAGGCGTATTATCGCGTTTTTCAATTTGTTCGTCGGTACGTGGTACAGCCAATTGATGACGATTGATTAAAGTTTTAGCCAGTGGACCACCAATTAAACCACCAATAATTAAACCAAAGGTCGCACTTGCCATGCCCAGTGCCAAAGCACCTTGAATACCATATTGGGTTTCTAAAATTTCACCCCACGCACCTGCTGTACCATGACCGCCAGTTAAAGTAATCGATCCTGCAATTAAACCAATTAGTGGATCAATACCTAACAATGTTGCAAGACTAATGCCGACAATGTTTTGCAACACAATAAATGTGGAAATTGCAATCAAGAAAATAATTAAACCGATTCCGCCCTGACGCAATTTTGTGAAGTTCGCGCTTAAACCAATCGAGGCGAAGAAAATAAGCATAAAGCTAGTTTGCAATGCGCTACTGGTGGTAATGCTATAACCCCAAAATTGATTCACCAACAATGAAACAATAGCGGCAACCAAACCACCTGCAACAGGTTCAGGAATATTATAGCGTTTTAAAAAATCAATTTTATTGACTAAAAGTCGCCCTAAGAGCAGGACGATGACCGCAGCAATCAGCGTATAAAACGCGTTAAAAGTAAATTCCATGGCAATATCCATATAGTGATTGCAGATTGTTTTTAATACGATGAAGAGCTGTCTATGCAAACCAAAGCATTTGCATCACTATGACTCTAAATCAACTAAAAAATGCCGCAATACAAAGTATGTAAACAGTATCGTATTTGACCGAAGTTTAAGAGGTATGCATTTCGCTAAGCCAACCCATCCTTTGGTTTCACTCAAGCGTTATCATCTGCGTTTGCCTAGAACAGAAGAAAAGAAAGACAAAAGACAGCATTTTCACTTTCGGGGTGACTTCGAGTGCAAACAACTGAATCGGCTTAACACTGAGAGGTAATCTCATATAAGCTCCAAAATATCTGAGGTAGATAAATACCTTCCGATAAAGATATTCAACCACTTGACAAAAAACAGCAAGATTAAAGGTCGATCATTATGCATTTTTTTTGACAAAAAGCTGCTATTTTCTTCGGTTTTTTCTAAAAATTTTAATGATTGTGTTCTGCTATAAGAGAAAGTTACAATATTCCTTTAAACCAGATAAAATTTAAGTTATTGAGTGAATAACATAAATTTTCAAAATAAAAAAAACAGAGCTTAATATTAAGCTCTGTTTTGGTTTCGCTAAAAGTACTAAAACTTAGAAGCTATAACGTGCCATAAAGCCTACACGATCATCACTGAATTTTTCACCAGCAAATGTTTCACGTTCACCATTTAGATACTCGATACCTAAATCAACTGGTTTTACAGGTGAATAGATAAAGTTGATCCATGCTTGTTGTACTTTCTCGTTAGCACCAGTGTTTAAACGTGCATAGTCTGTACCATCATCTGCAAATAGTGCACCATAAGCTAGAGTTGAACGTAGTTGTGGTGAGAACTTATAAGTTGCGCCCACTTGTACACCAATCGCTTCATTTTGCTGAATGTCACCATCTGCATCTACGAAGAATGCTGAGTTACTGCCATATAAATAGTTGCTGTTGCCTTGTACATAAGATACATCAGCTGAAACTTTAAGTGGCTCAGCAACTTGATAATTCGCACCTACAGCTGCACCCCACCCTGTTTTATCATCACCAGAAGTAGCTTTATAGTGTTCTACTAATGCACGTGCAGAAGCTGAGCCTTTACCTTCCGCAAAGCCTTGAACCAATTTAGCAGTAATTACTGGGGCACGATAGGTCACATTTGATGAAACATTTTCTCTCTTAACTTTAGTTTCAGTTACAACACCCAAATCATTTCTAATTTTTTCTTCTGTAACTTTCAGTTCAGTTGCTGCACTATTACCTTCTTCGGCAGAAACAAATAATTGTGTTGCAGGGGCTAATTTATAGTTGTAACGAACTTGCGGTACACGTGCTGTACCACCACCAATATTTGTATTAAAGTCGATCATTTCTGGTGCATGATTAGACAAGAAGTTCGATGTAGTTTGACCGAATAACCAATTATTTAAAGTTAAATAAGCATGGCGAATACGTAAATTCTCTGCGGCACTCGCAAAGTCAACCTCAACTTTACCACCTACTTTGTTGTCACCAACAGGTGTATTAAAGTCTAAACCTAAACGAGTTACTTTGGCAGTAGCACGTAATTTGTCACTTGCTTCTTCTTTACTCGTACTTGCCGAGTTAAAGTCATTATCAGCACCTTTAATAATATAGTTTGCATCACCACGTACAAAACCATAAATAGAAACATCTGCACCAGATTTAGACTTTAAACTGCTTAATGCAGTTGCAGGTGCAGCAGGCTTCGCCTGTTGTACTTGGGCAATTTGAGTTTGCTGTTGTTGTTGTACTTGCTGTTGTTGCTGAATTAATGATTTTAACGCTTCAACTTCTTGACGAAGTTCTTGAATTTGTTGTTGCTCAGTTTTTGCTGCGTGTGCAGTACCTACCATTAATGTTGTAACGGCGATAGCTAAACCTTTGATCATAAATTGACCGTTGAGTAATTGACTCATTTATCTCTCCAAAATAAAACAACGCTGCATCCGTGCATGATGATTTTGTTCGTCATCTATCGATTTCACATCGAATTATAAAAATGGCTTAAAAATCAAAACACTTTTGCCAAATAGTCCAAGACACCCAAATATTTAAAATATTACAATTTGTGTCATTTATTACAGGCTTCAATCTATCAAGTTATGACGTTTATTAAAATCAGTTTTCCCGAATAAGAAATCACAATTAATCATAATTACAGATTCAAACAATTAAACCATATAAAATTCAACACCTTAAATAGGTTGATTATTCAAGTATTTACACCACCATTAGACTATTGTATATATTTCAGTTCTGTTAAAAAGCCCGATTTTTTCGAAAAAAATCACCATTTGAAAAAGTATTGACCCCAACTCAATCTGATTGAGGTTGCAAAATATGAAAAACGGCAAACATCCCAAACCCAATAAATAGCAGCATTAATACAGCCATATTCAGCAAAGCACTGCCTGTTAAAAAGTTGAGTAACACTCCACCAATCAAGCCACAAAAGAATTGCACACTGCCCATGACCGCACTGGCTGTTCCTGCACGTGCGCCTTGTTTTGCCATAGCTAGTGCCATGGCATTCGGGCCTGTAAAACCAATCCCAGACACGGCAAGAAATAAACCGACCATCACCAATGCCAAAGGTGCATACCCCAAACTACCTGCAAGCAGTAGAATGACCGCACCACTCAGTTGAATCATGCTGCCCAATTTTAAGCGTTGTAACACACCCAATTTGCCACTGATTTTTTTATTCAAGGTCGAAAACAGCATAATACCAATCGCATTGGCACCAAACACATAAGCAAAAGCTGTTTCACTCAAGCCATATTGATCCATCATGACTGCACTTGAACCGCTGATATAGCAAAACAATGCTCCACCAGTCAGACAGCCTGCCAACATTGGAAAACGAAAATCACGATCTTTTAAAATGGCAAAATATAAGGTCAGTACTTGCTGAAAGTTCAAATTTAAACGACGTTCTTTCGCCAAAGTTTCTTTAAAAAAGAAGTGCACACATAAACAGCAAATAATTCCAACGCAGGTCAGCACTACAAAAATAGCTTGCCAATTCATCCATCTAAGTACCCATGCGCCCAGCGTAGGTGCAATAATGGGCGCAATGGTCATCACAATCATCATGCTCGAAAAAGCTTGAGCGGATGTTTGCAAATCCAAGCGATCACGAATAGCTGCTCGTGCAATTACCACACCCACACAGCCACCCAAAGCCTGCAAAATACGTGCAGCAATCAGTCCCCATTCATTTTGTGCAAACACACACAACATACTGGCGAGTGAAAATAGTGCCAAGCCAAAATATAAAGGCGGCTTACGTCCAATCCGATCACTCAGCGGCCCGTAAATCAGTTGACCCAATGCCAAACCTAAAAAGTAGGCAGGCAAACTGTTTGCGACCATTTGGGTCGATACGCCAAACTCGCTTGCCATAACGGGCAAGGCAGGCAAATACATATCAATCGATAAAGGTCCAAGCGAAGTCAATAACGCCAACAATAAAATCCACGCAGTCGAATATTGCCGCATGTTGGGTTGTTGCCTAGATGGTGGCGTACTGCTTGAACTTGGCAGCGTTTTCGATATGCTCATATTTTATGATGAAATGACAGATGTACAGACAAGCTTACACGCTCCATAGTATGATTTGTTGTGATCAAAGATGAATTTTCACATATTAGGTACTCTAAACATCTCATCTACAGTTACAATGTACGCAAACCTTCATCTTGCAGCATAAATCTCTGTTTAGACAGAAAAGTTTACTTAAAGGAATGATGTTGAAACCTTGGCTGATAAAGCTCAAACAAGCGACCTATAACACCACATTTATGTATAACATCCGCATGCTCATTGCATTTGCGGGAACTGCTTTTGTTCCCTATTTTATGGGGATGCAGCTTGCCACTATTCCTTTAACTTTAGGTGTGCTTGCCGCAGGTTTGAGTGATATTGATGACCGTTTTTCGGTGCGTATTGTCAATCAGCTCTATACTTATATTGGTTTCTTTGTTACCGCCACATCAATTCAGTTTTTATTTCCGCATCCTATTTTATTTGCTACAGGCTTAATCCTGTCGTGTATTGTCTTAATTTTGCTCGGTTCGCTCGGACGACGTTATGCCACCATTTCTTATGGCTGTTTGGTGGTGTCAGTCTATTCCATGCTTGGCGTCAACCTATTTGATGACTGGTACATGCAGCCGCTGCTTTTGGTTTCGGGCGCAATTTGGTACGGCTTAATTTCGACCATCAGCTTTTTACTGTTCCCTGTTCGTGCCTTACAAGACAAACTTTCACTCAGTTATTCTTCTTTGGGTGATTTTTTATTTGCCAAATCAAATCTATTTGATGTGGATATGACTGCACCGAGTTATCAACAAAGTATCATTGATTTATCACTTGAAAATGGCAAATTAATTGCGATTTTTAACGACTTAAAAACCGCTTTACTGACCCGTTTAAAAGGCGACCGTGGGCAAAAAGATACCCGACGCAGCTTACAATATTATTTTGTCGCACAAGACATTCACGAACGTGCCGACTCTGCACATATTGATTATCAAAAACTGGCGAAAATATTTCAGCACAGCGATATTTTATTTCGCTTCCAGCGTATTTTGTCGATTCAAGGCAAAGCCTGTAAAGATTTAAGCGAAAGCATTTTGCATCGTAAACCTTATGTGCATAACAAGCGTTTTAAACATGCTTTTGAAAATCTTAAACAGTCTTTAGAAAAACTGCGCAGTGAACAGCAATATGACCAAGTCTGGATTAATGCACTGTTTGCCTTATACCAAAACCTGAAATCAATTGATGCTCAACTGCGTAACCTTGAAACCGAACGTAATATTAAACTGGATAAATCCAAACATATTGAACAGCAACTGAAAGATGATGACTTAAAAAGTTGGGATGATATTGTCATTCGGATTAAGCAGCATTTAACCCCCGAATCGGTTTTGTTCCGCCACGCCATTCGTTTGTCGATTGTGCTGTTGATTGGCTATATTTTTGTGCAAGTCACCAACATTCAATATGGCTACTGGATTTTACTGACCGCCCTGTTTGTGATGCAGCCTAACTTTAACACCACCAAACGGCGTTTACGTTTGCGTATTATTGGGACGTTAGCAGGGATTGTAGTCGGCTACACCATTTTATATTTTGTACCGTCCGTTGAAGGGCAATTACTGGTTTTAGTGATTAGTGGCATGTTGTTCTTTGAATTGCGCAGTAAACAATATGCACAAGCCACTGCCTTTATGACCATTTTGGCGCTGATGAACTTTAACCTAGAAGGTTTGGGCTATGCCGCAGCCGTACCTCGTATGGTCGATACCTTAATTGGTTGTGCGCTAGCATGGTTTGGCGTGAGTTTTATCTTCCCCGACTGGAAATTCCGCCGTTTATCACGCACGATTCGCCGCTCACTCACCGCGCAATGTGGCTATTTAGCAGAAGTGATTGAACAATATAAAAATGGACGCAATAACGGCTTGAATTACCGTGTGGTACGCCGTGCTGCTCACAATACCGATGCAGAAGTTGCTTCACTGATTTCAACACTCGCCACCGAACCTGATTTTGACCCCAATCAAAAAGCTCAAGCCTTTGAGTTCTTGTGTCTAAATCACACCTTTATTAGCTATATTGCTGCACTTGGTGCACATCGTGACAAAATTGATGATCAGGAAGTCTTGCAACTGCTCGATCAAGCGATGGACGATATTCAAGGTGCTTTACTGAAAGATGAAACGCCAGATTTAAGCGCACAAAACATGCTGCAAACCATTCGTCAGCGTTTAAGCCAAAACAAAGAAGAAGATCAAAAATCATTGATTATTTTGCAGCAATTATCTTTGATGATGAGTATCTTGCAGCAATTAAGTCGCTTAAAACAAAGTTTAAGCCACGAACATGATCAAGATGCAACGGAACTGGCGTCTTTATAAACAATCCTGCAAACGGTCAGTGCCTACTTATTCGCCCTAAGCTGCACAAGTATTCACCGACCTTAGCATGATTTTGCGACAATATACTCACTGCATGACAGCAATTAATGCTAAACTTTTTATAGTTTTAAATTTGTTAGTTTCACTATGACCGCGAAAAGTTTATACGCCTATACCCTACAGCCTGTGATCTACGAAGTTTCTGAAGAAGAACAACGTCACGCACAACTGGTAATTTGGCGCAGTACCAATAAAATTGGCATGAAAGCATGGATTATTATGGGTGTGATTGTTGCCCTTTCCATTTTAGGCATTCTGCTATTAAAAAATTATTCGACAATTTTCTGCTGGGTTGCCATTGTCTGTGTGGTGCTCTACCTGCTCGTGCGTAAATACGGCTTGGAATGGTACGTTAAGCGAAAAATGAATGAATTTCCTGTTCAAGAAATTAAAGGGATTCGTTTAGGCGTACAGCCGCACGGTATCGTGATGCGTCAGCAAATGGGCGCTCAAGAAGGCGTGGGTGCAATTGGCTGGAAAGATGTGTATGAATGGTACAATACCCCTGAGTTTATCTTGATGAACTTCAAAGTAAAAGGTCAGCAAGGTGCTTATATTCTGCCTAAGCGCATGGACAGCAAGAACTTTTCGTTCAACACCATTCGCAAGCATTTGACTGAAGCTGCAGGCGAAGCCAAGCAAATCTAAATATCCCGATCTAAAAATAAACCTCTATCCCCTGTGATGGAGGTTTTTTTTGCTTAAAATTAAAACAATGAACGATAATGAGAATAAATAGCATTTGCATTAACTTCATCTCTGCATTATTCTGCATCACAATTCATACTCAACAACCAACGCTTATGCTGAAGAAAGCCTTTTTCCAAATTCACTGGTTCCTTGGTATTACTGCAGGACTGATCTTGTCACTCATGGGCGTGACAGGTGCGATTTATTCCTACGAACAAGAAATTCTAAAATGGATGAATCCGAACAGTTATCAGGTACAAGTTGAGCAGAAAGCCAAACTAAGCCCTGCAGAAATCTATACACATTTTCAGCAAGTACAACCCGATTATAAAATCAATAGCATTAGCATTGCCAAAGACCCTGCGGCCTCCTCAAGCATTAATATTGCCAAAGAAGGTTCAAAACGCGGGCAAAATATTCTCATCAATCCCTATTCGGCAGAAGAACTTCCAAAAGTTAAAGGACGCGAATTTTTTCAGTTTATTCAGCAATTACACCGCAATTTAACCGTTGGGCCAGTCGGTAAACAAATCACAGGCGCATGTACGCTTATTCTGATTTTCTTTGTGTTAAGTGGCATTTATTTACGCTGGCCAAAACGTCATTCATTCAAACAATGGTTCGCAATTAAACCCCAACTTAAAGGGCGCAATTTTATTTGGGACTTACATGCTGTTGTAGGCACATGGGTCATCATTTTTTATCTGATTTTAGCCTGTACTGGACTGTTTTGGTCTTATGATTGGTGGCGTGGTGGCATGTACAAAGTTCTAGGGGTGGAACGACCACAGCCTCAGCAACAAGCTCAACCTCGTGCGAATGCCTCGGATCCAACTCAGCTTAATGCAGCATCGAGTACTCCTTCTATAGAGCAGAAATCATCAGAAAATAAAAAACCGAAAAATAATATAGATGCTGCTCAAATCCAACTTGCCTTAAATCAAGCGTGGCATCACTTCCCGCAACAATTAGGACGTGATTATTCAAGCATTACCTTCAATGTGCCCAAACAAGCCAATACGGAAATTGACATCACTTTTGTCGATGCCATTCCACAGCATGAACGTGCACGCAACACGGCTACCTTTAATTATCAAAATACCGAGATCACTGCATTACAGCTCTATGCAGACAAGAAACTCAATGAAAAAATCATGAGCAGCATGTTGCCTGTGCATCGCGGTAGTTTCTTTGGGCCTGTTTATCAATTTTTAGCCATGCTTTCTGCATTGATGATGCCGCTGTTTTTCGTCACAGGTTGGATGCTGTATTTAAAACGTCGTAAACAAAAGCGTTTGACTCTTGCTGCACGTCAAAACCAGACTCAATTTCAGATCGACCCAAATGCTGCACACTGGCTCATTGTCTATGCCAGCCAAACAGGTACTGCCGAACAATTGGCATGGCGCACCGCTACTAGTCTGCAAGAAGCACATCAGCCTGTCACAGTCAAAGCTCTGCAACATCTCAGCCTTGAAGACCTTAAAAACACCACCCAACTGTTATGTATTGCCAGCACCTATGGCACAGGTGATGCACCCGATTTGACCTCAAGTTTTGTGAAAAAAATCCTACCGCAAACCTGTGACCTGAGTCATTTGCGTTATGCAGTACTGGCTTTAGGTTCACGTGATTATGCAGATCATTACTGCCGTTTTGGACATACGATTGCTGCATGGCTGCAACGTAATCAAGCACATGCCTTGTTCAATACCATTGAAGTAAATAATGCCAATCCTGCAGACATACAGCGTTGGAATCAGGCTTTGGTACAGGTCACACAACTTGACTTACCAAGTATGCATATCGAAAAAACTTTTGATACATGGACCTTACAGCAACGTGACTTGCTAAATCCCAACAGTTTAGGCGCACCCGCCTTCAATATTGCACTGTTAGCACAACATGATGTGCATTGGTCTGCAGGTGATATTGCAGAAATTCAGCCTGAAAACAGCACTGCACGGATTCACGCCTTTTTAAAACAGCATCAACTCGATGCCAATACAATTCTTGCTGATGGTCAGCAAACCTTAGTACAGGCTTTGGCAGATAAAGACCTCACCGCGCCAATTCAGACATTTAAAACTGCGGATGAATTATTGGCACAACTTTCACCCTTGCCTAGTCGTGAATATTCAATTGCCAGTATTCCTTCACAACAGGTTTTAAGACTTGTGGTGCGTCAAAAATTCGATGCTCAAGGCGAGCTTGGCTTAGCTTCAGGTTGGTTAACTGCACATGCTGCACTTGGGCAAAATATCGCATTACGCATTCGCAATAATCCATCTTTCCATTTAATTGATGATGACCGCCCAATTATTTGTATTGGCAACGGTACAGGGCTTGCAGGATTAATGAGCTTATTGCATGCACGTACCCGCCTGAATTACACCCAAAACTGGTTGTTTTTTGGTGAACGTCAGCAAGCGCACGATTACTTTTATCAGCACACCATCGAGGCTTGGCAAAGCACAGGTATGCTACAACGCCTTGATTTGGCCTTTTCCCGTGATCAAGCAGAAAAAGTCTATGTACACCATAAGTTACGCGAACAGGCTGAAGAATTAAAACGCTGGATTGAACAAAATGCCGTGATTTATGTCTGCGGTAGCATTCAAGGCATGGCCAGTGATGTCGACCAAGCCTTAAAAGATATTTTGGGTGAGACTCAACTGGAACAATTACGTCAGCAAGGACGTTATCGCCGAGATGTGTATTAGGATTTGTTGACACTTTTTAAATGGCTTGCGCTGTAGCTCTATAGCTAAAACTTGGCAATTCACCCAAGTTTTATCCATAGCCTCAGCCGAAACATAATTCAGTTGAGGCAAAATTTTTCAGCAGCTTCGGCTATACTGTTTGTACAGCATCACAGTGCAATAAAATTATGCAAGGCATGCAAGCAAGTCACGTACAAACACAACCTAATCTATTCAAAAGAGTATTCAGTAGCCTAATTGGGCTAATTTTAGTATTGGATGGTGCCTATCTCATCAGCTTAAAGAAAATTCATTTCGGCACCATTTTACCTGTTTTAATAGGCACGATGCTGCTGTGTTATGCCATTTTCTATACTTGGATTCAAAGCTACTTAAAACAACATACACGCTTAGATTGGCTGTGGAAATTCGGTTGGGGCGTATTTTGGCTGTGGTGCATCAGCCTGCTGATCTTTTTTACTTATATTCATTTCAGTACACAGCAGCAAAATACTGTAACCAACAATGCTAAAGTGGTGATTGTACTCGGCAGTGGCATTGAAAATGGACAACCATCGCCCACGCTCGCCAAACGACTGGATACTGCAGCCGCGTATGCCTTAGCGCATCCTCAAAGTTATTTCATTGTTAGTGGTGGCCCTGCATTTGCGGAACAACTCACTGAAGCACAGGTGATGTCTAATTATTTGCAACAACGTTATGCAATTGCAGCATCACACATTATCTTGGAAACCCAAAGCACCAGTACGGCACTTAATTTGAAAAACAGTCAGCCCTTGCTGCATACATTAGGCACAGATAAAACCCAACCGATTATAATTGTCACCAGCGACTTTCACACACCACGTGCAGCAGCCATTGCCAAACGACAAGGATACACACAGTTCAGCATGCTCAGTGCAACGACACCACTCTATACCCGCTATAACGCATGGTTACGCGAGTATTTTGCTTATATCAGTGGTTGGCTGCTGAATGAGTATTAAAAATAAAATCTAGCAAGCAGATCGCTTAATTCAAACGTATCGAGCGTGGTAAAGGAATTTGCATATCTTTAAAAAATTCAGGTTTTTGCATATACACCTGATACAAATAATTTTTTAGATCAAGCAATAACTTTTCAGGGGCAACCAATACATTCTGCCCTTCTGGGCTTAGATTCATCGAAATATTGGTGGCTTCCTGACGTAAAAATGGAATCACTTTTTCAATAAAATCTTTCAGTGAAATTTCTTCAACTTGATAATTGGCCCAATTGTCTTTAATTAACAGTTTTGCCAGACTTTTATTTTGCCACATTGCAAAAGCACGTTGCCCTGTAGGCGTGGCACAGAGCGCCCAGCCATCTTCATACAATGCAAAAACATGCCCCTGAGACACAATGGTTTCAATAAATTGCTTGTAAATATCTTGTGCATTATAAGTTTGCGTTGCTTGCTTAGATGCAGCTTTACGTTGATAAGGATTTCGCATAAGTCACGGATATTAGTATTATTATTAAATAAAAATTCTAGGCGAATTTAGTGCAATACGCAAGAAATATAAGATAAAGGAGGATGAAAGGATATGGTGGGCGCTGACGGGATCGAACCGCCGACATTCTGCTTGTAAGGCAGACGCTCTACCAACTGAGCTAAGCGCCCTGAATATTAAAAAATAACATCGTTATTTTTTATGATGCAAGACAAGCGAAGCACGTCGTCTTGAACTTTGAAATACATTTTTCACATCAGGGAATGAAAAATGGCGCAGCGGACGGGGCTCGAACCCGCGACCCCCGGCGTGACAGGCCGGTATTCTAACCAACTGAACTACCGCTGCAACGGTAATTGCGTTAAGCAATTAAGGTCTTTTTTGTATATATGACAAGCATAGATACTAAAATATGGTGGGCGCTGACGGGATCGAACCGCCGACATTCTGCTTGTAAGGCAGACGCTCTACCAACTGAGCTAAGCGCCCTGATAAGATCAAAACAATATTTTGTTCTGATTTTGCAAAACTGTCAAACTTTGCATCATTTCAGTTTAAGTCTATCAGGCAACCTAAACTTTTCTTTTGAATGGCGCAGCGGACGGGGCTCGAACCCGCGACCCCCGGCGTGACAGGCCGGTATTCTAACCAACTGAACTACCGCTGCATCGCAAAAGAATCTGGTGGGCGCTGACGGGATCGAACCGCCGACATTCTGCTTGTAAGGCAGACGCTCTACCAACTGAGCTAAGCGCCCTCAAAAGCAATTTTATGTAAATGGCGCAGCGGACGGGGCTCGAACCCGCGACCCCCGGCGTGACAGGCCGGTATTCTAACCAACTGAACTACCGCTGCACTTACACAAAGTCACTATTGTGGTACAAACAATGGTTAAAGAATCTTAAGTGGCGCAGCGGACGGGGCTCGAACCCGCGACCCCCGGCGTGACAGGCCGGTATTCTAACCAACTGAACTACCGCTGCACGTAAGAATCTATAACGTAAAGGCTTGGTGGGCGCTGACGGGATCGAACCGCCGACATTCTGCTTGTAAGGCAGACGCTCTACCAACTGAGCTAAGCGCCCTTAACGTCTTTATCGTTTGTGAGGTGCATTATAGAGAATCTTTACCGCCTGTCAAACGCTTTTCGGCTTGTTTTCAGTTTTTTGTGACTGAGTGATTAAAAAATAGGTGATCCGCTATAAAAACAAACAAATTCTGCAAGTTATTTTAGTTTTCAAGCAAAATTAATGTGCTTTTCAACTTGTTAGCTCTGCAATCTATCTGCTCAATATGTTGGTTTTTTATGTTGTGATAGATACAACTTTATTCAATTGACTCGCACCATCAACCAAGCAAACCTAAGCTATTTAAATCTAGCTTGTGTTCAGAAATATAAACCAAGGCTTTTTCTGGAATCAGTTCATACAATTCTAAAATATCGTGGTTACGCATCCGAATACAGCCATGCGATGCAGGAATTCCCATCGGCTCTGTATCTGGTGTGCCATGTATATAAATATAACGCTGAAAAGTATCGCAGCCGATGCCTTGATTAAAACCTTCTTGCAAACCACTGAGCCATAAAATGCGGCTTAAAATCCAGTCTCGTTCAGGAAATTGTTCAGCTAAATCTAAATTGTAAATTTCCCCTGTCGGTTGACGTGCAATGAACACTGCATTTTCAGGTTCATTTTCACCAAACTTTAAAGCGACTTCATGCCAGCCACGTGGTGTTTTACCACTATTTTCAGTTTCACCAATGCCATTCACACCACTCGAGATGACGTAGAGTTTCTGATGCTTCGGCAAATATAAAGTTTGCTCGGCTAAATCAATCAAAATATCTGCTTGTGTGTATAAAAAAGACATTGCGCTACCCTATTCTTCTTCTTGCGTGGGCGGCTGTGGCTCAGGACGTAACCACAACCAAATACACACCACCAACATGGTGGTATTGGTAAAAATTTTGACCGCAACGGGCGCAGTTGTAAACAGCATGATCACGGCACTAATACTCATCATGATCGTTGCAAACCATTTGGCTTTAAGCGGTACAGTACCATTGGCACGCCAATCTCTGAGTGTACTGCCATATTTAGGATGATTCAGTAACCAGTTGTCCATTTGCGGCCAACCGCGTGACGATGCCCAAGCTGCTAAAATCAAGAAAACAGTAGTAGGCATACCCGGCAACAATGCACCAATAAAGCCGAGGATGACAAAGATCACCACTAAACTTCGCCATAACAAGCTTTGCATACCACTGTCCTAAACTACGAATTGCGGTAGTATAAAGCGTTTTTTAATTTTCCGTTGTAATTCTGCATTTTTCAGCATGGATTCATAATGATTGAGTTGTATCAACCCGAACTTCTGCCCGAAGTATGGCTGACCTACAAAACCCCACTCATCCGTCAGTTGGCTTTTAGTGTGGCAAGTCCGAATATTTTATGTGCTGTGCCTGAGCAATTGCCCATTCAACATGCTTTTGAATTCCATTCAGATACTTTTTGGCAGCAGCATTATCACGCTTATCAATCACGTTTAGCCTATTTAGATTCACATCCCGAAGCGGTGTACGATTTTTTAAATCAACTGAAAAGTACCCGTTTAGGCTTACGCTTTGAAATGTTGATGTGGTTTTGGCTGCGTGATCGTGATTATCATCCCTTCGAATTATTGGGACACAGTATTCAAATTATTGATGGCGCTAAAACTGTGGGTGAACTGGATTTTTTACTGCACAACCATGACACACAGCAGGTTGAACATTGGGAAGTCGCATTAAAATACTATTTAGCCGAAGCGGATTGCTCTTTGGCACACTGGTATGGTTTAAACCGCTCCGATACTTTGGCGCGTAAACTGAATCATTTTAGTCAAAAGCAATTTCAATTTAAGCAAGCCTTGGATGTGCCGATTCAACGCCGTTTTGCTGTACTCAAAGGACAATTGTATTTCGCCATACATCACTTGGCACAATCATCTACAACACTTACGCCACACTGGGTTAATCGCGCTCGTCGTTTAGGTCTTTGGGGGAGTGATATTCCTGCCCAAGCAGAACGGTTTTATCGCCTACAACGTCATGAATGGATTTGTCAAAATGCTCAAGCCAGTAGCCTACCGAATCAATGGTGGGGCGATGGTTTGTATTATCAAGAGGCACATTCACAATTTTATATGTATCGCGCTGCACCGCTGATTAGCTATCCCCCTTTAACACGCTGAATAACTGTTTCAACATTTTATTACGTAAGCACCATAAAAGTTGCCTATTTATTATTCTGTTTATTTCCTAAGCTAAAAAACACATCAAAATAATCTATCTAGAGCATATTGGAGATGATCATGAAAAAAATTCTAGTGACTTCACTGCTATTAACCTTTGTTTTAACGGGTTGTAATACAATTAAAGGCGTGGGCGAAGACGTATCTTCTGCAGGTCATGCGGTGAGTAACACTGCTGAAAAAACCCAACAAGAAATTCGCAAATAATTCTGAGTATTTCACGAATATCTTCACAAAAACCACAAAAAACCTTGTTCTCGGACAAGGTTTTTTTCACGCTAAAATTTCACTTTTGTTGCATTATTCCCCTATTATTAGCACTTACTCTTGATAAACGTCTGAAACTCTCATGACCTCTTCTGCTACTCTGGATTTAAGCCTTCAGCTTTTACGCCAACCGTCTGTCACTCCTGTCGATCACAACTGTCAAAACCTCATGGCAGAACGCTTAGAAAAAATTGGATTTAAGATTGAATCTATGCGTTTTGACGATGTAGATAACCTCTGGGCGCGTAAAGGTACGGAAGCACCAGTCTTTTGCTTTGCAGGTCATACAGATGTTGTACCGACAGGCAATTTAGACGCATGGAATACCGATCCATTTGTACCTGAAATTCGTGATGGCAAACTTTATGGTCGTGGCAGTGCCGACATGAAAACAGCATTGGCAGCCATGGTCGTTGCCTCTGAACGCTTTGTCGCCAAACATCCTGACCACAAAGGCTCAATTGCCTTTTTAATCACCTCAGATGAAGAAGGCCCATCCATTAACGGCACCGTAAAAGTTGTAGAAACGTTGGAAGCACGTCATGAAAAAATGACTTGGTGTTTGGTGGGTGAACCTTCAAGTACCCATAAATTAGGCGATATTATTAAAAATGGGCGTCGCGGTTCGCTTAATGGTGTCTTAACGGTAAAGGGTAAACAAGGTCATGTGGCTTATCCACACTTGGCAATTAACCCGATTCATACCGCGTCTAAAGCGATTTCGGAACTTTGTGAAACGGTGTGGGATCATGGCAATGAATACTTCCCTGCCACCTCATTTCAAATTTCAAATATTCAAGCAGGAACAGGCGCGACCAATGTTGTCCCTGGCAATATGACGGTGACCTTTAACTTCCGTTATTCGACTGAAGTGACTGCAGATGAGCTAAAAGCACGTGTCTTGGAAATTTTAGATCGCCATCAAGTGGATTATGAAATCGAGTGGACGCTTTCAGGTTTGCCATTTTTAACCCCTGTAGGTGAATTGGTTAATGCTGCACGTCAAGCCATTCGCAATGTCACAGGTGTTGAAACAGAATTATCGACCAGTGGCGGTACATCTGATGGTCGCTTTATTGCGCCAACAGGTGCGCAAGTGTTGGAATTAGGCGTACTCAATGCCACCATTCACCAAATTAACGAGCATGTTGATGTGGCTGATTTAGAGCCATTGGCAGAAATTTATGAACAGATTTTGGAAGGGTTATTGACTTAAACCCTATAAGATTAGTTGCATGAAGCAGAAAAGGAACTCCATTTTGAGTTCCTTTTCTATTTTACAACGGAGAAAAATTGCGTTTAAGCCGTCAAGTTTTCTTGAATGTATTGTAAATTTGGTACATGAAAGACCTGCTCACCCATACGGACATATTGGAATACCGCAGGATCAGTCGTGGTTTGTTGGTCATCATCCACTACTTCAGAAATACGCAAGCGCAGTGTTTTAGGCATTTCATTGCACATCAAAGCAAAACGCTGCTCCATTTCATCACCTTCAATGACCAGTGCCACGCCCATTTTTTTCTCTGGGTCATTGACTGCATAAACAGGCAATTGCGATTCGTGCCATTCCACAGTTTTAACTTGAGTGGCGTTATCCAGCGCTGACAACACAATATTTTGAGGTATCAGCATCGGTTGTTTACCATGACATTCAACAATATAAGCATCAATAAAACCAGTAGATACGGTAATTAAATGTTGCAGCTCTTGCTGACTGATTTGCCCGAGTAAATTTGGACTATTCGTCTGACTCATCGTTTACCCCTGACTGACTGCTAATAATTGTTCAATATTGGCAAGCAATTCTGCCTCTTGGAACGGTTTCCCCATGTAATGCGTCACACCTAAGCTAAACGCTCGTTCGCGGTGTTTTTCACCTGTACGTGACGTAATCATGATGATCGGCAGATTGCTATGCATGTCGTGGTGGCGCACAAGGTTAGTCACCTCAAAACCATCCATACGTGGCATTTCAATATCCAGTAACATCAAGTCAGGTTTGACGTTTTCAAGCTGCTCCATGGCATCGACACCATCTTTAGCAGTCACGATATCATAACCTTGACGCTCAAGCAGACGTGAAGTTACTTTACGTACGGTGACTGAGTCATCCACGATCATAATTAAGCGGCGCGTATCACGACGTTGGCTATCACGTTGATCGCTGGCTTGTTTGGTACGTTGCGTTGCAAGAATTTGACGGGCAATGTTCTGACCATCCAAAATCAAACAAACTTGACCATCACCCAAAATGGTTGCGCCTGCAATTGCACCAATACTTGAGAACTGTTGTCCAATTGGTTTCACAACA
Organism: Acinetobacter sp. YH12021; assembly: GCF_013420145.1. NCBI lineage: Bacteria > Pseudomonadati > Pseudomonadota > Gammaproteobacteria > Moraxellales > Moraxellaceae > Acinetobacter > Acinetobacter sp. YH12021. The sequence goes on from NZ_VOYT01000001.1 coordinate 432,425, forward strand.
ATTTGACCACGTGAACCAATCAATTGATCGACTAGCAAGGCAATGGTTTGACCTGTACTGCCTTTAATTAACAAGACAGGTAGTGAATGACCCACATGGCTTAAACGCGGTAATGGCTGATTGCCAACGAACTCAGATAAGTAACGCAACTTGTAGTTCTGGTTATCAATTTGGAAGAAATCTTCATTGCTATTGAAGTAAGATTCCAAGGTAGTTGGTGCAATACGTACAATACGGTCAATTTGCGCCAACGGTACAGCAAATTGTTGATCGCCAACTTTAACCATTAAGGCATCGGATACAGCAACTGTCGTTGGTACACGAATACTAAAGGTTGTGCCTTGACCTAAAGTTGAATCTACAGAAACGTGACCACCAAGTGCCTTAATTTCACTTTGCACCACATCTAAACCAACACCACGACCTGAAATTTGTGTAACTGATTGCGCTGTTGTAAAGCCTGGGTGGAAAATGTATTGCAGAATTTCATTTTTATCTAAATTCTGATCGGCTTTGATTAAACCTAAGCTCAATGCTTTTTCTTTAATCTTGGCATCATCAATACCCTTACCATCATCCACAAAAGTCACCATAACATCTGTGCCTTGGCGAGTAATGTTCAGTTCAATTTTACCAACTTCAGGTTTATTGGCTGCAGCACGTTGTGCAGGGTCTTCAATACCATGGTCGACCGCATTACGCAGCATGTGTTCAAACGGTGTCACCAAACGCTCTAGAATGGTACGGTCTAATTCACCTTCAGTGTTATAAACCACCAATTCTGTTGGACGGTTTAAGGTCGATGAAGTCTGACGCACAATACGTTGTAAACGTGGCAATAAACGTGAGAATGGTACAAGGCGTGTGCGCATCAAGCTTTCTTGAATTTCGGCCTGAATACGTGATTGTTGTAATAACAAACCTTCAGCATCACGAATTTTTTCAGCCAAGGTGCTCTTAAAGTCCACCAAGTCCGATGCAGATTCCGCCAGAGATTTAGACAACTGATTCAACGATGAATATTGATCCATCTCTAATGGGTCAAAGTCTGCATAACGTGAGTTTTCAGAACCGTGCTTGGCAATAATTTGCGATTCCAGCTCGCCTTCCATTCGACGTAACTGATCGGCAAGACGTTTAATCGCCAATTCCATCTCATTCAACGTACCGCCCAGTTGCCCAAGCTCCATTTCAATACGTGAACGGTTAATCGAGTTCTCGCCTGACAAGTCAATCATCTTCTCGACTAAATCGGCAGAGATACGAATCATCTCATTGCTATTATCCAGCTGTGTGGTTTCGCCCCACTCACCCGACATTGCAGGTGGCTCTGTACCATCACCCTGAACAAACTCATAACTACGGCTTGGCGATAACAAGTCGGTATGCGTTAAACGCTCGGGCAATTGCGCAGATACATCTACAAACTGCATCGCCGACAAGCTAGATTTTAAGCTGTCATAATTGCTGTAATCTGCTTTGAAGATTGCATCACGCAACCACGCCAACGTGGTTTGCAATAAAGCATCATAAACATTTGAGTTAAATTGATGCACAGCAAACTGTTCAAAGGCACTTTCAAGTTGATAGGCGATTTGCGCAACAGACTCAATTTCAGCCATACGTGCACCGCCTTTTAAGCTGTGCGCCGCACGTTGTAATTGAAGCAAGATACTTCGGTCACTACGCTGCTCAAACCATTGTTTCAAGCGCTGATCTGCAGCATCCAAAATTTCTTCCGCTTCTTCTCTGAAAGTCTCAACCACAATTGAATGTAATTGCTCATCTTCAGATTCAGCACTTGCTTCAAGACTTGCAGTTTCTGTGATCGGTTCAAATGCCGCAGCAGCGGTGTCTTCAAGATGTGCATCATCAGCAATAACTGCGTCATCTTCAGCTAAATCTGCAGTTGTATCTTGCAACGCTTTTACCGCCAACTCAGGCTGTGCATCAACCTCTTCTACTGCCTCAATAGTCTGTTTAGGCTGCGCTGCGGTTGTCGCACTTGCAACTGACACATCTGCATCGCCTTGTGCCAAGCTAACAATGTTGCCTAAAATTGCAATCGACTCTGGCGCAGCATAGTCCACACGCTCATCACGAATGGTCTGAATACGGTCTGCAATATCATCTTGCACCAAACGAATAATTTGAATTAACGCAGGTGAAACAACAATTTGGTTGTTAATGATACGCTCGTAAATCGACTCAAGGTTGTGTGCAATTAAACCAATATGCGTCGCAGAAATCATATTTGCACCACCTTTTAAAGTGTGCAAATAACGCATTAAGTTATTTAACGCCGAAGTATCGCTGGCGTCTTTTGACCAAGTATTGACATCTTCATCCATACCCACCAAAAGCTCTTCTGCTTCTTCCAAGAAGATATCCAGCAAGTCAGGATCGAAGTCTTTGTTGGCATCATCAGCATGCATGTTTTGTTGATCTGATGCAATACGTTGTGACAATTGCGCCAAATTCACTGTGCCCGAATTTTCGCCAGTAACTGCAGCAGGCACCGCTTCAGGTTCTGCAACAACTGTTGTTTCTACAGCATTGTCGCTCACTGATGTTTCAGCATCTTCAAGTGCAATTGCATCAATGTCTTGCTGCACAAATGCAGTTAAGTCATTTAAGGTTTTCTGAATGTCTTCTGTAACCGTAACACGCTGTCCCGCAGCCAAGGTATCGAATAAATGAATAAACTCTTGGTGCGCCTGTGCAAATAACTCATAACCATATTCAGAGTTAAGCAAGATTGGCTTGGCTAAAACACTGTCGTAAGCGGCTTTAAGTTCTTCAGTAAATTGATGGATACCCACAGACGCACGGTTATCGGTATGCTCTACCAACAATTGCGCTTGTGCGCTGAGTTCTTCTAAATAGCTTGGGAATTGCGCTTGCGCCAATTTATCAAATTCAAATTCGGCATCAAGTAAACGATCAATATTCAGTTCGATTAGCTTCGATACTAAACCTTGAGGATTAGAGTCTTCCGTATCGCTGGTGCTAAAGCCGTAGCTATCCCAAGCTTTATTAAAAGTTGCATAGATAACATCTAAACTATCACAGTGACCTTGACGAAGTACATGCAGATAATCACGGACAAATTCCGCATATTGCACCAACAGCGCAGTTTCTTTAGATGTAGATTCAATTTCATCTTGTACAAACGTTTTAAACAAATTTTCAACTTTAGAACTAGCTTGAAAAACTTGATCAATTTGCGCCATAGACGAACTGCCGCGCAGTGTATGTAAAGCACGGATTAAGCCATTATAGTCTTGTGAGTGAATCTGATCTTGCGCCAAGAACTGATCAATGGTCGCTAAATGCTCTTCAGCTTCTTCTACAAAAATAGCCAGAGTTTCAGCCAATAGACTCGCATCAGCAGCCGCTTCTTGTTCAACTTCTGTATGCAGCATTTCTTCAGCAGTCATTACATCTTCAGATGATTCAACTGCTGCGACAGCTGCTGTTTCAACTGCAGCATCCGCCAATTCTAGCCCTGTCAGTATATCAGTTGCAGTCAGTTGATCCGCTAGAACTAGCAACTCTTCCAGTGCAGGTTCAGGACTTTGGTTTTGCTGTAATTGTTGTCCTAAAAGCACCAATGGGCGTAAATCAAGATCAATTAAACCGACTTGCTTAAAAATTGGATAAAGCTTGTATTGATAAATATTTAAAACAGTTTTTGCGTATTTTTGAATATCAGTATTGAGTGTTACCGCACCCGAAAGCACACGGTTTAAAGTATCTTCAACCGTCCATGCCAACTCGCCCGCAGACTTCGCACCCACCATGCGACCCGAGCCTTTTAAAGTGTGAAAGTGACGACGAATAGTTACTAAAGTTTCTTGATCTGTTGGGTTCGCAAACCAAGTTGTAAATAATGGATTTAATTCTTCGAAGATTTCTTCAATTTCTTCGACAAAAATTTCAAGAATTTCCGCATCTTGCTCAAGATAACTATCTTCAGGAAGCGTCATTGTTTCGACTAAATTTTTTAATATTTCTTTCATAGCTAAGGCTTCTTACGTTTTCAGCACCAAAAGGCACTTCAACTTAATTGTAACCATCCTGAATGCCCCTAACCCAAAAGTTAAGTTCATCTTTGCGATGCTTTATCTCTGAATGATGGTGTACCCATAACAGTGTATAGGTACACCTTTCCTCAAGCTGGAATCCCGCTTATTCAGGTAGTTTAAAGTCAGTTACAGATTCACGTAATGATTCTGCCATGTTGGCCAACTCAGATACCGAACGTGCAGTATCGAAAGTTGCACTGGTCGTTTGCGAGGTAATTTCCTGTACAACGTTCATCGTGGTTGCAATGTGACCTGCAGAAGCAGACTGAAGTTTTGCAGCGTCCGAAATGTTAGAAATCAATTTCGCAAGGTTGGTTGATACCGTTTGAATTTCATCCAGTGCAACACCCGCATCCTTAGATAAGTTCGCACCACGTACAACTTCCGATGTGGTTTGTTCCATCGAAATTACGGCTTCGTTGGTATCAGTTTGAATGGTTTTAACCAGTGTTTCAATCTGTTTAGTTGCAGATGCTGAACGTTCCGCTAGACGCTGTACCTCGTCGGCTACGACTGCGAAACCACGACCTGCTTCACCCGCCATAGACGCCTGAATTGCTGCGTTTAATGCCAAAATGTTAGTTTGGTCGGCAATATCGTTAATCAAGGCAACGATGTTACCAATCTCTTGTGAAGATTCACCCAAACGCTTAATACGCTTAGAGGTTTCTTGAATCTGCTCACGAATGATATCCATACCTTCAATTGAACGGTTTACAACGTCTGCACCATTCGATGCAATATGTACTGAACGTTCTGCTACCGCTGCTGATTCTTCAGCGTTGGCAGATACTTGGTCAATTGACATTGCCATTTCGTTAATTGCGGCAGATGCACCTGCAATTTCTTGCGCCTGATGCTCAGATGCTTCAGCAAGCTGGTTGGTAATGTTCTGTGTGGTTGCCGTATATTGTGCAACTTCGTGCGATGTTTCGTGAATACGCGATACAAGGTCACGTAATTGGTCAATTGCGAAGTTAATCGAGTCGGCAATGGCACCCGTGAAGTCTTCCGATACTGTTGCGTATGAACGTAAGTCACCATCCGCAAGGTCGGCAATCTCATCAAGTAAACGTAAAATCGCGTTCTGGTTACGGTCATATTCATCTTGTAGACGAACCACGCGAGTTTTATCGGCTTCACCACGTAAGTTCAAGAGTTTGAATACACAGAATAAGAACGCAAGTAATGCTGCAATTAAGCCAATTGCAGGAATTGCAATAGACCAACCTGAACCGCTAGACAATTTATTTAAATTGGTTAAAAGCTTATCTGACTGATCAAAAATAGAAGATGATGCCTGACGTACTTTTACAATTTGTGTTGAGTTACTTAAAACCGTTGCAGCAGCAGATTTCAATACATCTTCATATTCTGCTTGAATGCCTTCTAATGAACTACGTAAATCTTCTTGAGTAATACGTTGTACACCAAGTTCCGCACTACCATTTAACTGTGCTGCCAAGTAAGCACCAAACGTTTCGGTATCGGCACTAAAGTCATCTGCAGATTCACGTGAACTGTCTGTACCTGTTAATACAGAACTGATTGAACGTAAAATACGTTCTGCAATGAATACTTGGTTCTTTGCAATAACCACCTGGCTACTTGGCATGTCTTGACGTGCCATTTGGTCAACCATCAAGTTATATTCAGCCTGAATACCCGGAATGGTTTCACCAATTGCAATGTTGGTGTCATAGAGTTGGTTAATGATTTTTTGTTGCGAAGCAATCAAATCAATATTTTCAGAAACCGATTTCCACTGTGTTTCCACTTCACGCAGTGTATCTGTGCTGGCATGAATATCTTTCACTGTTTCTAAGTTTGCAGCAAAGGCTTTTTGTGAATCTGTTAAGTTTTTAATAGATTCAGGCGTACCTGATGCAGTCGCTTCAGTTGCTTGACGTGAAATGGTTTGTGACAACAGACGTAAATCACCCAAACTACGGGTAAAATCGTTATTACGCGGCACGCTATAAAAAAGGTATAACAACAGGAAAAGCGATAAGATGATACAAAAAGCTGCGCCTAAAATAAGTGGCTTAGATTTTTCTGTTTCGCCAAATACACTCGCAAACTCTTCTGTTCGCGCCTGTAATTTTGCAAAAAAACCTGGACCACTTGCTTTACGGACAGTTTCTTCGCCTGAATTTTTCTTTTTAAGTTTAAAGCCCATGCAGCTTCTCCCCGATTGACGCCTTCATTTTTTAGGTGCGCGACAGTTAATTTATAAATTTTATAGATGCGTTCATGTATTTTGGGTTTTGCAATAAACGACTAAATAAGAAAACATGCCATTGTTGGTTATGTTGGTGAAAATACCCCTGACAATATTCTTGTAAATTACTATCTAAATCATTGTGTTTAGAAAAGAAACTTTTCTTATTAAAGTGCTGTATACCCAAAACTTGATCTACAACTAAACCGACATAATGGTCATTATGACTAATACACATTACTTTTTGAGTAGGTGAATATTGGCTGCTTTGCCCAGAAACATAATGTGCCAAATCTGAAACTGAAAGTAATCTTCCGCGAATATTCGCTAAACCTACTACCCAAGGTTGGGTATTTGGCACTGGCGTATATTTCGGTGGATAAATAACCTCAGAAACTTCTCCTAATGGAGCAACGAAATATTGCCCCATCATCTCAAAAGCAATGCCTGACCAGCGGTTTACCTCATTTTCGGTACTAACGTAGTTTTTGTTTCCACGTTTAGATAACCGAAGCAATTCAATAAAACCATTTGCAGCCATAGCTTATCCTGCATTAAGGTGTTGATTAATCGCATCAATTAATTGTTTTTCGTCAACAGGCTTAGTTAAGTAATCGCTTGCACCTTGGCGTTTTCCCCAAACACGATCAGTTGCCTGATCTTTGGTACTCACAATTACAATTGGAATGTGTTTGGTGGTATCACCACGCGAAATTTGACGTGTTGCCTGAAAGCCATTCACGCCTGGCATAACCACATCCATTAATACTAAATCTGGTAATTCAGCTTGCGCCATGGTCACGCCATCTGCACCATTCGCTGCTTCAATGACTTCAAAACCATGCTTGGTCAAGATTTCTCTGAAGCGGAATGTTTCTGTAGGTGAATCATCTACAATAAGAATACGAGCCATTATTTTCCCCAATAAATCTAACTAACTAATAATTATGCTGTCACGTGGTTACGAATGGCGTTTAATAATTCATCTTTACTAAATGGTTTAGTCAGATACTCATCAGAACCTACTACACGTCCTTTGGCTTGGTCAAATAAACCATCTTTACTTGATAGCATAATGACAGGAATGTTTTGGTAGTTTTGCGAGTTTTTAATTAAGGCACACGTTTGGTAACCATCTAGGCGTGGCATCATAATATCTACGAATACGATATCTGGATTTGATTCGGCAATTTTGGATAAAGCTTCAAATCCATCAACTGCGGTAACCACTTCACAACCTTCACGCTGTAGAAGTGTTTCAGCTGTACGGCGAATGGTTTTTGAATCATCAATCACCATGACTTTTAGATTTTGGAATTTATCGTCCATTCAATGACCCTTCCCATTTTTGTTTGTACAAGCAACTGAGTAGAAAAATTTTACACATTGATCGTATTTTTAACATATCTTTACTTGTAGTTTCAATGAACATATTTAGTGTAAAGCTACACTTTTACACCATTATCACCAAACCGCTCACACTTTCGTGTGACCATTGATATTTTTTTATCGGTTGTATTTTTTTAATTCCTAATTTTGATCTAATATAACACTATTATTACGTGTAATTTAAGTAATTTAGTCAACTTTATTGTGGGGGACAACGTGAGCACTTTTTTTGCAAAATCACTCGCTGTAAAATTAAAACAAAATAAGCAGTCACTCAAATTGGGCATGCTTGCGTTACTGCTATTGCCCTCTGCCCCACTCATGGCTGACAGCCAGAACAAAGCGGTGTGGTATCGCTATTATGATCAACATGGTGTTGCAAATATTAGTAGTAATGTGACACCTAATCATATTCGTCATGGCTATGAAGCATTAGACCGTAATATGCAAGTGATTCAGCGTGCACGTCCATACAACACCGAAACGGATATTAAAAAAGCCCCACAACGTGCTGCTCAAGCGTATCAAATGGAATCTGATCAGCGTTTAAAAAAAGCCTATACCAATAGTCAAACCGCAATCACTAAACGTAATAACGCTTTAGCGCATATTAAAAAGCAAATTATTTTCCAACAAGAACAACTCAAACAGCTGCAAAATGACCGTATTACTTTTAAACGTCAAGAAATGGAGTATTTACGCAAGGTCAAACCTGTGCCTGCACAACTAAAAACCAATTTGGACAATAACTTAAAAAACATCGAGCTTAAAAAAGATATGATTCAATCTTTACAAACAAGCTATCGAAATACACAAGCAGAATACGACAGAATTATTACTCGCTTAAAAGCACTTGAATAGTTGATTTGAATTACCTTGTCATTTTGGCAATCAATAAGGACAAATATGCATGCACATTGCACAGCGTATCGCAGTTAGGTTTAATCGGCAGCATTTACCCATTTTTCGTATTGGTGCAATCGGCTTATGTATTTTGCTGAGTGCCTGCCAAAAAACAGAAACTGAAAATAAAACAACAGTATCAGAAAAAATTGAACTCATTCAGCAAGATTTAGTGACACCACAACAAGGCAGCGCAATCAGTAAAACTGCCTTTACAGGCACAGTGCGTGCAGTCAATCAAAGTAGTATTCAAGCACAGGTGACTGCCACAGCAACTTCAGTCTATGTCAAAGTGGGCGATAGCGTACAACGTGGTCAAACCTTGCTACGCTTAAATAATCAGGATAATGCTGCGCGTTTAGCACAAGCTCGCGCCAATTTAGCTGCAACGCAAGCGCAAGCCAACCAAGCCCGCAACATGATGCAACGAAAAAAACGTTTGCTCGATCAGGGTTTTATTTCACAAGTGGAATATGAGCAAAGTCAGTTAGATTATCGTGCTCAAATGGAAAATGTACGCGCCCAACAAGCCAATGTCGATATTGCACTAAAAGCCGATCAAGATGGCACGATTACCAGTCCAATTCATGGTGTCATTACCCAACGTCAAGTTGAGCCTGGGCAAACTGTGGCTGCAGGACAAACCTTATTTGAAGTCGTCGATCCGAACCAATTAGAAATTCAAGCGAAATTACCAAGCGACTTACAAGCCGCACTCAAAATTGGTCAAAAAATTGAATATCAACTCCAAGGACAAGCAAACACATTTAATGCACAAATTAGCCGTGTTTCTCCTGTTGCGGATTTAGCCAGTCGTCAAATTGAATTTTTTGCGACCCCGCTTGAGCGTCTTCCCTCTTTAAGTATTGGGGCATTTGTGGATGGTTATATTTTAGCGAACACGACAATTTCAGGGCAAATCATCCCACTCAATACCATTCACGATATCCAAAACAAACCTTATGTTTGGGTGATTCGAGATCAAAAAATTGCCCGCGTGGATATCACAGTTTTAGAACAGCGCTATAGTGACAATACTGCTGTGATTCAAGGCTTACAGAGCAGTGATCTAGTCAGTCGAGTGGTGTTCAACCCCGATCAAATTCAGCAGCAGGTGATCATTCAAAATAACCCTCAATAAATTGAATTTCATCTCAATGCAGTAGTGCAGATGTCCAATAAATAAAAAATCAGGATCGTTGTTATGTGGTTTACCCGAGTTAGCGTCAAGTATCCCGTTTTTACCATCATGATGATGTTTTGTCTAATGGTGCTTGGCTTGGCTTCATGGCAACGTATGGGCGTGGAAGAATTTCCTGACGTCGATTTTCCGTTTGTAGTGGTTTATACCAGTTATCCGGGTGCATCACCTGAAACAGTTGAATCTGAAATCACCAAGAAAATGGAAGATCAGATCAACACCATTTCTGGACTCAAACAACTGGTTTCACAATCCAGTGAAGGGCTATCTACTATTATTGCAGAGTTTAATTTAGATGTTCCTTCGGCAGTGGCGGCACAAGATGTACGCGATAAAATTTCGTCTGTCAGTGCAGGCTTTCGAGATGAAATTCAAGACCCTGTGGTGGAGCGCTACGACCCAACTGCCAATGCAGTCATGTCGATTGTGTTTGAATCCTCACAAATGTCTTTGCGTGATTTAAGTTCCTATTTAGATCAACAAGTTGTACCGCAACTGCGCACTGTGTCTGGTGTCGGAACTGTTAATTTATTGGGTGATGCACAGCGACAAATTCGGATTGAGGTAGATCCACAAAAGTTAATGAGTTTTGGCTTAGGTGTGGATCAGGTTATCAACACCCTCAAAGCTGAAAATATTGAAGTGCCAGGCGGTACACTCAAACAAGCCAATAGTGAATTGGTAGTCGAAATCCAATCCAAAGTCATTCATCCTCTGGCTTTTGGCGATTTAATTATTGCCAATAAAAATGGTGCGCCAATCTTTTTAAAACAAGTTGCCACAATTCAAGACAGTCAGGCAGAGCTGGAAACCAGTGCATTTTTAAATGGGCAAACTGCGGTTGCTGTCGATATCTTGCGTAGTTCAGACTCTAATGTTATTGAAGTGGTTGATAACACCTACAAAACCTTAGAACGTATTCAGACCCAACTACCTGTAGGCATGACTGCAAAGGTCGTGGTGGATTCTTCTAAAGGGATTCGTGGCAGTATCCGTGATGTAGCGCGCACCATTATTGAGGGTGCGATTCTGGCAGTCCTGATTGTACTGTTGTTTCTTGGTTCATTCCGTTCTACCGCCATTACAGGATTGACCCTGCCAATCGCCCTACTCGGCACACTCACCTTTATTTGGGCATTTGGCTTTACCATCAACATGATGACCTTACTGGCGCTCTCGCTCAGTATTGGCTTATTGATTGATGATGCAATTGTGGTACGTGAAAATATCGTGCGTCATGCAGATATGGGTAAAGACCATGTCACGGCTGCTTTGGATGGTACTAAAGAAATTGGCTTAGCAGTTTTAGCAACCACCTTAACCATTGTGGCGGTATTTTTACCTGTGGCATTTATGGGCGGCATTATCGGACGCTTTTTCTATCAATTTGGTGTCACCGTCAGTACTGCCGTACTGATTTCCATGTTTGTCAGTTTTACGCTGGATCCAATGCTTTCTGCACACTGGGCAGAAAAAGCAAATCCGAATAAAAAACCTGGACGGGTAAAACGCTTCTTAAACTGGATTTCTAACAAACTCGACAATTTAAGCCATCATTATGAAAAACTTTTAAAATTAGCACTACGATTTCGCGTTATTACCTTATTGATTGCAGTGGGCTCATTATTTGCAGCACTCGGATTATCCAAACTGATTGGTACGGAGTTTGTACCTGTACCCGACAAAGGTGAGATTCGGATTAAATTTGAAACACCTGTGGATGCCTCACTTGAATATTCACAAGCAAAATTAAAACAAGTAGATCAAATCATCCGTCAACACCCTGAAGTTCGCGCGACTTACGGAGCCATTAACAGCGTGACAGATCACGGGAAAAATCATGTTAACTTGCGTGTAACTGTCAGCCCGCGTAATGAACGTCAACAAACGCTGACCGAACTCAATAACGAATTTCGCCAGCGTCTACAAAGTATTGCAGGCATCACCATTACCTCTGTCGCATCTGCCGATGAAACGGTTTCTGGTGGGCAAAAACCTGTGATGGTGTCTATTAAAGGCCCTGATTTAGCAGAATTACAAAAAATCTCTGACCGCTTTATGACCGAAATTGCTCAGGTGAATGGTATTGTCGATTTAGAAAGCTCGCTAAAAGCTCCTAAACCTACATTAGGTGTTCATATTAACCGTGTCCTTGCCAGCGATTTAGGGCTATCGGTAAATCAAATTGCCAATATTATCCGCCCACTGATTGCGGGGGATGATGTCACCACTTGGCAAGATGAACGTGGCGAAACCTACGATGTCAATGTTCGCCTTACAGAAAACCATCGTAGCTTGCCGAGCGATGTGCAAAATATGTATTTAACTTCACAAAAAACCGATGCCAATGGACAAAATATTTTAGTGCCTCTAGCAAGTGTGGCGAAGTTTGAAGAAAGTTTAGGTGCAGCGCAAATCAACCGCCGTGATTTGGCCCGTGAAGTTTTGGTCGAAGCTAACACTGCTGGACGTCCTTCAGGGGACATTGGTGCCGACATTCAAAAAATTCAGGATAACTTTAAATTACCCGCAGGTTATAGCTTCGACACTCAAGGCGCCAATGCTGACATGGCTGAATCTGCAGGTTATGCACTGACTGCAATTACCCTGTCTATTGTGTTTATTTATATTGTTTTAGGTTCGCAATTCAACAGTTTCATTCACCCCGCAGCAATTATGGCTTCCCTACCTTTATCGTTGATTGGAGTATTCTTGGCACTGTTTATTTTTAACTCGACCATGAACCTGTTTTCTATTATCGGTATTATTATGCTGATGGGATTGGTCACCAAAAATGCGATTTTACTAATTGATTTTATTAAAAAAGCCATGGATCAGGGCGATTCACGTTATGATGCAATTATAGCTGCAGGGAAAACCCGTTTACGCCCTATTTTAATGACCACCAGTGCAATGGTGATGGGGATGGTGCCACTCGCACTTGGCTTGGGTGAAGGCGGCGAACAAAGTGCGCCTATGGCACATGCAGTCATTGGCGGTGTAATTACATCTACCCTACTCACCTTGGTGGTCGTACCTGTCATTTTCACTTATTTAGACGATTTTAAGAATTTTATGTTACGCCAAACACGTAAACTCATTTCTTAAAATCTCACGTAAAATCACACAATCGCTCGGGCTAAATTTTAACACAAGTTTAGCCCGATTTTTATTGTATAATCTGGCTTTGAAAAAAATCCATTTAACGCTTCATTTTTTAGGACAGTTTCCATGCGCGCGAGTCGCTTTTTATTTGCTACGTTAAGAGAAACCCCAAACGATGCCGAGGTGATTTCTCACCAGCTGATGTTACGTGCGGGTATGATTCGTAAATTGGCTTCAGGTTTATATACTTGGCTGCCAATGGGTGTACGTGTGCTAAATAAAGTTGAAGCCATTGTTCGTGAAGAAATGAATCGCGCAGGTGCTTTAGAAACATTTATGCCTGTCACTCAGCCTGCCTCACTTTGGGAAGAATCAGGTCGTTATGTGCAATACGGTCCTGAATTACTGCGCTTTAAAGACCGCCACGACAATCCTTTTGTACTTGGCCCAACACATGAAGAAGTCATTACCGATTTGGCGCGTAATGAATTAAAAAGCTATAAGCAATTACCAATCAACTTCTATCAAATTCAAACCAAATTCCGTGACGAAATTCGCCCACGTTTTGGGGTAATGCGTTCACGCGAATTTATTATGAAAGATGCTTATTCTTTCCATACCGATCAAGCTTCTTTACAAGAAACCTATGATGTAATGTACGACACCTACTGCCGTATTTTCTCGCGCTTAGGTTTAGACTTCCGCCCTGTACAAGCAGATACAGGTTCTATTGGTGGTTCTGGTTCACATGAATTCCACGTTCTGGCTTCAAGCGGTGAAGATGATATCGCCTTCTCTACCGAATCTGATTATGCAGCCAATATTGAAATGGCTGAAGCTATTTTGGTGGGTGAACGTGCTGCTGCAACCCAAGAACTCAACATTGTGGATACACCAAACCAAAAAACCATTGCGGAAGTTTCTGCATTTTTAGGCACAAATAGTAACCAATCAGTCAAAGCGCTCTTGGTTCAAGGTGTTGCAGATGAAACAGGTCAAGTGCCTGTGATTGCATTATTCCTGCGCGGTGACCATGAACTCAACGAAATTAAAGCAGAAAAGCATCCACAGATTGCTGCACCACTTACTTTTGCAACCGATGCACAAATTGCAGCTTTAGGTTTAACTGCTGGCTTTGTTGGTCCACAAGGTTTGGTTGAAAAAGGCATAACAGTGATTGTAGACCGTGCTGCATCGATATTGTCTGACTTCGTTGCAGGTGCAAACCAAGTTGATCAACACGCAACAGGTGTGAACTGGGAACGCGATGCACAATATACTGAAGTTTACGATTTACGTAACGTCGTTGAGGGCGATCCATCTCCAGATGGCAAAGGAACTCTACAAATTAAACGCGGTATTGAAGTCGGTCATATCTTCCAGCTTGGTACTAAATACTCAGAAGCGTTGGGCTGCAAAGTATTAGGTGAAGATGGCAAACCGTTTACTGTTACCATGGGATGCTATGGGATTGGAGTAACACGTGTCGTTGCCTCTGCCATTGAACAAAATTTTGATGATAAAGGGATTATTTGGCCTGCAGCCATCGCACCATTTGAAATTGCGATTGTACCAATGAACGCACATAAATCACCTCGCACATTAGAAGCAGCAGAAGCACTTTATGCTGAACTTCAAGCTGCAGGTTATGATGTATTACTGGATGATCGTAATGAACGTCCTGGGGTGAAATTCTCTGATCTTGAGCTTACAGGTATTCCGCACCGTATTGTGATTGGTGAGAAAGGTTTAGATGCAGGTACTTTTGAATATAAAGGTCGTCGTGATGCTGAATCTAGCAACCTGACGAAAGAAGAATTACTCATCAAAATTGCTAAAGAAGGTTAAACACTAAGCATAAAAAATCCCGCACAAGTTGCGGGATTTTTTTCATTTGGAATTAACAGAATTTCATACCACCATAACAGTTAGGGGTGACGTTCTGGTTTTGTAAAACCTTATCCGTTAATGTAATCGTAGCAGGGTTCTGAGTAGTATATTGCCCCACATTAATATTTAATTTTTTTTCAACAGGTATTCCAGCTAAAGATCCTAACGCAGCAAAAAAACCAACATCAATTGGTTCAGATTTATAAAGTAAATAATCACTAATTGCTTCAGCTACTTGTGGTAATACCGCAGAAATATCAACCTTATCTGTTGTTGCTAAATATCCCAGTTGTATAGGTTCTTTAAAAGACATCCACCACCCTTGTTGTGCAACATCGCCCTGATCAGCCCCCTGCCAATGCACAGGTTTACTTTGCAAAGATAAATAGCCCCCCGTACCATTGAGTGGAATATTGTGAATCATATTTAAAGCTTGAACAAAAGTAATATCCATATTAAGTTCATCCAAACTCGAACCTGCTGCCATTTTAAAGAATGAGTGCGTACCAACCGTACCTAATAAAGCCGGGAATTCCACATAAAGCTGGTCTTTTGAGAAGTCAGGAGTTCCCTGAACACTACCTGGTAAACTCTTACCCGACTCTGCAGCAGCTAAAGGAATAGAAGGAATAGATGAGCGAATACCACTCACTTTGGCAGCAGTCATACGTTGACCCGTAACCACCGTTTCTGGCATAGTAAAATCTACTTTCATAGAAGGAACTGTAATCCCTGTATGCCCTTCTGTTCTAACACCATTTGTAAATGGCTTACTATCAAACTGTCTTGTTTGCCCCAAAGCCTTTAAACGACCAGAAATAATTTCATCCTCGGTCATACCAAATGTCGCTTGCTCAGTAAATGA
Source organism: Acinetobacter sp. YH12021 (assembly GCF_013420145.1). NCBI lineage: Bacteria > Pseudomonadati > Pseudomonadota > Gammaproteobacteria > Moraxellales > Moraxellaceae > Acinetobacter > Acinetobacter sp. YH12021. The sequence continues at coordinate 448,087 of NZ_VOYT01000001.1, forward strand.
ATGACCTTGAGTTTGTGCCATTTTCATATAACCACTAAAACTTTTAATCCCGTCATTTGGGTTTTGTACGTTATCTGTACCCAAAGTTAGTAGACCTAAAATTTCTTCAGCACCTAAACGAAAACCAACCACTTCACGTGTTGACGCACTATTTCCACTAATTGCAAACTCAATAAATGGATTGGTAATTTGCGCACTAGTACCCGCACGTTCACCATTAAACTCTGGACTACCTGTTGAATCATGGGACTTATTCAAACCACTTAGTGCAATATTAGAAATATCAATATCACATCCCGCTTTACCACCAATCGCATTATTTACACCACCACAACCTAATTGTAGTGTTTTAATGTTGGCATTAAGCTCCATGAGTGCATCAACACTCAGCTTATAAAAGTTGAGCCCTTGTGATTGATCTGTCGCAGTCATCAGGTTCAAAAGTGCCTGACCTTGTACATGAGATAACTGATCATCATTTAAAGCCTGCATCGCTTGAGCAGAATTGAATGAAAAAGCTGTACTTAAAATAGATGCAACTAAAATCGGTTTTTTCATTTTATTTCTATCCTTTAGCGTGGCGTAATGCCCAATGTACTGCGCATGGTTCCACCTGTAAGCGCGACAGATGCGATTTTCTGCATATTGCCATTGGTAGACATTGCAAAGTCTGTTTTAAAGGGTTGAGCAATATCATTTTTATAATTAAATTTAACTTGATTGTCTAAAGTAACCGTATCTGCACTAACGACGACTTTTCCTTTAACACCTAAATGCCCTTCCATACGATTCAAGTTAATTGAAGAAGTTTGAACAGTTTCATGATTCACTTGATCTTCATTAATCAAACTAAAATAACTACCTAAATTATTCGGATCTGCCTGTTCTGTGCTATCTAGACTTCTAAACTTAAAGTTCGCATCAAAAGACAAAAAATTTGAGTTCGGATTAGTAGCGGTTGGATCCATTCCAGGAATTACCAACAATTCACCATTTCCATCTAATTTAAACACAATTGTGGTTAACACATCATCTTTCTTAGAGAAATTGTCGTAGGGTACAAAGCTACCGCATTTCGTTGATTCTGTGACGCAATTGTATTTTGAACCTGGTAATTGCCCAATCGCTAACTCTGCTTTTGCTGCAACCAATAAATGATCTGCACGAATATAAATCCCATCATCTTCATAACCAATCACACCGTCGGACTGAATTAATGCATCAATATTTCTTAAACCAGCATAATAGTTAACAGTTTCTCCTGCATGCAGGCTGTTTTGCCCATCAATTAGGATAATAGAAGTGGTACTGGGCAAGCCTGTTTTTGAATCTATGCCATAACCTTCGGTAGAAACCATGGCGTTATAACCAATTCCCGTTTTATTCGTTCCATCATAAGGTGACAAATATTGTTTACCCGACAAGGCCACATTGGCATTTAAATTATAAATTGGAATTCCAATACCCCAAGAACCACCATCCCCTGTCAATTCATTTAAAGAGTTATCAGAAATAATTCTCGCTTTGGCCGCAATAGACTGAAAGTCCATACCACGAACAGCAATGAGTGAGAACTGATCACCTTCAAGCTCACTCGATAGCAACTGGTTTAAAATAGGACTGGTTGCACCAATGGTATTTTTAATATTTTCATTGACTAAAAAATTGAGATTTTTCGCTTGTACGGTATTAATATAAATATCGCCAAAATCGATATAGGCATTTTTATTGTGTAAATTACCTTGTGCATCACGGGTAGTTAGCGGTCTTAAATTCGAAAACTCAACCGCATAACTGCCTTTTCCTGTGTGCCCAATTTCTAAAGTTGTTGGTAATTGTCCTGCGGTCAAACCTGTCGTATTTTGATTGGTAAAATCAGCAGATAAGCCCAAATGCAAACCACCTTGCCCCACCACAGTATCGTAGCCTGTAACTGCGGTATTTTTAGTTTCAATTACACCATTGACCTTATTCGAAACGTCAAAATTGGCAACATTTTTTTGCTGCCCATTAAAAAACAATTTCGCATTGCTCACTGCACCAGATGCACCAAAGCGAATTAAATTTTTATCATCATAACGCAAGTCAATATTGACCCCAGGATTGGTTGCATTTTGTCGGCTACTTGCAACATCACTCAGGTCTTTCACTCGTCCAAGATTAACAAAATGGTCGGTGGTACCATTTTTAGTGGTAAAGACCAATCCCTCATCGGCATCAATATACATATAGCCGTCAGTCGCAAAATTAAAGTTAAAATCATGCAAAGATAATTGATGCTTACCTAAACCATGACTAATATTGGCATTCTGTAACTGGAAGTTTAAATGTGCCGTTTCATTTTGATTGAATAAACCTGCTTTGGTTTCTAATAATACTTTTAAAGGTGATTTCGTTTCTAAGCCGAACTGACCCAAACTTTGTGTTTCTTTAGTACAACTATTTCCGACACAGTTCTTTTTGACTAAGTTTAAATCTGCAGTCGCTTGAAAAGCGTCAATACTCGCATCTATACGCACACCTGCGCCAACATCAGTTTTCCCCACATCTAAAGCAAGCTTACTGATAATAGGCTGGTTATTCTGTCCTTGAATTTCTACATTATGTAAGCCTAAACCCTGTTGAGTTCCAGCCACTAAATCAGGATCATACCAATTGACTTGATTAATCGTGGCTTTAGACATTTCATGGGTGATTACAATACCATCTTGCCCACTTACATCAGACAAATGCTGGTCTGCAATCAGCTCTAAAGCATACACTTGTTGCGCACAAAGTACGCTCAATGTTAATAAATTCAACTGCATTATTTTTTTCATTTTTATTTCCCTATACTGTACTTAATCCTATATTCAACAACGACTTGCTGCTGAACCTGTACAGTTGTAGCTAAATATTTTCACATTGCCAGACATGTGCATATTGCCGTGAATATTTAAGCCCATAAATCCTTTTTCGGCGCCCCGATCAAACAATGGTACATCCAAAGATACCTCACTACCGATCGTTCCATCTGCTAAAATTTGTTTTGAATTATATTTCTCATAAACTGTTGAATTTGCATAACCCTCACCTTCAAGTTTAGAACCTGTTTCAATCGCCATGGTTGCAAAACCCAAATTTCTTATTTTCAACGGCTTATCATCATAAAACTTAAGCTGCATAGCCGTTTGTGGGTCATTTTTATGATTAATAATAGTCGTGCCATCTAAAGAAAACTTATCAATTTGTAGGGTGCCTTGAATTTGCTTAAATACCAGCCATTTTTTATTACCGTTATTATCTTCATGGTTATTGGGTGCAATCGCTAAACGACAGAGCACATTATTGTCAGCACAATTTTCACTATAGCGATAATAAACTTCTGTAGGTTTAGTCCCGCCATTAAATTTTGAAATATTGCTGAGTTCTAAATTTTCAGCATATTCATGGTTTAACGACAACGTCCAACTGAGATCTGCACCCCCTTGACCTGTTGCTTGGGTTAATTCATGATTTTCCAGTGCAATTAAATTGGCATGGGTCAAAGGACTACACATCAATGCAATACAAGACAGTTTTTTCAACATGATGATTCTCCTTTTATAGACCTGTTGTTTTAAATTTAAGGTGCTGAATCAGCACACCATCTATTGCAACTGAACCTAGATTCTTAGCAGTACCATCTACACCCTTAAATACAACACCTGTGGCATTATCATGATCCTTGGCACGCAACATATTATTTGGCAAGCGTTCTACAGTACCAATTGCAATACTACTATGCGTCGCATTACGTCCTTGATACATCGCAGTACTGTCATTGACATTGGCTTTTAGCGGTGTGCCACAGCTCACCACATTACAGGTTGAACCTGTAAATGCTGTAGAACCTAAATACCCACCCTTTCCGTCTTCATAATTTTGATAAATTTTATTGTAAATTTCAGGAACATTCGGAATACGTGTGACTTCCAGCACAATATTATTGCCCTCAGAACCAACCACAAAAGGCTGATACATATTCCCTAAAACTAAATTGACATTTGGACTATATAAGTACAAACCCTCTGTATCATGAAAAACTGGTGCTAATGAACCATCTATTGCTGGTGTGACCGCCGTTCCATCCAAAGTATCTGATTTTGCTGCTGTACTAATGCGGATCCCTTTACTATCTAAGTTTGAATCTGTGAAACTTAAATTCGCAGGATTATCATTAGTATTTAAACGCAATACACTTGCCATACCCAATGTTTGATGATGATTTGGATTATCAGAATCTAAAGTCTGAAATAGTCGAGTCTGCGAACCATTTAAACTTAAACCATTGGCAATAAACTGAGTACGCAAACGGTACTCTTTATCTAAACCAGATTTTGGCGCCCCAGTGCTTGGATCTACCTCTGCGCTTGAGTTCAACTGACGTGAAAAAATATCAGTCCAAAAACCCAATTTAATATTATTATCACTTTCAGTTGGCGTTGTAGTTGCGAGCGGTGCCTCTAATGCTAAATAACCAACATCTTTTTCTATATTTTTAAATTGTTTTACTTTTTCTGTGCCTGCACGGAATAACCATGGATTGTCTGCGGAACCCCAGTTAAAGCCCTGATTGCTATAACGGCTACTTAATGAGTTATCACTTTTAGATAATGCTAAACCATAAATAAAAACATCTGCTTTGGTTCTATTATGCGTTATATTTGCTTGCTGATTTACAGTATCACGTATTACTTGATTCGCATGCAATTCAACCTGTTTTAATGCATACACCTCTGCCAATGCTTTCGCATTTTTTACGGCGATAGGTGTCGCATCAATTGTTAGTTTTGCATTTACACGGCTAGTTAATTCATTCTTCCACTGATCAACATTATTTAAATCATTTAAAGCTGCATCACGCGAACGCTTCCTCTTTTCATTAGGTAATAAAAACCAATTCGCTCCCACATTATAAACTTCATTATACCAATAATCGTAACGTTGTTTATAAAGGGTTCCCGCCTGATCACTATACTCATATTCACGATAAGTTTTTTCATTTTCAACTTTCTTTGCTGCAAATGCTTTATCAAACTCACCCTGATAAACACGATTATATTCTGCAGTTTCCGATGTCTTATACACTGCTTTATGTGAATTATCATATTGATTCGTATAAGCAATTTTATATTTTTCTTCAAACTGCTTATTTTGAATATATTGATAATTCTCCCCCGTCGGGATAATACGAATAAAGCCCGTATCATATTGACTTGGGTTTTCTAAGCCACGTGTATAGCTCGACCCTGTAGAAAGATCGTTCGGTTGCTGGAACACCATCTTGAAGTCATCAAGAACTAAAGCAACCCCTTCGCCTGTGGTATTTGACAAAGAGTCATCGGAGAGTGCTTGTAAAGCATAACTCGGATTCGTCAAAAATAAGCCTATCGCAGTGGCTAAGCAACGCTTACGAAAAGGGAAAGTAATTGCGTGTTCAGTCATCTCGACCTTCCTTTTATCTGATGCTCCGCATCTTTCTTTTATTTATCTATAGCTTGGCTATTTATTTGAGTGTTTTTATCCTTAAAAACGTGATTATGCCAAACCATTCTCATATTTAATTATGCTGAATATTTATGCAAATGCAAAACAAACTGGCTAAACAGCACAGCTTTCCGATGAATGAAAAAAAAGCGAGCACATTGGCTCGCTTGTTCAACAGAAAAATTGTGATGGGTTAATCACTTATGCTTTAGGCAAGGTCACGCCTGTCTGCCCTTGATATTTACCACCACGGTCTTTGTACGAGGTTTCACAAACTTCATCTGATTCAAAGAACAACATTTGTGCCACACCTTCGCCTGCATAAATACGTGCAGGTAAGTTCGTGGTATTGGAAAACTCTAAAGTTACATGACCTTCCCACTCTGGTTCGAGTGGCGTCACATTCACAATAATACCGCAACGTGCATAGGTCGATTTACCTAAACACACTGTCAATACATTGCGCGGAATACGGAAATATTCAACGGTACGCGCCAATGCAAACGAGTTTGGCGGAATGATGCACACATCTGACTCAATATCGATAAAACTTTTTTCATCAAAGTTTTTTGGATCGACAATTGCGGAGTGAACATTGGTAAAGACTTTAAATTCACGTGCACAACGTACATCATAACCATAACTAGAAACACCATAAGAAATGAGTTTCTCGCCATTTTCGTCAAAGCGAACTTGGTTTTCTGCATACGGTTCAATCATGCCGTGTTTTTCGCTCATTTCGCGAATCCAACGATCAGACTTAATTGCCATTTATTTTCTATCCAAAATATGAATGTTTAACTGTGCTGTACTTTAACTGAAATCTAAGTTAATGAAAACCAGCCGTTTCCCTCACATCGCTTTTTTAAGTGCAATGATTAGGGGCTGTTGACAATTCGTCTATGTTTGCGACATGAGAGATATATCTCGCAAGGTTTTTTAGCTGATATAAGGCATGGGACAGGAAATTTAGTCATTCTAAATGACTGGCACATAACGCAATAGCAGCAAAAAATATGCTTGTCCCCTTGCGCAGCAAACAAAGCAATGCTTTGTTCTCGCTCATGTGGCTAAAACTTTCTCAGATTGCGTTATGAAACTTGGCAATAGACCCACTATTCCCTGCGTTTCATGCCTGATCTGCTCAGTTTTAGCCTACAGCGCAAGCCATTTATGAAATGTCAACAGACCCTATTTCCAGTAGATACAACTTTTAGATACAACGTTGGCTTTATAGACTCAACAAAGCCGAATAACTTAAAGGAATTGAAAAGCTCAGCAACACAATAGAAGCTGTTTTTTGTAGATTGCACTGATTGAGCCAGCTAATTTTATTTTTAGCGAGCACCGAACCAATAAATGTCCAGAAAAAAGCAATCGGCACGATTAAACATAAAAATGCCAACATGTGTGCCACATAATAGTCTGCTTTTACCCATGCAATCGTTGGGAAAATTGCAGAGGCGAACAACAATGCTTTAGGATTCAGTAAAGTCGCTAAAAATAGCTCACTCGCACGGATCGTAGGTTGATTAAAGCTTTGCTCGACTTTAGCCGTGCGCCATAATTTAATCGCCAAGAAAATAATATAGCTTGCACTGAATAATTTTAGAATGGTGGGCAACAACGGGAGATGAGTAGACACCGTACCAATTAAGGCGCCCCAAAGTGTAATAGAAATCAAATAACCCAATGCTTCTGCTGGAATTAATCGGAAAGATTTGCGGATACCAACCTGAATACCTGATGATGCAAGCAAGGTATTGGTTGGCCCTGGTGTCAATAAAATTGTGATCACCAAACCGATAAAAAACCATGAAATCATGCATTGACCTCACTACTGAATGAGCGCAGATTAAAATAGTTCATTGCAATTGGCAAAAAGTATTTTGTAAGACAAATTCTTGATCAGTTTAACATTTTAAGTTTATTATTTTATTCAATCACTTATATAAAAAATATTTTTTAATTAAATGGTAACTTATAAGTCATTTTATCTTAACATTTTTAAGGTATTTAGAGATTAAACACCATTAAATCAGATGCTTGTGTATTTTTTAATCAAAAAAAATAGCTCACCGAAGTGAGCCAAATTTTCAAAATATTGTGACTTAGCTTTTAAAGATGAATCAGTCAAAATTTAAAGAATGATAACTTAATGACTGCAACTGCAATCATTCCAAGCTGAGATCCCTCACTAGAAAATACGATTCTGATCTTTTTCAGCTTTAGGCAGTTTTTTTGCAATTTGCTGAGCAATCGCAATGTAACTATCGGCAGCATCATCGCCTGCAATCACTGACGGCGTACCTGCATCGACATTTTCACGAATACTGACATTCAATGGTAAACGCCCAAGTAACGGAATGTCATATTGTTCTGCCAGTTTATCGCCACCACCTTGACCAAAAATTTGTTCTTCGTAGCCGCAGTTTGAGCAGATATGCGTCGACATATTCTCAATTACGCCCATGACAGGGATTTGCACACGATTAAATAGTTCGATGCCTTTGACAGCATCCATTAAGGCAACATTTTGTGGTGTAGTCACAATCACCGCTCCCGTTACAGGAATACGCTGTGCAAGTGTCAATTGAATATCCCCCGTTCCTGGTGGCATATCAATCATCAACACATCTAAATCTGGCCATAAAGTTTGATTAAAGAGCTGCATTAATGCACCTGTGGCTTTTGGTCCACGCCACGCTACAGGTGTATTGTGGTCACCTGTTAAATGTCCGATGGATAACACAGGCATCCCAAAAGCATCCAATGGTACAAATTGCTCAGCTTCAATCATTGGAGTTTTGCCAGCATTGCCGAGCATGGTCGGAATACTTGGACCATAAATATCAGCATCTAATACGCCAACTTTTAAGCCTAGCTTTTGTAATGCCAAAGCCAAATTTACAGTAGTGGTAGATTTTCCAACCCCGCCTTTACCTGATGACACCAAAATCACGTTTTGAATACGTGGATGTTTTGGCACATCACGCTGTTGTGGCGCAGCTTTTTGAATAGGTGGATTATTCGGATCTGCTTCTTGCGCTGAGCTTTGACCCGCAGCATCGACCACTGGTGGTAAATTAGAAGATACAGTCTGAGCTTGAGTAGATGATGAACAGCTTTCGCCCGCAGCATGTTGATGACCACAACTTTCTTGCTTTGCTTGACCCGTTTTTTGCTGAATCACATGCATATTCAATTCTTTAATGCCGCATTTTTCTAAAGCATCTGCCAGTTCATCATGAATTTGTTGTAAATGTTGTTTTTCTTCAGGATAAGTATTGATGGTGATTTGCAGAATATCACCTTGCACATTCACTTGAGAAATACGATCTTTTAAAGCATGTTCAGATTCAGGCAATATATAACTTTGTAGCACGTGCTGAATAGCTTCCTCATTCACCGTATGCAAAGGTGAAAAAACTGATTTAAGTGAAGAAAGCCAAGACATAGATTTACTCCAAAGTTTGGAAATACCGCGATTTTGATAGTGTAACGATAATTCAGTATAAGGTTAAGTCGTGCTATCACTGAAATACTTAATTCTGAGTATATTGCTTGGTTTTTGACATGATTTATCTTCAAATGCAGACCAAGAGCTTGTTTCGATATTGTATTTAGCCTTCTAAGCGGATTTGAAAAGAATTCCTGGAATCCCTTGTGCATCTATGTGCTATCTAAGGTAAAATTGCCCGAATTGCATCGTCCCTATTTGAGAGAGTTATATCCGTGCGTCAAATTTTAGTCACTAACGCCCTACCATACGCCAATGGTCCGATCCATATGGGTCACTTACTCGGTTATATCCAGGCAGATATCTGGGTTCGCGCCATGCGTGCAATGGGACATGACGTGACTTATGTCTGTGCGGATGATGCGCATGGTACAGCAATCATGCTGCGTGCCGAAGCCAACGGGATTAGCCCTGAACAGCAAATTGCCAATGTGCAACAAGAACACATTCGCGATTTTGACGGTTTTGGTGTGCATTTTGATCATTATGATTCAACGCATAGCGACACCAACCGCGCACGTGCCAGCGAAATTTATGTCAAAAACCGTGATGCAGGCAATATTGCTGTGCGTCCTGTTACGCAATTATTTGACCCTGAAAAAGGCATGTTTTTGTCTGATCGTTTCATTAAAGGCACGTGCCCGAAATGTAAAGCGGAAGATCAATACGGCGATTCTTGCGAAGTTTGCGGCACTACCTATAACGCGACTGAGCTGATTAATCCAAAATCGACTTTGAGCGGTGCAACACCTGTAGAAAAATCATCAGATCATTACTTCTTTAAATTGCCTAATTTTGGTGAATATTTACAAAAATGGACGCGCGATGAAGGTCGTTTGCCAGTTTCAATTGCCAACAAATTGGATGAATGGTTTGAAAATGGCTTGAATGACTGGGATATTTCACGTGACGCGCCATATTTTGGTTTTGAAATTCCAGACGCACCAAATAAATATTTTTATGTATGGGTTGATGCACCAATTGGTTATATGTCGAGTTTTGAAAACTACGTAAAAACCAAACGCCCTGACCTAAATTTTGACGATTACTGGAAAAAAGATTCAGACAAAGAAGTCTATCACTTCATTGGTAAAGACATCGTATATTTCCACGCTTTATTCTGGCCTGCAATGTTAGATGGTGCGGGTTATCGCACGCCTACAGGTTTATTTGTAAATGGTTTCTTGACTGTAAATGGTCAAAAAATGTCGAAATCTCGCGGCACATTTATTAAAGCAGAAACGTATTTACAGCATTTAAATCCTGAATATTTACGCTATTACTTTGCATCAAAACTGTCTGATAAAGTTGAAGACTCTGACTTAAATCTGGATGATTTTGTGCAGAAAGTAAACTCTGATCTTGTAGGTAAAGTGGTGAATATTGCCAGTCGTTGTGCCAAATTCATCAACACTAAATTTGATAACAAATTAAGTGCAAACTGCGCTGAACCTGAGTTAGTACAAAGCTTTATTGCTGCAGGTGACTCGATTGCCAAAGCATACGAAGAGCGTGAATTCTCTGCGGCAATTCGTGAAATTATGGCGCTTGCTGACCGCGCCAACCAATATATTGATGAGAAAAAGCCTTGGGCTTTAGCCAAAATTGAAGGCGAAGAACAGCAAGTTCATGACGTATGTTCTGTAGGGATTAACCTATTCCGTCAATTGGCGATTTATCTTGCGCCTATACTGCCAACCTTGGCTGAACAAGTTCAAGCCTTCTTACAGTTAGATAGCTTTAACTTTGAATCACGTAAAACTGTTTTAGTCGGTCATGAAATTGCGTTGTTCCAACCACTCATGCAACGTGTTGATCCGAAAGCGGTAGCTGCAATGGTAGATGCATCTAAAGATTCTTTAGCTGCCCCTGCTGAAGCACCAAAAGCGGAAAAGAAAAAAGAAAAAGCCAAAGAGAAAAAAGCAGAACCTAAAGTGGGTGAAGCTGAAATTATTGGTATTGAAGACTTTATGAAAGTTGACCTACGTGTAGCTGAAGTTTTAGAAGCTTCAACTGTCGAGGGTTCTGATAAATTACTTCAACTCACTTTAAATGTTGGTGAAGCTGAACCACGTAATGTGTTTAGTGGTATTCGTGAGTTTTACCAACCAGAAGACTTAAAAGGCAAATTGGTAGTAATGGTGGCTAACCTTGCACCGCGTAAGATGCGTTTTGGTATTTCAAACGGTATGGTACTTGCAGCGGGTAATGGCGATGGTGTTTGGGTGATTTCACCTGAATCTGGTGCTAAACCGGGTGATAAAGTCAGCTAAGCTGTGAATTGAAAAATGCGCCGAAATGGCGCATTTTTCTTAAAAATATAATTATTTTATTGATTTCTAAATAATTCTAATTAAAATATCGCTGCTTTTATTTATTAAAATTATTTTAGGGGTATTTATGAAAAAAGTATTAGCAATCGCATTATCTTTATCGACACTTGCTTTCACTGGTTGTTCAGTACGTATGGCGGATATGACTGTCGCATCTACGAAAAACTATAACTTAAACTCAAATCAATTTGTAAAAGGTGAACGAGTTACAGGTGAAGATAAAGTACCTGTTGTATTATTTCCTTTAGGTATTCCAAACTTCAAAACAGCTGTAGATCGTGCAATTGAAAAAGATCGCTGTGCAGTTGCTTTATCTGATGTTGTTATTACTCAATTAAACCAAGCATTCATTGTAGGTCAAATTGGTTATCGCGTTGAAGGCACTCAAGTTATTGATCGCTCTCAACCAGAATGTAAAAAATAATATGTACTAAGTATAAATCCTCTCACCCTAGAGGGGATTTATACAAAAATCACTTCATCCCAAAAATTAATTTTAAGCCCAATACTGTCATGACCGCCCCTGCTGCACGGTCAAAAATAGCCTTAAACTTAATATAAGCCTCACGTGGTTTTTCTGCAGACAAAGCTACAGCAACCAATGAACACCAACCTGCATCAATAAAAAAACACAGAATTGGCAGCACCACATAAAAATAGTTCGGAATTTCTTTAGGCAACAAAGCTGTAAAAATACTCGCCAAGACAATTGCAATTTTAGGGTTAGATAACTGTGTAATTAAACCTGTGGTAAACGCACGGCGCAGTGACATTTGCTGTCCATCTGCAAGATTAGTTTGAATAGGCTCTTTGGCATGCTTCACAATTTTATAAGCCAAAAATAACAGATATAAACCACCGCAAATTTTAAGCAGCAAATATGCCGAAGGCACAGCCAATAAAATAGCCTGCAACCCCATCACCGCCAATAAACCAAAAATTGCTGCACCCGTACCTGTGCCTAAAGCCGTAAATAAACCATGTTTACGAGAAATGGCAATCGAATTTTTTGCCACATAAATAAAGGTGGGGCCAGGACTCATTGCACCCAGCATTAATGCCATCGCAATTGAACCTAATATAAGCAAGGATTCCAAAACCAACACCTGACGCAGCAAAATCAATTCGGCTATTTTACGGTTTTTATTTCCATGGTTGTACTATTTGGTCAAATTATTTCTTGGCAATTTTCCTACTGGATGTCGTAACCAATTGATAGTCATGTTCATGTACAGGCATGCCCACCATAATCATGCCGCACGTTTCTATTTTTTGTGAGTTTTGAGTTTGTGTCTTTTGCACACTTGCGGCATCACATCCACATAAACCCACAACCACACCAAGCAAAAATACAGAACACCATTGATGAGAAAAGAATGACATGATTTTTCTCCTGTTCTTCTATTTATATTTATAGTTCGAGCATAACATTCATTCAGCACGTAAATTCATTGTGTTTAATAAAGTGCCATTTATAATTATGTGTCTAATCCTATTGCTGATCTGTATGTTCAATAACATCGCCCAAGAAGTTCCTTTACAACGTATTGATTTTTATGGTCGTGAGCTATGGATAAAGCGCCTCGATTTAGTTCATCCCTATATTTCGGGCAATAAGTTTTACAAACTAAAATATAATTTTTTAGCTGCGCAAGCACAGGGTTATCAACACGTTCTGACTTTTGGTGGCGCATATTCAAATCATATTGCTGCAACCGCTTTTGCCGCTCAGCTGTTTGGTTGGAAAAGCACAGCAATCATCCGTGGTGAAGAGTTGGCAGAACGCCCTTATAACTCAACTTTGGCTTTAGCCCATAAAATGGGGATGCAATTTCGATTCGTTTCACGTGAAATGTATCGACAGAAAAACCATCCCGAATTCTTACAGTTTTTACAGCATGAATATCCCGATGCCTATATTTTACCTGAGGGCGGCACTAACGCATTTGCAATTCAGGGGTGTCAGGAAATTTTAAATGCCGATGATTTACATCAGTTTAATCTGATTTGTTGTGCCGTTGGTACAGGTGGCACAATTACAGGCTTGATTGAAGCAAGTCATCCAAATCAACAAATTTTGGGTTTTTCTGCATTAAAGGGAGATTTTTTAACGCAGGAAGTGCAACAACTTACCAGCAAAAAAAATTGGCAAATTACAGAAGAATTTTGCTGTGGTGGCTATGCCAAAACTACACCTGAATTATTGAAATTTATTCAAAATTTTGAGCAAAAATATCAAATTCCACTCGAACACATTTATACAGGTAAAATGATGATGGGACTTCTTGATTTAATCCAGCACAATCATTTCCCTGCCCACACTCGAATCCTGGCCATTCATACAGGTGGGTTGCAAGGAAAGCTTAAAGTATATTAAAACCCCCACAAATCTTTTATAATTGCTCGCTTTTCGTCTACCGAGTAATACTCATGGTTCATCAGGTTGATGTTGTTGTTTTAGGTGCGGGTGCATCGGGGCTGATGACTGCTTACATGGCAGCACAACGTGGTCGTAAAGTTTTAGTGGTAGAAAAAGCCAATAAAGTGGGCAAAAAAATTCTGATGTCTGGTGGTGGTAAATGTAATTTCACCAACTTAGAAGTCGAACCAAACCATTATATTTCACATAATCCGCATTTTGTCATATCTGCACTCACCCGTTATACCAACTGGGATTTTATTGGTTTAGTCTGCGAATACGGCATTGAATATGAAGAACGCAAACACGGACAATTATTCACTTTAAACGGCGCTAAAGAAATTTTAGCCATGCTCTTGGCCGAATGTGAAAAAACCAATCTGGTCGATATTCAAACCAATTGTGAAGTCAAAGCTGTGAATGCCCTAGATGATCAAGGTTTCCAAATTGCAACGACTTTAGGGTATTTCCAAGCAAACGCAGTAGTCGTAGCAACAGGTGGTTTATCTATTCCAACTTTAGGTGGCTCTGGAATTGGCTATGAAATTGCCAAACAATTTGGCCATCATGTTTATCCAACTCGTGCAGGCTTAGTGCCTTTTACTTTTTCAGACAGCTTTAAAGAAGTCACTACACGTTTAAGTGGTAATGCGGTGGATGCGACTTTATCAAATTCATTGAATAGTTTTACCGAAGCATTGCTATTTACCCATCGTGGTTTAAGTGGGCCAAGTGCCTTACAGCTTTCTAATTATTGGGATGTCGGACAAAATTTTAAAATTAATTTTTTGCCTTACTTAGAACTCTATGACTTTTTTAAAAATAAAAAGCAAAACAGTCCTAAAGTTTTACTGCGCACCTTGCTCAGCGAACATTTGCCAAAAAGTGTAGTGGCTGAATTACAGCAGCTGATTTGGTCAGAGCTTTCTGAAACTGCAGTTGGCAATATTAGTGATGACAAGCTAGAACAAATTGCCGCGCGTTTAAATGCCTTTGAAGTCAAACCATCGGGTACAGAAGGTTATCGTACTGCCGAAGTTACTTTAGGTGGTATAGATACGCAAGAAGTGTCTTCAAAAACCATGGAAAGTAAAAAACAAAAAGGCTTGTATTTTGTTGGGGAAGTTTTAGATGTAACGGGACATTTGGGCGGCTATAATTTCCAATGGGCGTGGTCATCTGCACATGCAGCATCGGAGTATGTTTAAGTTTGCTTTTAGATGAAACATGCAAACAAATGAATGTGATAAAAATGTTTCTAGTCTAAACAGAATAATATTGATCTTGCCGATCAAATTGCAAAATGACAAAAGCCAGTTTTTTCTAAACTGGCTTTTTCTTTAACACCGTCACGTACTATAAAGACTTAGCAATACGTGAATCCTGTTATTTTATTCTAAATAATCGGTACGAAATAATACCAATTTTGGCGTATTTGCCAAACGTGATTCAGTTTGCTGCATTTTAAGCACAGCATTTTGTTGATGCATAGGTAACGAATTTGCCACTTGAACTTTTAAACTGATACGTAATTTGTTTAGCATATTGATTTCTCTCATTATTGTCATCCTTGCGCGAATTTTAAGACTCAAATATTTCAGCTTGGTTAAAACCCAAGTTTTTTATTTTTCCCTTAAACCCTCATCAAGCTTTCCAAGCTATTGATCTGATTTATCCAAATCAGTCTTTGGCTCATTCCTGCCAAAGTTGATTAATTTTTAACATAATTTAAGAGGTTGGTCTATCCGCTTTTAGATAATTTTTATCAACATTTTCAGTTGATTTTGCCGTTGCTTCTGGTTTAGCAAAGACAAACTTATAAGCGGCAACAAAAAAACCGATGGTGATGCCAGCAATCACTATTGGGGCAAAAAACTTATTGGGTACTGATTTGGACATTAGTCTTTCCTCTTTTTTAATGAAAACCCTAAAGAAATCGACCAATACGGTGATTGGCCGATTATCTTAGCGATTCAAATCAAAATTTGAATAGGTTATTTCGGGTCATTTTTTGGATGTTCATCGACATCAGGTTCAGCCTCACCTGTCGAACCAAATGGGTTGTTGACTGGTGGATGTTCAGGATCAACCTTTAAGGTATCTGGCACTGCATGATCAGTTGCCGCTTCAGGTGTTGTAGTCACATCACTTACAGACGCTTGCGGCTGCTCAGATACAATAGGTGTCATCACACTTGATGCTGACGTTGCCGTTTCTGTCTTGTGCAAAGGATTCGGTTGATTTGCCTCACGTTTAGCTTTATCAATCAAATCAGTTAACACACGCTCTGCAGGTTGACGACCACCTAAACCAAAGGCAAGTGCGAAAGCCACTGCAACAGAACCGAGAGTTAAACCAAAGGCCAAGTTCACAATCGAGTCGGCAATACCCATCGCGCGTAAGCCCATGGCTACCACCAAACCCATAATTAAAATACGGACTAAGTTTGCCAACCAACGTGAGCTGTTATATTCACCGCGCTGTACCACTTTGGCGACCAAATTCGCGAGCCAGAAACCCACCACCAAAATGACAGCACCCAACAGGATATCTGCACCAAACTGGATAAACATGGCAATCAAGCCGCTGACTTGATCAAAGCCCAAACGGTTCGCCGCTTCAGATACCGCAAATAGCATGGTAAAGAATACAATCAGATAACCGACTACACATGAAATTTTAGTCGTACCTAAAAAGCGCTGTAAGTCGAGTTTGGCAGGAATATCATCGACTCCTGTACCTGCAACCACTTCCACCACAATATTGGCTACAAAACGCGACACCACATAAGCCAAAATAAGAATCAGACCTGCCGCAATAATATGCGGGATCGCATTCATAATTTCATACAGCATGGCTGTCGCAGGCTGCGAAATGGCTTCAATTCCAAGTGCCTCAAAACCAATAATCAAGGCGGTGATGATCACCAAGGCGAAAACAAACGAACCGAGTAATTTAGGTAAATTTGAATTTTTAAAAATGCCAACTTTTTCAGCATGCTGTTGAATATTCAGGCTGCCTAATAAACCTTCGACAATGCCACGAACAATTTTTGCCAGAATGTATCCGACAAAAACAATCACGCCTGCAATGAAGATGTTCGGTAAATACAGCACAACTTCATTCACCATGTTTTGCACAGGGAACAACAGACCGTTTAAGCCTAAAATTGACAGCACAATTGGCAAGAACAGCAATAAAATCAGCCAATAAACAATTTCACTGATATTTTGACTTAAGCCACTCACACCCACATCGGCACTGAGTTTTTCATCCAACTGGGTACGTGCCAACAGTTTTTGCATCCCCACTTTGACCAGATTTGCCAAAATCCACCCAATAAAAGCAACGGCTACAGCAGCCAGTAAAGAAGGAATAAACAGTAAGAACTGCTGAATCATATTACTGAATGGCCCACTGACACTGGTCAGATTCAACACATTCAGCGCACCAATGACCGCAATAATTAAAATCACCCAAAACACGACCCGCGACACAATCACTTCAATATTTGAACGATGCCCCGTTGCATTTGATAATTTTTGATCGGTACCTAATTTTTGTAGAACCTTTTTAATTCCACCCGCAACCAATAATGCAATCACCCACCCGACAAGTAAAATTGCGACTGCAGCTAAAATGGGTTGAAATTGCTCCCAATAATACATGGCATCAAAACCTCTGCCATGTAGGTTCCCATTAAAATAATCATTCATCTTGTTTAATCCTCATGGTGATTAGCTTCATTTTTAGGTTTGCACCACGGCGCAAAACTGCTTTTTATCGATTCAAATTATTGAGTAAAGCTCTATTCACCATAGAATTTGCATATTTTTTATTCAACCTTAGGATGCAGAATCGCAACAATTCTACAAAGGAGGGACAATAAACCTTGCGAAAATCCACAAAAAAGCCCTGCATCTAGGCAAGGCTGAATTTGTAAATATGAATTTTTGACGCTTAGGCTAAGCTACCGATCTGTTGCTGTTGCAGTATTACTGTCCTCTGCACGTGCTTCATCTCCAGCTGTGCCCGTTGTCGTGCTATTTGGCGTTGCTTGTTGTACGGTTGGATTAGGATGTCCAGGAGGTGCTTCGCTCGGACTCGGATTGCGATCCGCCATCATGTAAATCAGCAATGCCAATAAAAAGATTCCCACCAGTAGAAGCATATAGACTGGAATACGTTTTTTTCGCTTAATGTCTTCAGCTGAGTTTACATGAGGTGGTTTATTGAAATCATGTGGCATGTTCCCCTCACTTATGTATTTATCTGATGAATTTTTATACTAACAAGCTCCTCACGCTTATTGTGTGACAATACATAGCAAGATGGTGAAAAGATGTAATATACCTCAAGTACCACCTATGTTGCCCAATATCGACAAAGCTGCCTCACGGGGAAATGCGCTATAATCACGTACCGTTTTTTTGTGTACTTTGAACTTTATGGCGTATCGTCAACAAAGTGTATCGCTTGATCTTGACACTGACGTCACTCATCAATGTGCCTTGCACTATACCCGTGATGGGCATCTCATTGGTATTATTGAATTTAGCAAGCCCAGCTATCTGCTCAAATGGGGCGATTTGGAATATTTCCGTCGTCGTACCGAAGAATTTTCGGTCATGCCATTTCCAGATTGTGTGAATGCCATGATCATTGATATTCGCAACATTGCTGCATTTCTGGATAATGAAGTGCCAATTTTACCGTGGCGCTTACTTGAAGAAGAATGTCCTGTGCGTTTGGTGGTTCCTCAAGAGCGCTTAGAGCATTATGCAGGTTTTTTTGAACCGACTTGGCTAAGTAGCGATGTCGATAGCGCGATTCAGGAAATCCGCGAATATATGGATATGTTTGTGCACTAATTTCTTTGAAGAGTCACTTTCAAGCATTGCGTTCAAAAGTTGCTTTCAAAATTGAATCGCACCAAGCAAAAACCTCATCTGCAGCGTTGTAGATGAGGTTTTTATATGAATGGTGAAGATCACCTCAACAACCAATTTTTAGCGAATTGTGAAAATACATTTATTTTCAAAACTCGATTTAGGCAGCCACAAAACCTGCTTAAAACGCACCTGATCTATGCCAAAACTTCGCATTTTCTTAGATGTATAGCGCCAACCGACACAGTCTTGATATTTTTCATATTCAGGAGTCTGCCCTGCAATGGTTGAGCTTTGCTGAACTTTAATTTTCTGAAAAAAAGCGGTTTCCTTTGCACGGATTGGGCCAATATATTCATTATACATTTGTTCCATTTCGGCACTTTCAAATTGCATTTTTTGCAAACTGCCACCATGCCAACCCAACTGACTACGCAAGTTTAAATATTTTACTTTGCCCGCAGGAAACACATAATTGGCACAAGAAGAAAAGCAATACTGCGCAACTTCTACATTAAGTTGATGGTCAAAGACCAAATTGCCCAAATCAATACCTAAGCCGATCTCGCCACCCCGACTGTTGATTTTTAAGGTATCAATTTTATCTGACTGTTTAAGTAATTCCGCTGCACGTGCGTTGGCTTCAGGGCTAAGTGGCCCATCATAAATGAGTACGTGATCTTGCACAGCAACCTGAGTTTCCACCGTTTCAGCCTGTACGGTTTGTGCGACTATAAACATC
Source organism: Acinetobacter sp. YH12021 (assembly GCF_013420145.1). NCBI lineage: Bacteria > Pseudomonadati > Pseudomonadota > Gammaproteobacteria > Moraxellales > Moraxellaceae > Acinetobacter > Acinetobacter sp. YH12021. The sequence continues at coordinate 467,498 of NZ_VOYT01000001.1, forward strand.
AGCCCTGCGCTGGCTATATATTTGAACAGTTGATATTTGAATAGTTGTATCACATCCTCACCAATAATTTTCAACTGCAATATTACCTTCCCCGCGGCGATTCATGGTTAAACCACGTGCTTTTAAGGCTTCTTTGGTATCATCAACCATGGCAGGGTTACCGCATAACATCACATGGCTAGTTTCAGGGTTGAGTACACTGCCTGCAGCCTGTTCCAGTTCGCCATTCGCAATTAATACAGGCAAACGATCATGCAAAGCAGCTTGAGGGTCGCGAGTGATAATTGGGATAAACTCAAAGCCTGTATGCCCTTCGCCAAAAGTTTCGGCAATTTCGTGAATTTTATCGACATAAGCTAATTCGGCTTCGGTGCGCACACTATAAACCAAATAGATATATTGATATTTTGTCCACGTTTCAAAATCTTGCAGCATGGATAAAAACGGTGCAAGACCTGTACCTGTGGCCAACAACCATAAATCGTGTGGCGCAGGCAACTGATAACGCGCCAAGGTCAAAAAACCATAAGGGATTTTTTCCAAGTACAGCTCATCCCCCACTTGAAGGTGCTGCAAGTTAGAAGTAAATGCACCATCTGGCACGACAATCGAGAAAAACTCTAAAGTTTCATCAAAGGGTGATGACACCACCGAATAAGCACGTACTACCAATTCATCGCCCACTTTTAACCCGATACGTGCAAACTGCCCTGCGGTAAATTTAAAATGCGCAGGTCGGGTCATGGTGAAGCTAAACAAGGTGTTGGTCCAACGATGAACCGAAAGCACTTTTTCTAAAGTAAATTTTTCAATTGACATGATTTGAGCGTGGCATGAAAGACTGTGCTCATGTTAGCATGTCGGGGTAATTTATGAATATTTTTTAAATGTTAAGGCTTGATTCATGCGCATGACTTTACGCCAGTTGGCGGTTTTTGTAGCAGTTGCCCAAGAAGGGACAGTAACCAAAGCCAGTGATGCCGTTAAACTCACCCAAAGTGCTGCAAGCATGGCCTTAGCAGATTTGGAAGATGGCTTAGGCGCTCCACTGTTTGACCGTTTGGGTAAGCGCCTACAGCTGAACGATTTAGGTCGTTTTTTATTGCCACAAGCCTTAGAAATTTTGGGGCGTTGTGAAGCATTTGAGCAAGCCGCTAAAGGTGAGCTGCAAAGCATCGATTTGCGTTTAGGTGCAACTCTTACCATTAGTGACTATTTGATGCCTGATTTAATGGCAGACTTTTTGCAAATTCAGCCGCAGGCGCATTTACAGTTACAAGTGGGCAATACCCGCCAAATGATTGAAGCTGTAAACCAATTTCAGCTAGATTTAGCACTGATTGAAGGTTCTTGTCACTTACCCCAACTCCAATGTATTCATTGGCGTGATGATGAACTTGCAGTGTGCTGTGCGCCAAGTCATCCTCTAGCGCAGTTAAACCGTGCTTTAAGCATTGCAGATTTTGAAGATGCCGAGTGGATTTTACGTGAAGAAGGTTCAGGTACCCGTGAAGTGTTTGACAATGCAATTTTAAAAGACCTGCCTGATGCCAATATTCGTTTAACTTTGGGTCATAACGAAGCGATTTTAAAAATTGTCGCAGGTGGGATTGGTATGTCGTGTATTTCACGATTGGCGATTGAACCTTTACTAGAAAAAGGTCAATTGGTGATTTTAGATACACCTTTCTGGCAACTGACGCGCCCGTTATTCATGTTGGTGCATCGTCAGAAATACCAAGGGCCTGGCTTAAAGGCATTTATGAAGTTTTGCGACGCGAAATAGTTTATAAAAGAGTACCGATGATGGTACTCTTTTTTTAGCGATTAAACTGACTCTCACACGGTATGCCGTCACCATCACCGTCCATTTTAGTATTTGGACAATTTCGTATAAAGAATAATGCTTCTTCGTAAGACGTCATTTGACTACAGTGCTCACGCCCATCACAAGTAAAGTTCTGTTCAACAACAGGAACTTCTACTACTTTTTGTACTGATAAAGCTTCAGGCTGACTATTTTGCCAAGCTTGGTACTTATTAAATACTGCATAAGCCAAGCCGAATATAATCAATATACCAATATAAGTAACAAAATTGGATGAGTTATTTTCAGACTTCTGCTGTCTTTTATGATTCTGCTTTGTCGTATGAATTGCCCTTGATTGAGGTGTATGCCTTTCGACTGCAACCTTAATATCTAGACGGACAATATTATCTGCTTTGAACTTGCCATTTTCTTCTACTTTACGAAATTTTAGATTTTCTCCCACTTTTAGTGGAATATTTTTATTGGGAAAATCTTTAATATGAAAAAATAAATCTTTAGGCTCTCCTTCTATTTGAATAAAACCAAAGCCTCGTTCTTCGTTATAAGTTTTTATTTTCCCTTCTAAAAACATAAATTACTCTTTTCACGTTAATTTTTGATTATTGTACAAAAAAAGAGGCGAAAATGCCTCTTTTCTGTGCATGAAAACATTTAAAACTAACGCTTTAAGTTTGATAACAATGCAGACGTAATCGACGTATTCGCAGCAACCGCTTTGGCTTTTTTTGCTTTTTTGGATTTATCTTCTACAGGTTCAATATTAATGGCTTTATAACGATCACCATTTTGAACCACATTAAATTTAACGCGATCATTGCGCTTTGGCTCGCCTTCAGCCGCAGGAAAATCCGAGATATGGAAAAACACTTCACCTTCAGGTGCGGCAATAAATCCATAGCCTTTTTCGGCATTATATTGTTTGATTTTCCCTTGATATTGTTCAGATTTCATGGCTTAACCTTTTACGAGCTGCACTTTATATGAGTATATAAAAAAGAGGCAGTTAATGCCTCTTTTTCACCGACATTCGGCTTAATCTTTTTGCACTGAACCAAAAATTTTATCGCCTGCATCACCCAAGCCAGGCACAATATAACCATCTTGGTTTAAACCTTCATCTACCGATGCAGTAAAGATCACCACATCTGGATGCGCGGCTTCTACACGTTGAATGCCTTCTGGCGCTGCAACCAAAACCATCACACGAATGTCTTTACAACCACTGGCTTTGAGCAAATCAATCGCTGCCACTAAAGATGAACCTGTGGCAAGCATAGGGTCAATAATCATCGCAATACGGTTTTGTACATCTGGTACTAATTTTTTGTAGTACGTACGCGCTTCTAAAGTTTCTTCATCACGTTCCAAGCCAAGTACAGACACTTTGGCACTTGGAATCAAGTTTAAGAAACCATCTAACATGCCAATACCTGCACGTAAAATAGGCACAACCGTAATTTTTTTACCCGCAATACGGTCTACAGTGACTGCACCATTCCAACCCGCAATTTCGTGCTCGACCATAGGCAAATCTTTGGTCGCTTCATAAGTCAGCAACATGGTGACTTCTTGTGCCAATTCACGGAAGTTTTTGGTGCTGATATCAGCACGACGTAATAGCCCTAATTTATGACGAATAAGCGGATGTCGGATTTCATGAATAGCCACGGGAGAACACCTAAAAGGAAAGAAAAGCAAATATCATTTTATTATATGCTGTTTTTATTGTGTATATAAACCAAAAAGCCCTCAATTTATGAAGGCTTTTTGACTGAAAGTTAAACTTCTTTCAAATTATTGCTGTGACAGCATGAAATGGATTGGTGACAAAATTTCAGCTTCAAGTGCAATTTTGATAATTGGGTCTGGATAAACACCAATCACCAATACCGCTAAAGCTGCAGCCAATACCATAATACCGCCCACTTTTTGACCCCAATGATCAACAGCGTCCATTTTTGGTTCATCTGGCGGTGTCATATACATCACCACCATAACGCGCAAGTAGTAGTACAAACCAATACCTGAACCTACGATGATCATCGCAGCTAAGAACCAGTGCTGAGTCGTTACCGCAGCCATCACCACCAAGAACTTACCAATGAAGCCTGCAGTTAATGGAATACCTGCAAGAGAAAGCATCATCACGGTTAATACAGCAGTCAATACTGGACGACGCCAGAACAAACCACGGTAGTCTGCCAAGCTTTCTGCTTCAGCTACGTTGTTATACGGGCTAGACATTAATGCCACTGCACCGAATGCACCAATAGTGGTCAACACATAAGTGATCACATAAACGCTGACATTACCCAAACTTGCATAAGTCATGCTGATTAAACCAATCAACAAATAACCAAAGTGCGCAATAGATGAGTAAGCCAAAATACGCTTCAAGTTAACTTGACGTACAGCAAGGAAGTTACCCACCAAAATTGAAAGCACAGCAATAATGGTCATGATGGTTACAATTGAGTCAATCAGGATTGCACCTGAACCCAAAATGTAACGTACAAACAAACCAATGGTTGCTACTTTTGCCGCAGTCGCAAGGAAGGTTGCGATTGGTGCAGGCGCACCGTCATAAACGTCTGGCGTCCATTTGTGGAATGGTGCCAAAGACAATTTAAATGCAACAGCAAAGACAATTAAGCCTAGACCTAAAACGACTAATGGCTGTTGGATATTTTGCATTAATGCTTGAACAGAGTCATAGAAAGACAATGAACCTGTGTACGCATAAATGTACGCCATACCCATAAGCAACATTGCTGATGCAGTTGCAGACAATACTAAGTACTTCACGCCCGCTTCTAAAGATTTTGAACGCTGGTGGGTATATGCCAATAAGCCATAAACAGGAATTGACATTAACTCAAGGCTAATGAAGAACGATGCATAGTGCGAACTTGACACCATCAACATAGCGCCCGCTACCGAACACAACATTAAGATGTAGAGTTCTTCACGGTTGTCTTTATAGGTCTCAATATAAGCATGAGATAAAGTCGAACATGCCAATGCTGCAATCAGAATCACCAGTTGATATAACAAGGTGAACGGATCAATCATAAACATGCCCATCACGCTGGTAGGAGCAAAGTTCCCGCCAAACATCATGAGTAAAAGGTAAGCAGCAGCGAGGTTCAAGCCCACCACTGATGCTGTAGCAATTAAGTTATGGTTACGCTTAATTGCAGTAAGGATCATCACGACAATCGCAGTTAAAGCCACGATCATCACAGGAGCTAAAGGCATAAGCTCAGAAAATGACATTGTGAAGTTCATGGCTTATTGGATCTCCACATTTTCGAGTTGAGCTGTTACTTCTTGTGTAACTTCAACTACTTCTTGAACTGGGATGTAGCTATTTGCTAACCACGCCATACTTGAGTTTGAAATATCAAGGAAGGTTTGTGGATACAGACCAAGCCATACTAGACCCAGCGCACAAATTGAAAGAATCACAACTTCACGTGCATTTAAATCTTTTAACGGATTTGCATAGTGCTGTTTTTGCTCTTCATTTGGTACACCAAATAAGGCTTTGTGAATCAGGATTAAACCGTAAACACCTGCAAAAACTAAACTGATTGCCGCAATAATTGTGAAGGCTGGGAACTGTTCAAATGAACCCATTAAAATCAGGAATTCACCAATAAAGTTACCTAAACCAGGAATACCAACTAACGCTGCCACAAAGAACATCAGGAAGAATGAAAGGTATTGGAATTGACCACGAATACCGCCCATTAAACGCATGTCACGTGTGTGTACACGCTCGTAAATTTGACCACACATAATGAACAATGCTGCAGATGACAAGCCATGTGCCAACATCATGATCATTAAGCCTTGGTAAGTCAGGATATTACCTGCATAAATTGCAAGTAATACGAAGCCCATGTGCGAAATTGAGGTATAGGCAAGTAAACGCTTCATATCGGTTTGCTGGAAAGCACACCACGCGCCGTAGAACACACCAATTAAACCCAAAATAATGGCGATGTCTGCAAACTGAGCAGAAGCCGCTGGGAAGAATGGAATCACGAAACGTAATAAACCGTATGCTGCCGTTTTAATCAAAATACCTGCAAGGTCGACAGAACCCGCTGTAGGCGCTTGCGCGTGTGCATCTGGTAACCAACCATGTAATGGGAAAACTGGAAGTTTTACCGCAAAACCGATGAATAAACAGATCATGAAGGCATAAGCGACTGCTGGTAATTGTGCGTCAAGTGTATTCGCTACAGCCAATAAATAGTTGTAGTTGAATGAAATAGTACCTGACATCATGTATCCATAGATCACTAGACCTAAGATACCAATCAACATGATTAAACCAGCAACTTGCGTGTAGATAAAGAATTTGGTTGCAGCGTAAACACGTGAACGACCGTTTGAACCTTTATGACCCCATAACGCAATCAGGAAGTAGATTGGTACAAGCATCATCTCCCAGAAGAAGAAGAACAGGAACAAGTCAATCGCAAGGAATACGCCAATTACCCCACCCAAAGACCATAAAAGGTTAAGGTGGAAGAAACCGACGTTCTTTTGAATCTCACCAAATGAACAGCCTACCGCTAAAATACCCAGTAATGCAGTTAAACCCACCATGAGTAAAGATAAGCCATCCACCGCTAAGTGAATGTTGATGCCTAGGGTTTGAATCCAAGGCAGCATAAATTCAGCCGACCAAGTTGGAACTTGAGCGCCTAATTCATAGTTATAGCTAGCACCTTGCCACAATGCGACAGTTAAGCCCAAAGTAACGAGCATGCCCACTAAAGCAATGTAACGCGGTAATTTATCGTCGAGTTTATCGACCAACCAGCAAATAAAACCTGCAATGAACGGAACAAGGATCAGCGCGGGTAGAATTAAATTGTTTGGAGTATCCATCTTATTTCCCCACGACCTGAATCACGATCAAGATCATTAGTAAGACCACCACACCAAGTGCCATACTCGATGCGTACTCACGTAATGAACCAGTTTGACGTGAACTTGTGAAGCTATGACCACCTTTCACCAGTGCAGGCAGTACTAACCACATACCATCCACTGGATCACGACCTAATAGTTTGGCAATCAGCAAGTATGGTTTTACAAATACGATGTCATACAACGCATCGAAACCAAGTGCATTACGGCAAATATTGGCAAGACCCGCACCCAATGAAGTTTGCGCGAAACCTTTTACAGCGTTGTAAGCAAAGGCAAATAACACCACGCCTACAGCTAAACCAGCCAAAGCCACGCCAATTGCAACATACTCTGCACCATGTGCACCTGCTTCTAATGCTTCAGGAATCACAAATGCTGGGATTTTTGCAGCATCAAGAATGCTCATCACTGGCGCTTTTAATACAATCGCTAAACCAGTTGAAAGTGCTGCAAGCACTGCCAATGGGAACCAGTAAGTTGCGCCTTTGATCTCGTGATACGGTGTGTTTTCTTTACCAAAGAATACAACCCAAATTAAGCGGAATGTATAAATTGACGTTAAGAATGCACCTGCTACACCCACCCAATATAAGGTGTTATATAGCGGAATACCTGCGATATGACTTTGCGTCCAAACTGCTGCCAAAATAGCGTCTTTTGAGAAGAAACCAATGGTCAAGAATGGAATCGCTGCCAATGCACCGCCACCAATCGCGAAACATGCAAACAGGAATTTGTTCTTGTAGAACAAGCCACCCATTTTGAAAATGTTTTGTTCGTGATGGTAAGCCAAAATCACCGCACCAGAAGACAAGAATAATAATGCCTTGAAGAATGCGTGAGTTAACATGTGGAATAGACCCGCTTGGTATGCTTCTGCACCAACTGCCATAAACATATAACCCAGCTGACTCATAGTTGAGTAAGCCAAAATACGTTTGATGTCGGTTTGAACCAATGCTGCAAAACCAGCAACTAGCAAGGTCACAGCACCTGTAATTGAAATGAATAACATCACTTCAGGTGCAAGTTCAAATACGCTGAACATACGGCAGCATAAGTAAACACCCGCAGTTACCATGGTTGCAGCGTGGATTAATGCAGATACAGGTGTAGGACCTGCCATCGCATCGGCTAACCAAGTTTGCAACGGAATTTGTGCAGATTTACCCGCAGCACCCAAGAACAACATTAACGCTGTCCAAATGGTGATCGACGAGCTTTGAGTCATTACATTGGCTGCATTTTCTACGATGTATTGTGTGTTCAACGTACCAAATTGTTGATACAACAAGAACAACGCGATCAGTAGGAAAACGTCACCCACACGTGTTACGGTAAATGCTTTGATTGCTGCAAAACCGTTTGCAGGGTTTTGGTAGTAATAACCAATCAGCAAGTAAGAGCACAAACCTACACCTTCCCAACCTAGGAACAATAACGCCAAGTTATCGCCAAGTACCAACAACAACATGCTCGCAACGAACAAGTTGAAGTAAGAGAAGAAACGTGCAAAGTCTTCTTCACCACGCATATACCATGATGCAAAGATGTGAATTAAGAAACCCACGCCTGTAATCATGCCCAGCATGAGCAAAGATAAACCGTCTAAGTGCAAGCTAAACGCAGGTGCAAAACCACCCACATTGAACCAAGTCCATAAATGTTGAGTCGTTGCAACCGAACCGTTGTTCACAAAGTCCATGCCTGCAATTAGCGCAAATAATGCAGACAGACCCACTGAACCTACGCCAATAATCGCAGCAACTTTTTCAGGTAAGTTGTTACGCCCTGCCGCTAAAAGGATAAAACCAATGAGCGGAAACAATACTGTTAGATATAAATAACTCATCCGCGCATCTCACTAGCAGCATCCACATCCAAATGATGGAAGCGATGATAGAACTGAAGGACGATCGCAAGACCGATACACGCCTCTGCCGCAGCAAGTGTCAAGATCAGGATAAACATGATCTGACCATCTGGTTGTACCCATGCACTACCAGCCAAGACAAACGCCAATGCCGCAGCATTCATCATGATTTCAAGGCCCATTAAAATAAATAGTAGGTTGCGTCGCACCATCACACCGTAAAAACCGAGTGCAAAAAGAATGGTCGCGACAATCAAACCATGTTCTAAAGGGATGTTGCCCATTATTCTTTTTCCTCTTCTGCACTTGGTTCACGTTTACCGATGTGGAAGCCTGCAACCAAAGCTGCAAGTAATAACATTGCGGCAACTTCAACCAACAATAAGTACTGAGTAAAGAGTGCTTGACCCACTGCTTTTGGACCCACCATTTCGGTGCCCATAAGCGCGCTTGGTGCAGTGTAGTCTGAGCTTAATGACCACACTAAAACCAAACCAATTAGGAAGCTCATCAAAGCTGGGTATGCCCAAGTTGATGAAGTCAACCATTTACGCTCTTGCTCAACAGTTTGCTGACCAAGGTTGAGCATCATCACCACGAATACGAACAAGACCATGATCGCACCCGCATAAACAATGATTTCCAAGGCACCAGCAAATGGTGCACCCACGATAATGAACATGCCTGCAACCGCAAGTAATGACACGATCAAGCTTAATAAAGCATGTACTGGGTTCGCGTTAGTCACTACACGAACCGTAGAAACAATGGCCACGAGTGCCATCAAGTAAAACGGCCACATCATGGTAATAGACTCCGTACATCAATAGGTGCGCTTTCACGTTGCGCTTGACCTTTGTCTTTACCTGTAACAGCCATACCCGTTACACGGTAGAAGTTGTAGTCAGGATATTTGCCAGGACCTGAAATGAGTAAGTGTTCTTTCTCATACACCAAGTCTTGACGCACATATTCACCTAACTCGAAGTCAGGTGTTAACTGAATTGCAGTCGTTGGGCATGCTTCTTCACACATACCGCAGAAAATACAGCGTGAGAAGTTGATACGGAAAAACTCTGGGTACCAACGACCATCTTCCTGTTCTGCTTTTTGCAGTGAAATACAACCTACTGGACAAGCAACTGCACAGAGGTTACATGCAACACAACGCTCTTCGCCATCTGGATCGCGTGTTAACACAATACGACCACGGAAGCGTGGAGGTACAATTTCTTCGGCTGGTACTTCCGGATACAAAATGGTGTCACGTTTACGTGTCACGTGCGAGAAAACCATCCACAGTGAACGTACAATTGACCCAAACCCAGCTAGAAACTTAAACATATTGTTCTCCCTGCTGTCTTAGGCCGAATGATTCATAAGAATCACAGCACCAGTTACCAAAAGGTTAACAAGCGCCAATGGCAAGCAAATTTTCCAACCAAAGTTCATCACTTGGTCATAACGTGGGCGCATTAAAGAACCACGAGCCAAGACAAACATCATCACAAAGAATGCTGTTTTGATAATGAACCAGAAAGCTGCTGGAATGAATGGAATTTCAAGGTTAAACGGCGCTAGCCATCCACCGAAGAATAGAGTCACGATAAGCGCAGAGATCAGTACCACGTTGACATATTCTGCAACGAAGAACATCCCCCACTTCATACCGCCATATTCGACGTGATAACCTTCAGCCAATTCTTGTTCTGCTTCTGGTTGGTCAAATGGGTGACGGTGAGTTACCGCAACGCCTGCAACCACGAAAATCAAGAAACCTAAGAATTGTGGAATCACAAACCAAACATCACGTTGCGCTTCAACAATTTCACGCATGTTGAATGAGCCTGCAATAGCAACCACACCCATGAGTGAAATACCCAAGAACACTTCATAAGAAATGGTTTGAGCGGCTGAACGTAAACCACCAAGCAATGCGTATTTGTTGTTTGATGACCAACCACCAAATAACACCGCATACACTGCGATACCTGCCATTGCCATAAAGAACAACAGGCCAATGCTCATGTCTGCCACACCTAAATAAGGTGATACAGGAATAACCATGAACGACAGTACCGCAGTTGCCATTGCAACTGCTGGTGCCATACGGAACGTAAGTTTGTCGGCAAATTTTGGTGTCCAGTCTTCTTTGAACATGATTTTCAGCATGTCGGCTACAATCTGGAACATACCACCTGGACCTACACGGTTCGGACCATAACGGTCTTGCCATAAGCCCAGTAAACGACGCTCAATAAAAGACATGAGCGCAGCAATCAATACCACAACCAGTAAGATGACAATCGCTTGAATGACTGAATAGGCAATTGGCCAGTTCTCAGCCCACAGCGGCGTCTGACGGATTAATTCTTGTTGCATGAATTACACTCCTACCGCGACTGAAACAGGCTCTGCAAGAGATACCGTTGGTGCAAGACCAATTGGGTAGCCAATATAACCTGTAGGTAAATATTCAATCACTTGTACTGGCAGTACGATAGACGTTTCACCTGCTTGTACGGTAATTGTTTGACCATCTTGTACATTCAAACGCTGCGCATCTTGAGTGCCTACAGCAAATACAGCTTCAGGAATACGCGTTTCCATTGCAGGCGTTTTCACCGTAAATTCACCCGATGCAAAAATGTGATGCATTGGAATTAAACGGAAGCTTTCAGGATTAGCTAGCACAGGTGCTGGTGCCACATAGCTACGTGCAGGACGTTTTGCTAAGCGATCGAATAAACGAATGCCTGAATCACCACCTTTTAAGTGACCGCCCACATTGTCTTGGAATTTGTTCCAAGCTTGTGGTGAGTTCCAACCTGCAGACCATGCAAATGGTACAAGTGCCGATGGTGTTTGGTTACCAACATAACCTTCCATAGAGAAAGTTAATGCAGAATCGACATCGGTCGGTTGTTTTGGCTCGTGAATAGATAACGGCGCACGCATTGCAGTACGACCTGAGTAACGACGTGGTTCACGCGCAACTTTCAAGCCATGTACACGGAAACCTGCATCTGGTGCAACATCCTGAATTGCTTCAAGTGCTGGAATATTTTTCGCAACAGATTCAATCACGTCATCTAAAACAGTCCAAGAAATTGCTTTACCTTTTAAGCCTGTTTCAAGTGCGTGTAACCAGCGCCAAGATTCTTTGATTGCTAGTTCAGGTTTGTAGTAGCTTGGGTCATACACTTGGAAGAAGCGTTGAGCACGACCTTCTTGGCTCACTACAGTACCATCCCCCTCAGCAAAGCTTGCTGCAGAAAGTACGATGTTGGCTTTTTGCACAGTTGCTGTTTCAGCATGATCAAGCACGATTACATCTTGTGCTTTTGCCAAAGCGGCATCAACTTGTGCTGCAGGCAAACGACGGTATAAGTCGTTTTCAACCACAATCACAGCATCATAATCTTGAGCAAACGCTTGTTCTAAGCTTTGACCACCTAAAATTGCCAAGCCCATTGAGTTCACTTCTGGCACAGTTAAGGTTAAACCTGCGTTCGCACCCAAGTTTTGCGCCACTTGTGCAGCCGCTTCCATAATGGCAGCGTCTTGTAAGCTTGTACCTGAAATCACCAATGGCTTTTTCGCAGCTTTTAACGTGTCGGCAATAGTTTGTGCAAATGCTTTGGCATCGTCATCTAAACCAGTGATCACTTCACCTGCAACCGCAGCTGCAATCGCAAAACCTAAACGTGCGATGTCGTTTGGAGATGCAACCACTTCACCTGTTGCGACATCGGCTAAACGCGTTTGCGTTGCAGCCAAAATGTAAATTGGTGATTTTGCATCTTGTGCGATACGTTGCACAGGTTCAGCCAACCAGTCTGGGGTACGACGCTCTGCAGCCATTTCTTTGGCTTTGTTTTTCGCCGCTTGGCGAACAGACAAGGCCATACGTGGTGCAGTTTGGGTTAAATCTTCACCCAAAATTAACACAGCATCGTAATCTTCAATTTCACGCATACCTGGGTTGTAAATACCTTCGGTTTGCATGATTGAAGCTGCAAGCTCTACCAAGTTTTGCTCTTTTTGCGATAAGCCTGTTGAGTAGTTGTCTTGACCCACTAACTCACGCAAAGCAAAGTTTGATTCAAGCGATGCACGTGGCGAACCAATACCCAAAACTTTTTTGCCTTGAACTTTGGCAATAATCGTATCAAGTGCAGTATCTACAGAAATGGTTTCTACACTCGCACCATTACGGAACTGTGGCTGACGTGGACGATCTTCACGGTTCACATAACCTGTACCGAATCGACCTTTATCGCATAGGAAGTATTGGTTGACTTCACCGTTAAAGCGGTTTTCTACACGACGCAATTCGCCATAACGCTCACCCGGAGAGATGTTACAACCTGAAGAACAGCCTTGGCATACGCTAGGCGCATACTGCATGTCCCACTTACGGTTATAACGCGCAGAGTGAGTTTTGTCGGTGAATACACCTGTTGGACAGACTTCAGTCAAGTTACCTGAGAATTCAGATTCCAAAGTACCCGATTCAGGACGACCAAAGTAAACACGTGATGCGTTGGCATAGACACCAAAGTCTGTACCGCCTGCATAGTCTTTGTAGTAACGCACGCAACGATAACACGCGATACAACGGTTCATTTCATGCGCGATGAACGAACCAAGCTCTTGGTTATAGTGAGTACGTTTAGTAAAGCGGTAACGACGACGATCGTGCTGTGTCATTACAGTCATATCTTGTAAATGACAGTGACCACCTTCTTCACAGACTGGACAGTCGTGTGGGTGGTTGGTCATCAAGAACTCTACAATTGAAGCACGGAACTCAGTTGCTTCCTTGTCTTCAATCGAGATATAGGTATTGTCAGCAGCAGGTGTCATACATGACATCACCAAGCGACCACGAGTATCTTCAGGGTTCGCATATTGGGTCACGGCACATTGACGGCAAGAACCGACAGAACCTAAGGATGGATGCCAACAAAAGTACGGAATGTCGATCCCAAGGCTCAAACATGCTTGCAGCAAGTTTTCCGAGCCATTGACTTCGTACGATTTTCCATCGACATGAATTGTAGCCATAGTCGAATTCCTTAAGCTTGTTCTACGTTGCTAGCTTGAGCAGCAGGACGGCTATTTGCCACTTTTGCTTCAAACTCGCCACGGAAATATTTGAGTGCGCCCATTAATGGCTCCATCGCACCTGGTGCGTGAGCACAGAAGGTCTTACCAATCCACAATTTTTTGGTGAGTTCTTGAAGATGTTGAATGTCTTCTTCTTTCCCTTCGCCATTTTCAATTGCTTTGAGTGCTTTTACAGCCCACGGTAAACCATCACGACATGGGGTACAGAAACCACATGATTCGCGCGCAAAGAATTCTTCTAAGTTACGGGTTGCAGAAACCATACATTGGGTTTCATCGACCACCATAAGCAAACACGTGCCTAAACGTGAACCTGCCTTCATGATGCTTTCTGCATCCATAGGCAAGTCAATGTGTTCTGCTGCCAAGAAGTCGGTAGATGCACCACCCGGTAACCATGCTTTTAGCTTCAAGCCATCACGCATGCCACCCGCATAGTCTTCAATTACTTCACGTGCAGTCGTACCAAATGGAAGCTCCCATAGACCTGGGAATTTCACCTTACCAGAAGCACCGTAAATTTTTGTGCCAGGGTCTTTCGATTTACCTGCAGATAAACCGATATACCACTCTGCACCACGCAACATGATTGCAGGTAAGTTGTTATAGGTTTCTACGTTGTTGACAATCGTTGGACGACCCCATGCCCCTGCAACTTGCGGGAATGGTGGTTTAGTACGTGGGTTAGCACGACGACCTTCAAGCGAGTTAATCAATGCGGTTTCTTCACCACAGATATAACGACCTGCGCCCGTGTGCACGTATAGTTCAAAGCCCCAGTTAGTACCTAAAATGTTTTCGCCCAAATAACCTTTGGCACGAATTTGCTCAATCGCTTCATTTAAGTACTGTGCAGCTTCGATGTATTCGCCACGAATAAAGATATAGCCGTGGGTTGCTTCAAGCGTGTACGCAGCAATCAGCATACCTTCAATCAGTTGGTGTGGAAGTTTTTCCATCAACAAACGGTCTTTGAAAGTACCCGGTTCCATCTCATCGGCATTACAAATCAGGTAACGTGGACCTGAATTGTCGTTTGGTGCCATCAGTGACCATTTGATCCCTGCTGGGAAGCCTGCACCACCACGACCTTTCACTGTCGCAGCTTTAATGACTTCAAGCACATCTTTAGGCGGCATAGAAATCGCTTTCTTAAAGCCTGCATAGCCTTCTAGTGCTTCGTAATCATCTGCATTACGCACGTGCTCTTGCTTGCTTAAACGCCAAGTTAATGGATGCGTTTCTGGGTTACCGTCACCATAAATTGGTCTTGGTTCGGTATTCATACATACTTCTCCAATAACTGTTGCACCGATGTCACCTCAACTAAACCGTGAGTATCTTCATCAATCATCAAGGTTGGACCCTTATCGCAATTTCCTAAACAGCAAATTGGCAATAACGTGAAACGACCATCTGCAGTCGTTTGACCAAACTGAATGCCTAATTCACGCTGGAATGCTTCTGCAAGTGTTTCTGCACCCATCAAAAAGCATGCAATCGAGTCACACAATAAAATCACGTGACGACCTACAGGCTGGCGATAAATACGGTTATAGAATGTTGCGACACCTTCTAAATCAGCAACGCTGATGGTGAGAAGCTGTGCAATCGCATTTAACTGCGCATCATCTACCCAGCCATTACGGCGCTGTACACACTTCAAGGCATCTAAAGATGCTGCACGTGGGTACGGATAATGACCAATGTGATGTTCAATTTCATGGATTTCTTCCGCAGTCAAAATCCCTTCAACATTCACACGTGGCTTTTTATCAGTCAAAATCATCATAATGCGTTTACCCCTTAGCGATCCACGTCTGCCATTACGACATCAATGGTCGCTAAATAAATGATTAAGTCAGATACCAGACTGCCGTTAATCACAGAAGGCATTTGCTGTAAATGCGTGAAAGTTGGTGTACGAATACGGGTACGGTAACTCATCGTTGACTTATCTGAAGTCAAGTAGTAATTCGATGCACCTTTCACCACTTCTGCCATTACAGATGCTTCACCAGCAGGCATTACAGGACCCCAAGACACGCTTAAGAAGTGCGTAATCAGGGTTTCAATATCTTGTAATGTCTTGTCTTTTGGTGGTGGAACAGCCAATGGATGGTCTGCTTTATATGGACCAGATGGCATGTTATCTAGACATTGTTTGATGATTTTCAATGACTCTTCGATTTCACGGAAGTGAACCAGTACACGAGCGTAAGCATCGCCTTCGTACTCTACAGGTACTTCGAAGTCATAGTTTTCATAACCACTGTATGGACGGTATTTACGCACGTCAAAGTCGATACCTGTTGCACGTAAACCAGTACCTGTCACACCCCAAGCCAAGGCAGATTTCGCATCATACTGCGCTACGCCTTGCGTACGACCCATGAATACCGAGTTGCGTAATGCCGCAGTGTAGTATTCGTTCATACGTTTTGGCATCCACTCTAAGATTTCACGAATCAGGTGTTGCCAGTTGTTTGGTAAGTCGTGTGCGGTACCACCGATACGGAACCATGCTGGATGCATACGGTAACCCGTAATAGCTTCAATCGCATCGTAGATTTTTTGACGGTCTGCGAACATATAGAATACAGGGGTCATACCGCCCGCATCCTGAATTGCAGTACCAATGAACAATAAGTGGTTATTGATACGGAACAATTCCGACATCATGACACGGATACATTGTGCGCGGTCTGGCACAGTAATGCCTGCCAGTTGTTCCACACCCATGACATACGGCATGTTTTGCGCACAACCACCCAAGTAGTCCACACGGTCTGTATAAGGAATGAATGAATGCCAAGTTTGACGCTCAGCCATCTTTTCCACACCACGGTGGTGATAGCCGATATCTGGCACACAGTCTTTCACTTCTTCACCATCCAACTGCAAAATTACACGGAACGCACCGTGCGCAGATGGGTGGTTAGGACCCAAGTTCAGGAACATGAAGTCTTCGTCTTTATTACCGCGCTTTAAGCCCCAATCTTCAGGCACAAAGCGAAGGTGTTCTTGCTCGAAGTCTTGTTTGGCTTGGTTCTGCATATACGGTGTATATTCCGTTGCACGTGCAGAATACTCTTTGCGTAACGGATGACCTTCCCAATATGTTGGCAACAAGATACGACGAAGCATTGGATGCCCTTCGAAGTTGATACCAAACATATCGTAAGCTTCACGCTCGTACCAGTTGGCATTTGGCCAAATGTTGGTTGCTGTTGGAATATTGAGATCACTCTCATTCAACGCAACTTTAATACGAATGTCCGTGTTACGCTCTAGCGATAACAAGTGATAGAACACAGTAAAGTCAGACGCAGGTAGACCATCGCGGTGAGTACGCAAACGCTCATCTACCGCAGACAAGTCGAACAACATCACGTATGGACGTGACACTGTACGCAAGAACATTAAAACTTCTTGTACACGTGCGCGCTCAACCCAGACTGTTGGAAAATCTTCAAAAGTCGTTTGCACATAGAAGTTCTCACCAAATTTGGTTTTGAGCTCTTCTACAATTGCAAATGCTGGGCGTGAATCAACTGCTGTTGATTCTGGCATAGCAATGTCAGTTTCAGCCATTGGCTTGGCTTCCTATTTAATACAAATTCAGTCAACCTAAACGACAACTACACCCGTCGGGTGCATCAATATTTGTACGTTTAAATTATTTAATTTCATCCATAGAGCGTAAGTTTTTCACCGCAATACGCTGCGCATTCTTACGGTCACGTTCTGGCATCATCTTCGGCTTATATACTGGCTTAAGATCATCACCAATCACCGCAGACAACGGACGACGCTCTAATTGAATTTGGTCTTGTAATAACATCAATGCTTGGATTAATGCTTCAGGACGTGGTGGGCAACCCGGAATGTACACATCCACAGGAATGATTTTATCCACACCTTGCACAACTGAATAAATGTCGTACATACCACCTGAGTTTGCACATGCGCCCATTGAGATTACCCACTTAGGCTCAAGCATTTGCTCGTACAAACGTTGAATTACAGGTGCCATTTTCACAAAACACGTACCTGCAACAATCATCAAGTCTGCCTGACGCGGTGAAGCACGAATAACTTCTGCACCAAAACGTGACAAGTCATGCACACCTGTTAAGGTAGTTGCATACTCTACGTAGCAGCACGATGTACCAAAGTTAAACGGCCAAACTGAGTTCTTACGTCCCCAGTTTACTGCTGTATGTGCCAAGTCCTCTAAACGAGTCATGAACACATTTTTATTCACTTCTTCTTCAAGCGGATCGGTTACGATCTGACGCTCTTGAAGTGGATATTGATCAGCATCGGGATTCGCACGGGTTAAGGTATATTTCATCCCGAGTTACTCCTTGTCAGATGAGGTAGTCGCAGATTTTTTTACACGACCAGAGGATTGAGCTGGAATTTGACCGGTAGGGTCCGTTACCAATTCTTCAATTGAGTTAAAGCGTGTGATTTCTGCAAGATCCATATTTGGCGAACCAATTTTAGGTTTAATCCCTGCTGCTTTACGCTTATCAGATGGAGCCCAGTTCAGCGCACCAGTTGATAATTCATAAATTAAGCCAACGAGTAAAACTAAAATAAATACAGCAGCCGTTGCAAAGCCCACCCAACCTACTTCACGAACAGAAGCTGCCCATGCGTATAGATAAAGTGCTTCTAAGTCGAAAACAACGAAGAAAATTGCAACCAAATAGAACTTTGCAGATAAGCGGATACGTGCTCCACCAGCACCTACAACACCCGACTCAAACTGCTCTTGCTTCGCACGCCCCCATGATTTACCCCCAAGGAGTAAAGGAACGGTCAGCATAAAGACGCATAAAAATGTAACGCCGATCACGAAGGCAATAATTGCCCATTCGTATGGAGTAATGGCACTCATGCGGGGATAACTCCTGGCAGGCCTATTTATTAACAAAGAATGTATGTATTGGCCTTCAAATACACCAAACACAAAATTAATCACGCCAATTGTACCTGATTTATGATTTCACTTGCTAGTTCATAAGTCTTAGTCTTTCGGATGATTTTTTATTCAAATACTTGATATTTTAGAATTCCACTACTCCGTAGGGCTCTTAATCGCTTTAACAAATAGATAAGTCAGTTGTGATTATTTTTTCCAAAACACCAATTGAGCGGTTCGTTGCAAAGTTTTTAAATTTATAGAGAGATCATCGCAACTTCAGGTTTCAGCTTAGTTTAAGCCGTACAAAAGTTTGTGTAGTTTTTGCAACTTAAGCCCTGAGTTTCTTTAATTTTTCACTCAGAGTGTGCTATTCCTAGTAAGCATTAAAAATTTGAATAATAAGGAGTAAACACATGAGCTTAGACTATACCCACAAACCAAATTACTTTATGTTTGCGCAATTATTTATTCGTCATTTGCAAAATTATTTTGAAAAACATCCTGACGCACAAAATGCAATTTTTGACCTGCGTGATATTTACGAATTATTTCGCCAAGACAAAGCATCTGCCACCATTAATTTAGACGGCATTATGAATATTGCAGATGAATACCGCCTTGAAACCTTACAAGGCGATCAAAAATTAATTAGCCGTTATGCGATTGATCCACAAAACAATTCTTTATTGGTAGATTTTAACCGTGAGGCTTTAGACAGCTTAAAACAAGGCAAAGTAATTTTGCCACCTGATGCAACGCTGCAAGAATAAAGCCGTATAGAATCTGCATTAAAGTGTGTCGCTTAAAACAGCTAACACTTTCATAAAGCACAAAAAAGCGAGCATCTGCTCGCTTTTGAGTATTTATTATCACAAGAACCACATCTAAAATAATTTAGCTTTTACGTGACAATAAAAACTCTGAAATCTGCTGTAACTCTAAGACGGTATCAGTTTTAAAATATGCCAATGCAGCAAAGGCTTGATCGTGCAATTCTTGTGCATAAGCCTGTGCTTTTTCCAAGCCCATGAGTGCAGGATAGGTCGACTTTTCAACTTGTTCATCTTTCCCCGCAGTTTTACCTAACACTTCAGTATCCGAAATAATATCTAAAATATCGTCTTGTACCTGAAAGGCTAAACCAATTGCCTGCGCATATTCACGCAATTGTGGAATCGCTTTATCTCGCCCATCAAACACGGTCACAGCTGCCATCATCACCGCTGCAGAAATTAAAGCCCCTGTTTTATTGCGGTGGATATTCTCCAAAGTCGCCTGATCAACCTGTTTACCTTCAGACTGCAAATCTAAAACCTGTCCACAGACCATTTTTGAAGAAGCAGTGGCTAAAATTTGCATCTGTTTGAGGACAATGTCTTGATCTACCGCAGCAGCCTGATCAAACAAACGACTGCCTAAAATTTCAAATGCCATCGACTGTAAAATATCGCCTGCCAACAATGCTGTATCTTCACCATACGCGGCATGGCAAGTTGGTTGCCCACGACGCAATAAGTCATTGTCCATACACGGCAAATCATCATGTGCCAACGAATAACAGTGGATCAGTTCAATTGCAACCGCAGCACGGCGTACCGCAGCAGAGTTCTGATTCGGTCTTAATGCTGCGGTGGCATAACACAAGGCAGGACGAACACGCTTTCCACCCAACATGACGGCATGATGCACGGCAGACTTTAACGGTTCTGGCAATGCAAAAGCCTCTAGAGCGGTAAGCAAGTCTTGCTGAATACGTTGTTGGGCTACGGTTAATGCATGCGCCTGTAAATCGTGAAGTGATGACACATTCGCCTCGTGTTGTTGGTTCATGTCTAATAAGTAGTAAGCTGCCTGTGTTGCAGCATTGTACCTGTAATTCAAAGTTTTTTAAGCCTTAACTGAACTGATATAACATTTCAGCCATAAATAAGCCCCTATCGAGATAGAGGCTATATGTAGTTAATTAGGGTCTGTTGACACTTCGTCTACCCTATCCTTCACTGCGCCTTGCACTGCAAACAAAACTTATTCTAATGTTTCCGCAGGTACACGCACCCAACCTTCCATTAACACACGTGCACTACGACTCATCACGGCTTTTTTGACTTGCCATTGTCCATTTTCCTGTACGGCTTGCGCACCCACACGAAGCGTACCTGATGGATGTCCAAAACGTACAGCTTCACGCGCACCCCCACCTGCAGCCAAGTTGACCAATGTTCCCGGAATAGCTGCGGCTGTACCAATCGCGACTGCGGCTGTGCCCATCATGGCATGGTGTAATTTACCCATCGACAATGCACGTACCAATAAATCGGTATCTTCAGCCTGAATTTGTTTACCACTTGAAGATACATAACTTTTTGGCGCAGAAACAAAGGCAATTTTTGGCGTATGTTGGCGTTTTTCAGCTTCAGCAATTTCCTGAATCAAACCCATTTGTTTAGCACCATAAGCGCGAATGGTTTCAAAACGTGCCAAAGCTTGTGCATCGCCATTGATTGCATCTTGCAGTTCTGTGCCTGTATAACCAATTTCTTTTGCATTTAGGAAAATTGTTGGAATACCCGCATTAATAAAGGTCGCTTGAAATGTTCCTATATCTGGCACATGCAAAGTATCCACCACATTTCCAGTGGGGAACATTGCCCCACCTTCTTCGCCATCATCGGCAGGGTCTAAGAATTCAATTTGTACTTCTGCGGCAGGAAAAGTCACGCCATCCAACTCAAAATCACCTGTTTCCTGCACCTGACCGTTGGTCATCGGTACATGCGCAATAATGGTTTTTTCAATATTTTTTTGCCAAATGCGTACTGTGCACACACCATTTTCTGGAATTTTGCTTGCATCGACCAAACCATTACTAATGGCAAATGCACCGACTGCAGCTGTTAAGTTACCGCAGTTACCACTCCAATCCACAAAAGGCTGATCAATCGAAACCTGTCCAAACAGATAATCGACATCATGATCGGGCTGCGTACTTTTCGCCAAAATTACCGTTTTGCTGGTGCTTGAAGTTGCACCGCCCATTCCATCAATTTGCTTGGCATAAGGGTCTGGACTGCCAATGACGCGTAATAAAATTTGATCTCTAATTTTGCCTGGCTGCTGTGCTGCTACAGGTAAATCATCAAGTTTAAAAAATACGCCTTTACTGGTACCGCCGCGCATATAAGTCGCTGGAATTTTAACTTGTGGTGCAAAACGCATGAATTTTATTCCCTTGTTTTTTGATTGTTATGGCCATATAAAAAGACCCTTTTGCATCATAACGGTTTTTATTCAAAAGGTATCGCGGTCTTGACTTAAGTATAAAAAAACAACATTTGGTAAATTTCACCCTAACCAGTCATCTTGATTTATAAGGCAAAAATAAAATTAATATATTGATTCACTTATCTTTTATACAAATAAAAACCATAAAATATTTTAATATTTATCATAAATTTATTTCATTATTGTCTAGCTACTAGGCTAATGAAATTTGATCTATTACAATCTTGTCACTTTTTCCTTGTCGGGCTGAATACTTTGAACAACGAGTCTTCACAACTTCAGCGTGGCTTAAAGAACCGCCATATTCAATTGATTGCCATGGGTGGCGCAATTGGTACAGGCTTATTCTTAGGTTCCGCGCAGGTCATCCAATCTGCTGGCCCTTCTATTATTTTGGGTTACGCCATTGGTGGTCTTATTGCATTTTTAATTATGCGCCAATTGGGGGAAATGATTGTTCATGAGCCCGTTGCAGGATCATTCAGTCACTTTGCCTATAAATATGCAGGTAAATTCCCTGGCTTTTTAGCAGGTTGGAACTACTGGATTTTGTATATTTTGGTGGCAATGGCAGAACTCACCGCAGTTGCCAAATATATTAACTACTGGTGGCCGCATATTCCTGCTTGGACTTCGGCATTGTTCTTTTTCATTGTGATTACCATTATTAACTTGGGCAATGTAAAGTTCTATGGTGAGTCAGAATTCTGGCTAGCAATCATTAAAGTCGCTGCTGTGGTTTCGATGATTGTGTTTGGTTTATATCTCTTACTTTCTGCAGATGCCAATTCAACCGCATCATTCAGCAACCTTTGGGCGCATGGGGGGTTCTTCCCGAATGGCTTTGAAGGTTTGTTCTTCATGCTGGCATTCCTCATGTTTGCCTTTGGCGGCATTGAGTTGATTGGTATGGCTGCCGCAGAAGCGCAAGATCCTGAAAAAACCATTCCTAAAGCCATTAACCAAGTGGTGTTCCGTATTCTAATTTTCTATATCGGTTCACTCACCATTCTATTGTCTTTAGTGCCTTGGAATCAGTTAGATTTAGGTGGTTTAGATAAAAGTCCATTCGTAATGATTTTTAGTCAAATGGGCATTGAATGGGCAGCGCACTTACTGAATTTCGTGATTTTGACTGCGGCACTTTCTGTGTATAACAGTGGGATGTATGCCAACAGCCGTATGCTGTTTGGTTTGGCCAAACAAGGTAACGCACCAAAAATTTTCCTAAAAGTGAATAAACAAGGTGTGCCAATTCCAGCAGTATTATTCTCTGCGGTATTAATTTTCGGCTGTGTATTGTTGAACTACTTTGTACCCGAAGAAGCTTTAAGCCACCTCATGTATATTGTTGTGGGTGCATTGGTTTTAAACTGGGCAATGATCAGTTTAACCCACTTAAAATTCAGCAGTACTTTGAAAAAATTGGCTGTTCCAACCAAGTTCCCTGCACTTTGGTCGCCATTCAGTAACTATCTGGTGTTGGCCTTCATTGCTGTGGTGCTATACATTATGTGGACTCAAGGCTTCAAAGAATCAGTCATTATGATTCCAGTCTGGATTGTTTTAATGTTCATTCTGTTTAAGGTGCTTAATTCCAAAAAACCTTAATTTGGATTGCATTTATATCGCCCCATTTAAAAAGTTACTGCTTCGGCAGTAACTTTTTTTTATAGCTCGATTTTGTCTTTTCGCTTGTAAGTTCAACTCTCGGTAGAGTGTGGTTATAAAACCTTCAAATTTTTAATCCTGCTGTAGGATTCTCTTTCAGAATATAAACCAATAAAACACTGCTGTTTTTATTGATATTTCAACCAATTTATACTCTCCCCAAGGTCATTTACATTCTAAATGATAAAAAGACTCTACTTGAGAAGAATTCTTAGTTATTATTTGAGCACAAAATTTGTCGTGTGAAATATCCATGAATGCGTTTGCTGCACAACCTGCCAATGTATTGACCATCCAACAGCTGAGTAAAAAGTTTGGTTCACGTTTTGCCGTGCAAAATGCGACATGGTCTGCCATGAGTGGGCAGATTGTCTGTTTGTTGGGGCACTCAGGATGCGGTAAAACCACCATGCTGCGCTTAATTGCAGGTTTGGAAAATCCAAGCAGTGGTTCTATTCAACTCGAACAGCATATTTTATGGGATGCACAACAACAGATACCTGCAGAATCACGCAACATTGGTTTAGTTTTTCAAGATTACGCCCTTTTTCCACATTTAAGTGTGCTGGAAAATGTCATGTTTGGCTTAAAAAAATTCCCTAAATCGCAACGTACTGAAATTGCCAAACAAGCCTTAGAACACGTGTCGATGCTGCATCATCAAGACAGCTACCCCTACACGCTTTCAGGCGGTGAACAACAACGAGTAGCTTTGGCACGTGCATTAGCCCCTAAACCGCAAGTTTTACTTATGGATGAACCTTTTTCCAATTTGGATCATCGCCTGCGTGATCAAATTCGTCAAAGCACCATTCAAATTTTAAAACAAACGGCAACTACTACGGTCATTGTCACGCATGATCCTGAAGAAGCGCTGCAAATTGCTGATCAAATTATCTTAATGCATCAAGGGCAAATCATTCAAATTGGCTCGCCTAAGCAACTCTACCTACAACCTAAAACGTTATTTGCAGCGCGCTATTTTTCTGCGTTGAATGAAATTCCTGCACAAGTCAATAATCAAACAATCTCCACCATTTTTGGTCAAGTTGATCGTGGTCAGCAGGATTTAGCACAAGACTTATCTACGCAAAAACAAGTGCAATGCTGCTTCCGCCCTCATCAAGTTCGTGTCAGCAAAACCCCTAGTGAAGGTGCATTACCAGCAAGCGTGCTGTCTTCAAGCTTTATGGGACACGCGCAGCAACTACGTCTAAAACTACAAAATCATGCGCTCACACTTTTGGCTCAAGTTAATCATCTTCAAGATTTCCAGCATACCGAACAAGTCTATGTTTCTGTAGATTTAAACAGCTGTTTTTTCTTGGCATCTGATGAGCAATCATCAACCACACCAGATTCTGCTTTAGCTGCTATTCACATTTAAATTTTCGATTAGGAATACCGTATGAAACCAATGTCTAAATTATCGCTGGTTGTTACAGGTCTACTTGCGTTTGGTGCAAGTGTGGCGCAAGCAACTGAAGTTAACCTATACACCACACGTGAACCTGTTTTAATTCAAACGTTATTGACTGAATTCACGCAAAAAACAGGTGTAAAAGTAAATACTGTTTTTATTAAAGATGGTTTATTGGAACGTGTAAAAGCAGAAGGTCGTCGCTCACCTGCCGATGTCATGCTAACCGTAGATTTTGGTAATTTAGTGGACTTGGTAGAAGGTGGCTTAACCCAGCGAGTTAGCTCTAAAACATTAAATAGTGCGATTCCTGCTAACTTACGTGCAGCCAATGGACATTGGTATGCTTTGTCGATGCGTGCACGTGCAGTCTACGCCTCTAAAGACCGTACACCGCTTAATGCGATTACTTATGAAGATTTAGCCAATCCAAAATGGAAAAATAAAATCTGTATTCGTTCAGGCAACCATCCATATAACACTGCTTTAATTGCAGCGTATATTGCCCATCATGGTGAAAAACAAGCCGAAACTTGGTTGCGTGGCGTGAAAGCCAATTTAGCACGCCCAGCAAGTGGTGGTGACCGTGACGTTGCCCGCGATATTTTAGGTAAAATTTGTGATATTGGCGTGGCCAACACCTATTACGTTGGCACCATGCGTACAGGTGATGCTGAACAACAGCGTTGGGGCAATGCCATTAATGTCGTGCTGCCACGTTTTAAAAATGGTGGTACGCATGTGAATGTATCGGGTGCAGTGATCTCTAAGCATGCACCAAACCGTAAAGAAGCTGTACAACTGCTTGAGTTTTTAGCTTCAGATCACGCGCAAGCCATCTACGCCCAAAATGGGTTTGAATATCCAGTAAAACCTGGGGTAAAAATTGACCCGATTATCGCTAGTTTTGGCAAACTGAATATTGATTCAATTCGTTTAAGCGATATTGCACGTCACCGTAAAGCCGCCAACTTATTGGTCGATAAAGTCCAGTTTAACCGCTAAAATTTTCTGCTTTTGTCTTACAGTGCATCGCTTTGCACTGTAAGATGCTTAGCTGATCCCTCCCCCTTATTTAGTACCTCTATTGCAATGCTTAAAAATAAATTTAATTTTTTATTTTCGCTCAGTGGGTTATTGACGCTACTCGCCTGTTTACCTGTGCTCGCTTTAATTTGGACAGCATTACAAGGTGATAGCGAAATTTGGGGGCATCTGCTGCGTTATGTAATTCCACACACGTTGGCAGAAACAGGGATTTTATTGTTGGGTGTGGGGATTCTCACCATCCTGATTGGTACAGGCAGCGCATGGATTGTAACGGCGTATCAATTCCGAGGTCGTGCATTTTTAGATTGGGCCTTACTGCTGCCTTTAGCCGTACCAACTTATATTATTGCGTATAGTTATATCGACATTTTACATCCTATTGGTCCTGTGCAAAGTATCCTGCGGGATGGGTTTAATTTAGAATTACAACAGTTTTGGTTTCCCAATATTCGTACCGTTTGGGGCGGCATCTTCTTATTGAGCTTTGTGCTGTATCCCTATGTGTATTTAAGCACTCGTGCGATGTTTCTGATGCAATCGGCCAGTTTAATTGAAGTGGCACGTACCTTAGGATTAAAACCCGATCAAGTGTTTTTACGGGTTGCGATTCCACTGGCACGTCCTGCCATTGCTGTGGGTACCAGTCTGGTTTTAATGGAAACCATTAATGATATTGGCGCAACAGAATTTTTAGGTATTAAAACCTTAACTTTGTCGATTTATTCAACCTGGACCAATCAATCCGACTTGGCAGGCGCAGCGCAAATTGCCATTTTCATGTTGATGATTATTACCTTATTGGTGTTAGTAGAGCGTTTAGGTCGGCGTAAACAGCGTTATATGAACTCAGCTCAACGCAGCCGTTTAATGCCTGCACAATCGGTCAAAGGGCTTAAAGCACTTGTGTTACTAGGCTTGGGCTTAATTCCTGTTTGTATTGGCTTTTTAATTCCCACCAGTCATTTATTGGTCGAATCCTATAAACGCATTCAATATGCGGGCTTTTCAGATTTCCTATTACAAGCCTCAATCAACACACTAATCCTTGCCAGTCTTGCAACTGTGGTAACTATTTTGATTGGTTTCTTTATTGTAAGTGCGGCACGTTTTAGTAAACACACTTGGTTTAGCCGTATTGCCAGTTTAGGTTATGCCATTCCAGGAACCGTTTTAGCCATTGGTCTCATGCTAGCTTTGGGCAAAATTGATCATGCCATTGCAGATTTTTTAGAATTTAAATTAGGGATACACACAGGTTTATTATTTCTCGGTACTAGTTTTACCCTCATTTATGCTTACGCTGTGCGTTTTTTAGCTATTTCGGTGGGCGGCATTGAGTCTGGCTACAACCGTATTCATGGTGTTTTTGATGATGCTGCACGCAATTTAGGGCAAAACAACTTTGCACTGTTGTGGCGTGTACACCTGCCATTATTACGCCCTGCTATTATTTCTGCAGCTTTATTAATTTTTGTAGATTGCATGAAAGAGCTGCCTGCCACTTTGTTGCTCCGTCCCTTAAATATGGAAACACTCGCTACCCAGCTATATGCAGAAGCCTCTAGGGGCACTTATGAAGATGGTGCCGTAGCAGCTTTACTAATTGTATTGGTTGGGCTGATTCCTGTCATTCTTTTGGCAAAGCTTGGAAAAACCACACGTTAATGCACCCCATTTTGTTGCAAGATATGCCTTGCAACAAAATGAGTTTTGATAAAAAAGTATTTTTTTTAACCAATTAAAAACATTTAAACAAGAGATTGATTTTTAAATTTTATTATTTAATTTCAATCACTAACAAGCCAAAAACCCACACCAATTAGAACAAATGCTCTATTCAGCGTGTTTTTTATACTGATTAGTTTTTTCTAGAGCATTTACTCTTATTTTAATTGTGATATTTTTGTCACATGGAGTAACAAATGGTCTCGGTTTGCACAAGTCGAAATCATCCTAAATGAAAGCTTAAAGCATCAACAAAAACTGTCATAAAAGACTTTATAGCCCAAGGGAAATGTATAATGAAATTAAAAGCACTTAGCACAGCAATGATTTTAGCAACTGTACCAATGACAGGTGCTTTTGCTGCAGCAATGGACCGTTCAGGCCAATCTATTGCAGCCTTCCTGCAACCCGGTAATTACTTTGAAGCAGGTATCTCTGTATTAGATGCGGATGTTTCTGGAACCACTTCTGCTGCATTAGGAAGCCAAGCTACGGGTGATATGGCTAGTTCATATTATTTCCCAACAGCTGCTTTAAAAATCCAAGCAACCGATCAAATTTCTGTTGGTCTATTATATGACCAACCATTTGGAGCTAAAGCTGAATATTCCGCACCAAACCCAGTAGCAAGCGCCTTTTCATTTGGTGGAGAAGGCACTTCAGCTGAAGTTCATAGCGATAATCTAACATTATTGTTTGGTTTCCAACCAAATGCTAATTGGAATTTTTATGCTGGGCCAGTATGGCAACAGGTTAAAGGCGATGTGCATTTAAGAGGTTTAGCTTATAGTAGTGTTGCCCAAGGTTATGATGCTGATATGGCTTCAGATGACGCTTTCGGTTGGGCAGCTGGTTTTGCTTATCAAATTCCAGAAATCGCATTAAAAGCCTCATTAACATATCGATCAGAAATCGATCATGATTTAAAAACTAAAGAAAGTGCCGCTAATCCAATGGTAAATGCTGGATTAGGGATGGCTACAAGTGACAATACTACTGTAACCACTCCTCAGTCAGTAAATCTTGATTTACAGTCAGGAATTATGGCTGATACAGTTGCATTCTTGAATGTTCGCTGGGTAAATTGGGATGGATTCTCTATCACCCCTCCTGGATATGGATTCCTTCTATCTACTCAACCAACTAGACTTGCTGACACTTTAGTTGAATATAATAAAGATCAGTGGAATGCTACTGCTGGTATAGGTCGTAAACTAAATGATAAATGGGCTGGTAATGTCTCAGTGGGTTGGGATTCAGGTGCAGGTAATCCAGTTTCAACTTTAGGACCTATTGATGGTTATTGGAACGTAGGTCTAGGTGTTCAATACTCACCCGCACCGAACTACTTTATTGCGGGTGGTGTAAAATACTTTTGGTTAGGCGACTCTAAAGCTTTAACTCCAATAATCAATGATGTTGGTAACTTTGAGGATAACGACGCTATTGGTTATGGTTTAAAAATCGGTTACCGCTTCTAATCTATTGTTTTTCAAAAGAGCCATCCGTCGGGGTGGCTTTTTTTGCACTTAAAACTCCTCGTTTTTATACAAGTGTTAACCAAATGTTCAAATTTAGAACAATCAAACTTATACTTACCCGAACATCCATCCAAAAAATTATTCAATAAAATTCAATTATTTAAAATTAATTAATAGTACATTTACTCTAATCAAGTACAATTTATAACTTATTCAGTTCATTTATTCTACGAAGTTGAGCATTTACTCTTTTTTTAAATATGTTACTTTTCCTGCACTTTTTGTTACATAAAGCATCAGGGAACGACCATGAAGCTCAATAAAATCTATTCGGCTATTTTACTTAGCACTCTCCCACTTACACCTGCGCTTGCTGCTGGTTTAGACCGTTCTGGTCAATCTATTGCTGCATTTTTACAATCAGGCAATTATGCAGAAGCAGGTATTTCAATTTTAGATCCAACAGTTAAAGGAAAAGATCTTATAAAAAATAACGTCAGCGATATGGCTGAAGACTATTACTTCCCTTCCGCTGCAATTAAAGTACAAGCGACTGAACAAATTTCTTTAGGTCTTTTATATGACCAGCCATTTGGTGCAGATGCGATGTATAGCCTAGAACAGAGCATGTTTACTAATGGAATTGAAGGCACAAAAGTTGAAGTTGAAACACACAATCTTACCGCTTTAATTGGTTACCAACCTACAGAAAACTGGAATTTCTACGCTGGACCAGTTTGGCAGACAGTAGAAGCAGATATTAATTTACGTGGTCAAGCGTATGGTAATACTGGTTACAACATTGAGGTTAAAAAGGAAGAAGCTTGGGGTTGGCTTGCTGGTTTTGCTTATCAAATTCCAGAAATTGCATTAAAGACTGCTGTTACCTATCGTTCTGAAATTAAGCACAATGCTAACTCAGTAGAAACATCGGATATAAAAATTCCTGCGGGTTACCTCCCCCACTTACCAAATGGAATTGAAGAAACACGCTTAGAAAAACTAAATGCAACAACACCACAATCTGTAAATATAGATTTTCAAACAGGTATTGCAGCGAATACTTTAGTTTTTGCCAATATTCGCTGGGTACATTGGGATCAATTTGCTGTTAAACCCTCACTATTAGGGGATTTATCCATTATCCAAAAACCTACAGCACAGCGCCAAAACCTCATCGACTATTCAGATGATCAATGGTCTGCAACCGTAGGCGTGGGTCGCAAGTTTAATAGTCATTGGTCTGGTTCTGCTTCTGTAGGTTATGACTCTGGTGCGGGTAACCCTGTCACCACTTTAGGTCCAACAGAAGGTTATTGGAGTGTTGGCTTAGGTGGTCAATATAGCCCAGCAGAAAACTATTTTATTCAAGCTGGCGTAAAATATTTTTGGTTGGGTGATGCCACTGCACGTACGGGTACAACAGACGTTGGTGAATTTGAAGACAACTATGCTTTGGGTTATGGTCTAAAAATCGGCTACCGCTTCTAAATCAATGCACTGTTAATATCGCATAAAAACAAAGGGCATCAAATGATGCCCTTTATTGTATTCAGCTTCAGATTAAGCAGGAATATCTCGTACCGAAGCACCACGAATCGCCTCTTTCAATGCTTCATAACCATGAATGGCCGGGAATTGCGGGAATTCTGCAATTACATTGTCTGGTGCATCAAACAAGAAACCTTTGTCTGCTTCACCAAGCATGGTCGTATCGTTATACGAATCACCCGCAGCAATCACACGGAAATTTAAACCGTGTAAAGCTTTTACCGCCTGACGTTTTTGATCTGGTTGACGTAATTTATACGCAGTGATCATGCCATTTTCATCAGTTTCCAATTTATGGCAGAAAATAGTTGGCCAACCTAATTGTTTCATTAACGGATGAGCAAACTCATAGAAAGTATCTGAAAGAATAATCAACTGAAAGTGAGTGCTAACCCATTCAACAAACTCTTTTGCACCTGGGAATGGTCCCATATCTGCAATTACGGCTTGAATATCATTTAAACCTAAACCATGCTGTTTCAAGATATTTAAACGCTGAGTCATCAACACATCGTAGTCAGGAATATCACGTGTGGTTGCTTCAAGTTCTTTAATTCCAGTTTTTTTAGCAAAGTTAATCCAAATTTCTGGAACTAACACACCTTCAAGATCAAGACATACGATTTCCATGGGTTCTCCCAAAATACCTGTAAAAGTTTTTCCCTATCATAGCCGAAGATTTGCTATTTGCCTTGTTCTTTTTTAAATCTATTTCATTCATAAGCATTTATTTTTTAGTGATAAGACCTTTTTAGGAATTCCATTAAAATAATCCGCTCAAGAACAAAGATTAGCCCTCAAGCCGACTGCAGGAAGACTTATGCACACCATTCCCACCATAGATATTGTTGATGCACTCGCGACTGAATATGCCGATAAATCACCGAGCGACATTTTAAAACTTGCCTTAAGTCAGCAAGGCGAAGTCGCGATTTCATTTTCAGGTGCAGAGGATGTGGTGCTGATTGATATGGCATCCAATTTAGGTTTGCCATTTCGTGTATTTAGTTTAGATACAGGACGTTTGCATCCTGAAACCTATCAATTTTTAGAAACTGTACGCAAATATTATAATATTGAGATCGAAATTTGCTTTCCTGAAACCGAAGCAGTGCAACAGTTGGTACAAGAAAAAGGCTTATTTAGCTTTTTTGAAGATGGTCATCAGGAATGTTGTGGGATTCGTAAAGTTCAGCCTTTACGTAAAAAACTGGCAACACTAGACGGCTGGATTACAGGACAACGTAAAGACCAAAGTCCGGGTACACGCCAAGATATTCCTGTCGTACAAGCAGATGCAGGATTTTCAGGCCCTAACAAGCAATTAATCAAATACAATCCACTGGCAAACTGGTCAAGCAGTGACGTATGGAATTACATTCGCATGATGGAAATTCCATACAATCGTTTGCATGTAGAAGGTTTTATTTCAATTGGCTGTGAACCTTGCACCCGCCCTGTGTTGCCAAATCAACATGAACGCGAAGGTCGTTGGTGGTGGGAAGAAGCAACGCACAAAGAATGCGGTCTACATGCTGGAAATTTAAAATAAAAATCTGTTACTACAATAAAAATCACAGTTTTACTGTGATTTTTATTGACTTGCGATGGCGCAAAAATCACTATATTTGTTTGATAAAAAAGATATACTGAATTAAATCTTATATAACTCTAAAAACCTTGTTCAGCAAAGAACAAGCGTAGAAATTGCAGTGAGGCAATCCACAATATGCGTCCATTACACCCTATTGATTTTATTTTCCTATCACTCGAAAAACGTCAACAGCCCATGCATGTGGGCGGATTATTCTTATTCCAAATTCCAGAACATGCACCAGCCACTTTTATTCAAGACTTGGTTGCCGATATTCGCAATTCAAAGTCGATGCCTATTGCACCATTTAACAATAAGCTCAATGGTCTGTTTTGGGATGAAGATGAAGAGTTCGATCTCGATCATCACTTCCGTCATATTGCCTTGCCAAAACCAGGCCGTATTCGTGAATTATTAACTTATATTTCACAAGAACACAGTTCACTGATTGATCGTGCCAAACCTTTATGGACTTGCCATATTATTGAAGGCATTGAAGATAATCGTTTTGCAATGTTCTTTAAAATTCATCATGCCATGGTAGATGGCATTGCAGGCATGCGTTTGGTGGAAAAATCCCTTTCGCACGACGAAAATGCAAAAAGAATTGTACCGCCTTGGTGTGTGGAAGGTCCGCGTGCTAAACGCCTGAAAGAACCGAAAGTCAGCCGTTTAAAGAAAATTTTTGGTGGGGTTAAAGGTCATGTTGAAGCAACCCCTCGCGCAGTTTATGAAGTATCACAAACTGTTACTAAAGATATGGGACGTAACCCCGATTATGTTTCTAGCTTCCAAGCACCAAGTACCATCTTAAACCAACGTGTGAGCGCCTCACGTCGTTTTGCCGCGCAATCTTTTGAGTTTGCACGTTTGCATCGCATTGCTAAAGCTTTGGGCGTAACCATTAATGATGTGGTACTGGCAATTTGCTCAGGCGCATTGCGTGAGTACTTACTCAGCCAATATGCTTTACCGAAAAAACCTTTAATTGCGATGGTGCCTGCCTCTATTCGTGATGACGATTCTGAAGTATCTAACCGCATCACCATGATTTTAGCCAACTTAGGTACGCACAAAGAAGATCCGCTTGAGCGTTTAAAAATTGTGCGCCGCAGTGTACAAAATGCCAAGCAGCGTTTTAAGCGCATGAATGCCAATCAAATTATGAACTATAGTGCTTTTGTTTACGGCGCTGCTGGTTTAAATATTTTGTCAGGCATTATGCCAAAGCGTCAGGCCTTTAACTTGGTTATTTCCAATGTACCTGGCCCACGTGAACCTTTGTATTGGAATGGTGCAAAGCTAGATGCACTATACCCTGCTTCAATCGTGTTAGATGGACAAGCTTTAAACATTACCATGACCAGCTATTTAGACAAATTAGAAGTTGGTTTAACTGCTTGTCGTCATGCCTTACCGAAAATGCAAAACTTATTGCAACACTTAGAAGATGAAATTCAGCGCTTTGAACAGATTATTGATGCGCCTGAAGGGGTCAATAAAATCGTGGATTGATCTTTGAATAAGGCTTGCTAAAACTCACTCAACCTTCACCTTCAACCTGAAGGGCTTTCCCAATATTCGGAATGGATTTGAGTGGGTTTTTACCCTGTATTTCATATAACATCAATATGTTATACGACGCATAAAATGAGTTAAGGATAGATTTTACAATCAATTAAGGGGCAATTGCTGCCCCTTATTTTTGAATAGTACGACACTGTTTTAATAATTGCTGACAAACCGCGCTAACCATTGCGGTGGTAATTTGAGTTTCTTTACCTTGCTCATCCACAATATAACCGTTATGTGTCACTTTACGATCTAATACTTTTAAACTCTTTTGAATCACAACTTTACTCATACCCATGACATACCTCATTTGCTAAACCGAGGGAGATGTTCGGCTTTGGCTACGCTGTATCCTTAGTATTGAGAATTCGCTCAAAAAAGTAAAATTTCAGATGTAACAACTGTTTAGCGATATCCTGTTACAATTTCAACTCAGAATGATATCGTATTGCTCTTGCGTATATAAATTTTCCACCTGAAATTTAATTACACGGCTAATAAAGTGCTCTAAATCTGCCACTGCTGGCGCTTCTGCAGTTAACAAACGGTCAATCACTGATGGATGCGCAACGACAGTAAAGCCACGTTGTGATTCAAATGCACGTGCATATCTCAAAATTTCTCGAAAAATTTCGTAACACACTGTCTCTGCTGTTTTAACATATCCCCGCCCCTGACAAGTTGGGCAGGCTTCACAAAGTAAATGCTCTAAAGATTCACGGGTACGTTTACGGGTCATCTCGACCAAGCCCAGTTCAGACACTTGGGTAATTTTGGTCTTGGCATGATCTCGTTCAAGCATACGCTCAAACTGACTCAAGACTTCATCACGATGCTGTACTTCTTGCATATCAATGAAGTCGATAATGATGATGCCACCCAAATTACGCAAACGTAACTGGCGGGCAATGACCTGTGTCGCTTCCATATTGGTTTTAAAAACAGTGTCTTCTAAAGTCCGACCACCGACATAAGAACCCGTATTCACATCAATGGTGGTCATGGCTTCGGTCTGATCAATCATCAGATAACCACCCGACTTTAATGCCACACGGGTTTGCAACGCTTTTTGAATATCTTCTTCGACATTGTATAAATCGAACAGTGGGCGCTCGCCTGGGTAATGAATCAGGCGATTGTGCATATTGGGCACAAACTCATCCACAAATTCTTTTAATTTGGCGTGAATTTCACGAGAATCGACATAAATTTTGGCGGTGTTATCATTCGCCAAATCACGAATTACGCGTTGCGGTAACGGCAACTCTTCAAAAATCAAAGAAGGCACAGCAATGCTTTTTTGTTTACGCTGAATGTATTCCCACAATTTTGCTAAGTAACACATATCTTGCACTAAAGCCGTTTCATCGACGCCTTCGGCAGCTGTGCGTACAATCACTGAACCTGGCAATTTATGCTCGGCCTGAATGGTTTCGATGATGCCGCGTAGGCGCTCACGTTCTTCACTCGATTCAATACGTTGTGATACGCCAATATGACTGCCATAGGGCATTAAAACCAAATAACGTGAAGGAATAGAAAGATCAGTGCTTAATCGTGCGCCTTTAGTACCGAGCATATCTTTCATCACTTGCACGGTTAGAATTTGCCCAGGCTGCAATAATTCAAAGACATTCGGTGTAGGTTGGCTGCGCGGCCAAATCATGTCATTGATATGCAAAAAAGCAGTACGCGATAAACCAATATCGACAAAAGCGGCTTGCATGCCTGGCAGCACGCGCACCACTTTGCCTTTATAAATATTGCCCACCAAACCACGCTTGGCTGTACGCTCAACGAATAGTTCATTGACCGTGCCGTTTTGAATTAACGCCACCCGACACTCCATCGGTGTGACGTTAATCAACAACTCGTCAGACATAATAAAACTCAAAACATTATAAAAATTTTTGTGCAGCAGTTAATTTAGTGCCTTAACTGTCTGTAATAACTGTACGGTTTCATAGAGTGGCAGGCCGACAACATTGCTATAACTGCCCTCAATACGCGGAATATAACGTGCTGCGATGCCCTGAATCGCATAAGCACCCGCTTTTCCAATCGGCTCACCTGTTGCCCAGTAGCTTTCCATATCATCTAGGCTAAGCGATTGAAATTCAACCTGTGTACGTACCACTATACTGGATTTTTTCTGTTTTGTACGCACACAAACCCCTGAAAAAACATCATGTTTTCGACCAGAAAGTTGTGACCAAATGGCAAAGGCATGTGCTTTGGATTCTGGCTTGCCCAAAATCTGCCCATCTACGCCTAGACTGGTATCGGCAGCAATCACAATAGCATCAGGAAATAGCCGTAAAACCGCATCGGCTTTGGCACATGCCAACCGCTCAACATACGCGGCAACATCTTCGCCCGCCAAAACAGATTCATCAATGTCAGGACTGTAAATTTCAAATTCCAGCCCAAGCTGTTGCAGGAGTTCCCGACGGCGCGGTGAACTTGAGGCAAGAATTAAATGCGCCATTTTCGCAAGAAATAATACAGCACAGGCCAGAGCAAAATACTACTCAGCAAAGGTTGCCAATGACGGGCAAATGGGAACTGAATCCCACCCATGACTTGCATCACCCAAATCAGGGCGAGGTGTGCCAAAATTGCGATTACACTAATGACCCATAAATTTGCAAACGTCATAATACGGCGTTCACGAGTCAGGAAACGTGCCACAAAAGTAATCACCACAAAACTCAAGGCATTCATGCCCAAAGGTGCATCGAGGAGCAAGTCTGCAAACAAGCCTGTACCAAAGGCAAACCAAATACCACACCAAGTTGGTTGCCCAAGCACCCAAAACAAGGTCACCATCAACATAAACAATGGTCGCCAACCCGAGCCTGTATAAGACAGCGGATACACCATGAGTACAGATGCAGCAATTACAGAAAAAATAATCGGAAATAGTGGATCTTTATTCTTGTTTTGTCCAAGTCGGGTTTGTCCAATTTTAGCGATTGGCATTTGGCTGCTCCTTCGCTAAAGATTCTGAGAAAAGCACCACTACATGATGACCACCCGCCAATTGTGCTGCAGGCATCACATCAATTTGTGCAAACTCACCAGAATTATGTCGGCTGATTTTGGTAATGCTTCCAACCAAATATCCTGCGGGAAAATGCTCGCCCAAGCCAGAGCTATAGACCTTTTCTCCAACTTGAATATTGGCACTGGTTGGCACATATTCCATTTTTAAACGTCCCAAATCGCCAGTACCTGACACAATTGCGCGCATGCCTGTATGTTCCAAACGCACTGAAAGCGAGTGTTCTTTGTCAGAAAGCAACATGACACGGCTACTGTGTGGATACACCGCAATGATCTGCCCCATAATGCCTTTATCATCCAAAACGGTTTGCCCGACTTTGAGCTGATTTTGTGAACCACGGTTAATCACAATAATGTGGCGCAAAGGATCGGCATCGGTACCAATCACTTCGGCAATTTCCATGCGTCCATCAATAATTAAAGGCGTATCGAGTAGACCGCGCAGGCGAGTATTTTCTGCAGAGAGTTCAGACAATTTTTGCAAACGGACTTGAGCCTGTAATAGCTCTGCCTGCATCGCGGTATTTTCACGACGCAATTGAGCCTCAGACTTACTTTGTTGACTTAGCCATTCTCGCGACAATACAGGATAGCTTGCAAGGGCATAAATTGGATTATATGCCGCATACAAAACATCACGTGCAGGTTGAATTACATGCGGTACACGCCAGTTAAAAAACAGGATGACCAAGCAAGTAATGACCGCAATTATAAAAGAGCGAAAAGATGGCGGTTGTCTGGAAAACAGATTTGTTTGCACCGCCGAATCCTATGTATTAGCCAACAAATAACATATCGTGGTTTGGATTATCAAAGAATTCCAAGACCTTGCCGCCACCGCGGGTAACGCAAGTTAATGGTTCTTCTGCAACTACCACAGGCAAGCCTGTTTCTTGTGCCAAAAGCTTGTCTAGGTTACGCAATAACGCACCTCCACCGGTGAGCACAATTCCACGCTCTGCAATATCGGAAGAAAGTTCTGGTGGAGTTTGTTCCAGTGCAGATTTTACTGCCGATACAATGCTTTGTAACGGATCAGAAATAGCTTGGGTAATTTCATCAGAAGTTACAGTAATGGCACGTGGCACACCTTCTGCCAAGTTACGACCACGTACTTCAATTTCCAGTGGTTTAGCACCTTCATCTGGCAATGCCATGCCAACTTCTTTCTTAATAGTTTCTGCTGTGGTTTCACCAATCACACAACCATGTGCCTTGCGCACGTAGTTAATGATTTGCTCATCAAACACATCGCCACCAATACGCAATGAATCTGAATAAACACAACCTTGTAATGAAATAATCGCGATTTCTGTCGTGCCACCACCAACATCTACCACCATTGAGCCACAAGCTTGCTCGACAGGCATACCTGCACCAATTGCTGCTGCCATTGGCTCTTCAATTAAACGTACATCACGTGCGCCCGCATTAAACACGGCTTCACGAATGGCACGGCGCTCTACCAAAGTAGATTTGCATGGTACACACACCACTACACGCGGTGCAGGTGGGAATAAACGTTTTTCATGCACTTTGCCAATAAATTGGTTCAGCATGGTTTCAGTCACTTCAAAATCAGCGATAACACCATCTTTCATTGGGCGAATTGCAGAAATGTTTGCAGGGGTACGACCCAACATTTGTTTGGCATCAAGACCGACTGCGGCAACAATTTTCTGTGAACCGCTGTGACGAATTGCCACAACTGTCGGTTCATTTAATATAATGCCTCGTCCTGGCGCATAAATAAGTGTATTTGCTGTACCTAAATCAATGGCTAGGTCTGGCGAAAACAAGCCAATTAGTCGTTTTAGAATCACGGAGTCGTTCTCGATTAAACTTTATGTGGACGCAAGTTGGCAACTTTAACTAAATGTGGTGCGTTGAACAAGTCAATCGCTTATTATAACGCACGATATTTTGAAATTTTTTATTAATACTGATTTTAGGTGATGTTATGTCTACCTCGGATGCTCAGCATTCTGCAGATTTAAATGCACAAACAGTTTCAGCAATTGCCCATCTTGCTCGTCTTAAACTCAATGATACGCAATCTGCTGAGTATGCTCAAAGTCTAAATAAAATTTTAGGCATGATGGAAAGCTTAAAAGGCATAAATACCGATGACGTTGAGCCTTTAAAAAGCCCATTTGACCACCCTCAACCATTACGTGAAGACGTCGTAACCGAACAGAATCATCGTGAGCAATATCAAGCTGTTGCCCCTGCAGTTCAGGATGGCTTGTACCTTGTTCCACGTGTGATTGAATAATTTATTCGGCTGTTACATTTTGACTTCATAAAAAGGTAAAAGAATTTTTCTCATGACAGATTTACATCGCTTATCGATTCGTGAAATCTCTGAGGGTTTAGCGGCAGCCAAATTCTCCTCTCGCGAACTAACAGAACATTATTTAAAACGTATTGCCAAAATTGATCCGCAAGTGCGCTCTTATGTCACCGTGACCAATGAAGTAGCACTGGCACAGGCGGATGCAGCCGATGCATTACGTCAGGCGGGTCAAGCGACAGCACTGACAGGTATTCCTGTTGCACATAAAGATATTTTTTGTACCCAAGGCATTAAAACCTCTGCGGGTTCAAAAATGCTGGACAATTTTATCTCGCCTTATGACGCAACTGTGGTGGCACAAGGTAAAAATGCAGGTTTGGTCACTTTGGGTAAAGTGAACATGGACGAATTCGCAATGGGTTCAACCTCTGAAAGTTCGTTCTATGGCGCGACCAAAAACCCATGGGCACTTGACCATGTACCGGGTGGTTCGTCAGGTGGTTCTGCTGCTGTCGTGGCGGCTGACCTTGCACCATTTGCTACAGGTACAGATACAGGTGGTTCAATCCGTCAGCCTGCGTCTTTCTGTGGTTTGACTGGTCTCAAACCAACTTACGGACGTGTTTCACGTTACGGCATCATCGCTTATGCATCATCTTTAGATCAGGCAGGCCCAATGGCACGCTCTGCAGAAGACTGCGCATATTTAATGAATGTAATGGCAGGTCATGACGCCAAAGACTCAACCTCTATGGATAAAGCGGTTGAAGATTATGTGGCGAACCTGAATGCAACAACGCTCAAAGGCTTACGCATTGGTATTCCGAAACAATACTTCAATGTGGCTGGTTTAGATGCTGCGGTGAAAGCACGTGTTGAAGAATCACTAAAAAAATTAGAAGAATTGGGCGCAGTATTGGTTGAGATTGACCTCAACATGACTGAAAGCTACGTGCCAACTTACTATCTGATTGCCCCTGCAGAAGCATCATCTAACCTTTCTCGTTACGATGGTGTGCGTTATGGCTACCGTGCAGAAAATCCTCAAGATATTTTAGACCTCTACAAACGCTCGCGTTCTGAAGGTTTTGGTGCAGAAGTGCAACGTCGTATCTTGATTGGTACTTATGCCCTTTCTGCAGGTTATTACGATGCCTATTACGTGAAAGCGCAAAAGGTGCGTCGTTTAATTCAGCAAGACTTCTTAAAAGCCTTTGAACAGGTAGATGTAATTGCTGCACCGACTGCACCAACCACTGCATATAAAATTGGCGCATCTTTAGACCCTGTTGAAATGTATTTGGGCGATATTTACACCATTGCGGTGAACTTGGCAGGCTTACCAGCAATTAGTGCGCCTGTTGGTTTTGACCAAGACAACTTGCCTGTTGGTTTACAACTGATTGGCAACTACTGGTCTGAATCACAACTGCTATCTGTGGTACATCAATACCAACAAGCGACAGACTGGCATAGCAAACGCGCGGCAATTGCTGAGGAGAATGCATAATGGCGAGCAATCAAAAGAAAGCGAAATCAAACCTGATTGATGGCTGGGAAGTCGTAATTGGGATTGAAATTCACACGCAACTTGCAACCAATTCTAAAATCTTCTCAGGTTCATCAACCGAATTTGGTCAAGACCCAAATACGCAAGCCAGCCTTGTTGATTTAGCTATGCCGGGCGTCTTGCCTGTGTTGAATAAAGAAGTGGTGGATTTGGCAATCCGTTTTGGTTTAGGTATTGATGCCTACATCGACCAAGCGTCTGTGTTTGCGCGCAAAAACTACTTCTACCCAGACTCGCCTAAAGGCTACCAAATTAGCCAGATGGATAACCCGATTGTAGGCTTGGGTCATATCGACATCCAACTTGAAGATGGCACGACCAAACGCATTGGCGTAACCCGTGCACACCTTGAAGAAGATGCGGGTAAGTCGATTCATGATCAATTTGAAGGCATGTCAGGTATTGACCTCAACCGTGCAGGTACGCCTTTGCTTGAAATTGTATCTGAACCCGATATGCGTTCGGTTGAAGAAGCGGTTGCTTATATTAAAGCGATTCACACTTTGGTACGTTGGTTAGGCATTTCTGACGGCAACATGGCAGAAGGTTCATTCCGTGCGGACTGTAACGTGTCGCTACGTCGTCCGGGTCAACCCTTCGGTACACGTTGTGAGCTTAAAAACTTGAACTCATTCCGTTTCATTGAACAGGCAATCAATGTTGAAATTGAACGTCAAATGGAAATCTTGGAATGGGATGGCACCATTGATCAGGAAACACGTTTGTTTGACCCTGTGAAGATGGAAACGCGTTCAATGCGTTCGAAGGAAGAAGCGAACGATTACCGCTACTTCCCTGATCCAGATTTGTTGCCTGTGGTTATTCCAGATGCGCAAATTGAAGCAATTAAAGCCACTATGCCTGAATTGCCTGCGGCACGTCGTGCACGTTTTGTAGCAGACTTTGCTGTGACTGAATACGATGCTCACGTTTTAACGCTTACTCGTGAAATGTCTGAATTTTACGAAGCTGTGGTTGCTGCAGCAGGTGGTGCGGCACACGGTAAAATTGCAGCAAACTGGGTAATGGGTGAATTCTCAGGTGCTTTGAACAAAGCAGGCTTAGATTTGGCTGATTCTCCTGTATCTGCGGAAAAACTTGGCGGTATGATCGCGCGTATTGTGGACAACACAATTAACGGTAAGATCGCGAAGCAAGTATTCGGCTTTATGTGGGAAGAAGGCAAATCTGCGGACGAAATCATTGCTGAAAAAGGCTTAAAGCAGGAAACAGATACAGGCGCAATTGAAGCAATTATTAAAGACGTACTTGCTGCGAACGAGAAGATGGTTGAAGAGTATAAATCTGGTAAAGAGAAAGCCTTTAACGGTCTTGTTGGTCAGGTAATGAAAGCTGCGAAAGGCAAAGCCAACCCTGCACAAGTAAATGAGTTGATGAAGAAATTGATTGGTTGATTAATTGACTAATTCGTTGTTTTTATGAGATAAAAACCCTACATTATGTAGGGTTTTTTTACGGTTAATAAAATGAAAATAGAAAAATTCAGTCCAGAAGTCTGTGAAAATCTTAAATGGTATGTTTATCGATTAGTCGATCCAAGAGATGGTTCGACCTTTTACATCGGTCGTGGACTTAACAATCGTATATTTGATCATGTAAATGGGCTACTAACTGATAAAGATGCAGAAGAAGATCTTCTTAGTTTAAAAATGAAACAGATCAGAGATATTCAATTATCGGGTTTAGATGTTATCCATATTATTCATCGCCATGCTTTAGAAAGCAAAAATATGGCTGAAGTTGTTGAGGCTTCATTAATTGATGCTTATTCAGGTCTAACAAATATTATGAATGGCAAAGGTAGTAATGAATATGGAGTAGCTAATATTCATGAAATTGTTACAGCATATCAAACTGAAACCGTAGAAATTACAGATGATGCTCTATTGATTTCAATTAATAGAACTGCTTTAGAACGTGGCGTATATGATGCAGTTAGATTTGCATGGAAACTTACTCCTTCAGAAGCCAATAAAGCAAAAATAATTTTAGCCACGGTACAAGGTGTGATCAAAGGCGTATTTGTGGCTGAACAATGGTTAGAAGCCACACAAGAAAACTTCCCGAACTTTATGCTGTTGGGTGAGGATGTCTATAATCACGAAACACGCTCAAAAAGATATGGGTTCACTGGGAAAAATGCACCTCCAGAATTTCAGACCAAGTATTTAGGCAAAAGAATTCCTGAAAAGTTCAGAAAAAAAGGGGCTAGTAACCCTATAAAGTACTCATGGAAAGCCAAAGATTAAGTTTGTCGGATTCCCCTACACAGGTGAATAAATTGATGAAGAATATGATTGGTTGATTAATTGACTAATTCTTTGTTTTTATGAGATAAAGACCCTACCTTGTGTAGGGTTTTATTTTTAGAGAAAATAATGGTTTTAAAAACGATCTTTAATGTTTCAGAAGAAAAAACAGCAAAATTAGCAGTATTAATTGATGCAGATAATGCTTCTGCAAAAGATATTGAAAATATTTTAAATGAGATCACTCAATACGGTGAGGCAACGGTAAAACGTATTTATGGTAACTTTGTCAGTCAAAATGGTAGTTGGAAGCAAGCTATTAATAATTTAGCGATTAAACCTATGCAGCAATTTGCTTATACAACAGGTAAAAATGCAACCGATGGTTTTATGATTATTGATGCAATGGATTTACTTTATACAGACCGTTTTGATGGCTTCTGCCTTGTATCAAGTGACAGTGACTTTACAGCCTTAGCAATACGCATTAAAGAGCAAGGGGCCACCGTTTATGGATTTGGCAAGAAACAAACGCCCGAAGCCTTCCGAAATGCTTGTTCTCACTTCACCTATGTCGAGAACCTAAGTGGATATGAAGAACCTCAAATTAAAGAACTCCCTTTGATTGAAACGAAGAAAGAACAGCATCCTCAACCCTCTAGTAAAACTGAAGTCTTAAACAACACCACTTCAGCGCAGAAACTACCACTACATATTATTA
This sequence comes from Acinetobacter sp. YH12021, assembly GCF_013420145.1. Classification (NCBI taxonomy): domain Bacteria; kingdom Pseudomonadati; phylum Pseudomonadota; class Gammaproteobacteria; order Moraxellales; family Moraxellaceae; genus Acinetobacter; species Acinetobacter sp. YH12021. The sequence continues at coordinate 511,490 of NZ_VOYT01000001.1, forward strand.
AACAAATTTTTGACAATCATGATACTGAATGGATTCCTGCTTCTTCATTCACATCGCAATGGAAACTTTTACAAAATGACTTTGATCCCAGAAACTATGGCTTTAAAAAAGTTGTTGATTTGATTAAAAGTCATACAAATATTTTTGACTATGACGAACGTATTTTTGATAGTGGACATAAACAAATTTACATAAAATTAAAAATTTAAAATTAAAAGTTGGCTTTGCAAGTGAGAGTTACCCTCACTTCATGCCTCTTAACATATTCTTAGCCCCTGCATGATTATAATTTTTGGCTAAATTCTGCAAAATGCGCTTGGCTTGCACTTCTGCGTTTGGAAAACGACTGCGATAACTCGACACACTGGTTAAACAACGTGCCACCAACATGCCAGATTCTGTATAAATACGCGTACCCTCTGCGCCCTGTAACTTGCCATAGTTATAAGCACGTTGCGCATTATTACAGGCATTAATTTGATTACGCCCACTGTTTAAATCACGACGTGCCGCCACATATAAACGTGTCTGTTGCTGTTGTGGTGTTTCGACCACACGTGGTGGGGCTGTTTTTACTGGTGCAGTCACTGGCTCTTTTTTCTCTTCAGGTTTTTCCTTCGCTTCAGCAACTTTGGTTGCATTAGTTGTTTTTGGATTACTTGGAGCTGCTTTAGGTACGGCCTTTGTAGGTGCAGAAGCCGCGCGGTAAAAGCGTCGCGCTTCATCTTCAGACATTATTTTAGTAACCAAACTCACCACTCGCGCTTCACCACGCTGTTCCAACTGTCGCTCCGCCACTGGCTCAATCGATACAATCCAACTTTCGCCCTGATTACCTACACAACGGTATGCCCCAATCCCCTGTTTTACATCTCGATAAGTATTGAGTAATTTTTTAGACCATGCATTTTTAACTAAACTCATTGAGCTTTTATAGGCAAGCGTTAAGCGTCCATTTTGTGACTGACAATAGCTGCCCATATATTTACGTGGAATCATAGATTCAGCAGGCTGATCTTTGCGCTGTGGCCCCCAATAATAGACATATTCTTTAGCAGCACCACTGGGCTGATTTAAGTTTTTTTGAACAATCAGTTCTTGTGCAGATGCAAAATGCTTCACCGAATTTGGGCTAAATTGATCAACTGTTGCACAACCAAATAATAGGCTGCCAATTCCCCCAATCAAGAGTAATTTTTTGCAGGTCACGTCTCAATTCTCAATTGTTTTTATATCAATGAAAATATATGAATTGGGGCAAAATAACAAATACAACACCTTGATTTTATAGTTAATTAATCATAATTTTATTTGAATCAAGTTTGATATTTTTATAAAACAATCCAATTCATCACAGTTTTTTATGATTTTGAACACTAGCACCAGTATTATTTTTATACAACTGTTCAGATCAATTTATATTTGGCAGTCACCACTCTAAACATGCGAACGCGACATCCACAACACTTATGAATGTCGCCATCAAAACTATTGATCCAAGGTCGATTCAAATGCTTTTAAACGCTTATGAATAGACAAGAGCTCAATAATGGTTGGCCAAGATGCAATCAGATACTGAAAAGATTCACGGACTTTGCCAAATACGTTTGCAATTTGCATCATCAAACCCAATGTAATAGCCCCTGCGGCAATACTTGGGAACAACACAAATAAACCGTAAATATTGTCCAATTGCATGTACCAAATGCGTACCAAGTTAAAATAGGCATAGTGGAAATATAAACGGAAATAGTTCAAACGCACTTTGCTAAACAGTTCTTTTAAACTCAGCGGATCGGCACGTTCAGCGTGATCTTCACCATAAACCAATTCTTTACGATAAGCCGCCTCAACTTTTTGGTTATTGAATTCCAGACCTGGTAACTTCGCACCCACCACAATTAACACCACTGTACCAAATACTGCCCAACCCACTGCAGCCCAAACTAAGGCATACGGAATTTCCCCCACTATTGGCAGGGCTTTGACATGAACAGACAAACTAAACAGTACAGGTAAAAATGCCAACAGAATCATTAGGGCTTCGACTAAATTTACCCCTAAAGTTTCCATGGTTTTTGCAAAGCGCATGGTATCTTCTTGAATACGCTGTGAAGCCCCTTCAATATGTCTGAGTTTTTCCCAATGTGCGGTGTAATAATTATTCATTGCCGTACGCCAACGAAAAACATAGTGACTAACAAAAAATAAATTCAAAACCATTAAGGTCACTGCCACCATGGCGATGTATAAAAAGGTCAGCACACCTGCATAGAGTTCATTGACATCTCCACCGCCACTACTGAGCATTTTTTGAATCAGGTCATAAAATGGGTTGTACCAGGCATTCACCACAACATTGACTTGTACCCCAAACCAAATATTAAACAGGATGAATGCCGATCCCCATACCGACCAGCGCTGCCATGGGTGATTTGCTTTAAGTTTCCAGAAAATGGCAAACAGCGTCGTTGCCACAAAAAACCACAGATAAAACCATAAAAATGCAGGTGACCAAAAACGGCTGACATCGATGGGTAATGTTGCTTCGGCATAGCCTTGCGGGAAGCCAATCCAACTACCCCATGCGCTACCGCCCGAGTACCATAAAGCCAGATTGATCGCGAACCAAACAAGCAATGAAATAAAAAACCACTTTGGATTTGGAAAAAATGACTTAAACATGCAGACAAAAAGCCTTTATTTTTTAAATTGGAATGTAAAACCCAGTGCCTTCACCACTTAAAAAAGCGTGAATGGATACTTTAACTTTTATACTTTATACGCTGTTTTTTCAGCAATAATTTTATTTTTATACTGAAAACTGTAAATTTCATCAATCGGCTATATTTTACTGCGCTGTTCATTTGCCATTCATCTAAGAAATTACATCAAATTTCAATTTCTTATATTTTTAAAATGTCAAATTATGAAGTATTGGGCAAATTTATTGCGATTTTTTGACCAACAATTCAAGTACAAAATATTTAAACCCGACACAAATTTACGATTTTGTGTAGATTATTCATCAATTTACTATATAATACAGTTGATTAAAAATAACTCATTTAGGGTGCGGTATGGAATCTCCAACAGAAAACATTGCTATTGAGCTACTTGAACCTATTGTTCTACGTAAAGAAAACTGCGCACCAATTGAATTCGAGCAAGGTACAATTTTAAAAGTTTTATTGGTTAATCCTAACTCCTACTTGGTTACCGTAGACAACGAATTTAACTTTACTGTCTCTTTAGAAGATGAAAATAAGGTGTGGCGTAAACTTTAATTACTGAGTCGCCACAAACTTTAATGATTGAATGTACGCAAAGCACATTCAATCATTAGATAAAGCTTGATAAATACGCTACTGCTTTCATGGCTTATAAAAACTAAACTTTCATTACACCTATCAATCACAGCATCCTTTTAATTTTTCAGAAGCCCACTTCGGGTATGGCTCTCTGAAAATGTTGCCTAAGATTCAGTTTTCAATCCTCTGTATATCATTGTAGATTTTGCAACAATCTCATCAAAATCACCTTTATATTGGGCAAAATGAGATAAAAATTAGCTTTAAATTTTCATCTTATTTTCTCTATAAAAATCAATAAAATATACCAATTGATCAAACCAAAACAACAACAGCAATGACTTTAAATTCACTTTTACAACTAAGCAAAACCAAAATTAATCAAAAATTATGATAAGATCATGCTTCTTGTAAAACACATTTTTTTATAAAGATGAGTTGCTTAAGCAATTTTTACTGTCTTTAGTGTGTTTTATTTTTTCTATTTTTTTAATTCACATCCTATTTTGACAAGATCTACTTGATCTCTAAATTTAGGATTGTATTTGCTTATTTTTATAATGCGGATATTTAAAATCCTGAATTGTGTCACTCAAAATTGGAGAAGTAATTAAGAACTCAAAAACTAATGGAGATAGCAATGGATCGAATTGCAATTATTGGCGCTGGCCCAAGCGGCATGGCCCAATTAAGAGCGTTTCAGTCAGCAAAGGCCAAAGGTCTACAAGTTCCTGAAATTGTATGTTTCGAAAAACAAAATGATTGGGGTGGACTCTGGAACTATACTTGGCGCACAGGTATAGATGAACATGGCGAACCTGTCCACGGCAGTATGTACCGTTATTTATGGTCAAATGGCCCTAAAGAAGCGCTAGAATTTGCCGATTATACTTTTGATGAACACTTCAAAAAACCAATCGCGTCTTATCCGCCACGCGCAGTGTTGTGGGATTATATTCAAGGTCGTGCAGAAAAAGCACAGGTGAAAGACTTAGTCCGCTTTAATACCGCCGTTCAGCATATTCATTATGATGATGCGACGCAAAAATTTACGGTTGATGTCGAAGATTACGCACAGCAACGTCATTATTCAGAACAGTTTGATTATGTTGTGGTGGCCTCTGGGCACTTTTCTACCCCGCGTGTCCCTGTTTATGAAGGCTTTGATCAATTCCATGGTCGTATTTTACACGCGCATGATTTCCGTGATGCACTGGAATTTAAAGGTAAATCAGTGCTGTTGGTGGGCAGCAGCTACTCTGCCGAAGACATTGGTTCGCAATGTTATAAATACGGCGCCAAACAAATTTACAGTTGCTATCGCAGTAAAGCCATGGGCTTTAAGTGGCCCAAAAACTGGTCTGAAAAACCACAATTACTGCGTGTAGATGAAAATACTGCTTATTTTGGTGATGGAACATCGGCCAAAATTGATGCCATTATTTTATGTACGGGCTATTTACACCACTTCCCGTTTATTGAAGATGGCTTGCGCCTCAGAACGCATAACTGCCTTTATCCACTAGGTTTATATCAAGGTGTGGTTTGGGAAAAGAATCCTCGTTTGTTCTATTTAGGCATGCAAGATCAATGGTACACCTTCAATATGTTCGATGCGCAGGCATGGTTTGTCCGTGATGTGATTTTGGGCAAAATTGCGTTGCCAAGCATAGACGAAATGCAAAGCCATACCCAAACCTTGCATGAAAAAGAACAACGCTTAATGAGCGATGAACAATCTGCACGTTTTCAAGGGGATTACATCAAACGCCTGATTGCGCAGACCGACTATCCATCTTTCAATATTGATGCAGTACACGATATTTTCATGCAATGGAAAAAGCATAAAAAAGAAAATATTATGGGCTTTAGAGATAAAGTTTATCGCTCAGTGATGACAGGAAAAATGGCTAAACCGCATCACACACCATGGCTTTATGCACTAGATGATTCTTTGGAAAGTTATCTAGAAGATGAAGCTCAACGTGAGGCAATGTAAGGCGTAATCTAAAAGATCAAAGTAACGAAAAAACAGCTACAAGCCTCAAAAGTTTTGCTGATGAGGCTTGTGGTTTAAAGATTTATTTCAACTTAGCGTTATTTTAGAAATAGCGCTGATTATAAGTCTGACTTAGCACGTTTTAAGGCTTGTTGCCAACGCGCTAAATGTTCTGCACGCTCTGCTTCATTCATTTGGGGTTCAAATACCCGATCTAACTGCCAAGATGCTGAAATTTCAGATAAGTCAGAAAATACACCCGCCTTTAAACCTGCCATAGCTGCTGCTCCCCAAGCGGTTGATTCCAACATTTTAGGACGTAACACAGGCACATTTAAAATATCGGCTTGGAATTGCATCAACATATCATTTTGACTAGCACCACCATCGACTCGAAGCTCTTTCAGTGGATGATCTAAATCGGATTGCATCGCAGTGAGTACATCCGACACCTGAAATGCAATGGATTCCAAGGCAGCACGGGCAATATGTGCCTTGTTGGTGCCACGTGACATTCCACATAAAAGCGCTCGCGCTTCACTGTCCCAATGTGGCGCACCAAGCCCTGTAAATGCAGGAACTAGCACTACACCATCGCTAGAAGTTACACTATTGGCAAGTTGTTCCACATCGCTGCTTTTTTGGATAATACCCAAACCATCGCGCAGCCATTGCACTACAGCACCTGCCATAAAAACACTGCCTTCAAGGGCAAAATGGGTTTGATTTTGACATTGCCACGCCAAAGTAGTGAGTAACTTATTTTGGCTAAATTGCACCTGATTGCCTGTATTAAACAACATAAAACAGCCTGTGCCGTAGGTATTTTTTGCTGTACCTACCTCAAAACAAGATTGTCCAAATAAAGCTGCTTGCTGATCACCCAAAATACCTGTGATTGGAATATTATCACCCAATAAGCCAGTTGCGGTGTCTGCAACATAACTGTCTGATGCAATAATTTTAGGTAAAACTGATGCTGGAATTTGAAACAGTTCCAGTAAGTCTTCATCCCAAGTTTGATGATGTAAGTTCATCAACATCGTTCTTGAAGCATTACTCGCTTCAATGACATGCTCTGCGCCTTGGGTCAAATTCCAAATTAACCAACTGTCGATGGTGCCAAAAGCCACGTGCCCCTGTTGTGCCAATGCTTTTAACCCATCGACATGCTCAAGCAACCACACCAGTTTGCCTGCACTAAAATACGGATCGATACGCAGACCTGTTTTTTTCTGAATCAATTGCATCTGGTTATTTTGAATCAACTGATGACACCAATCAGCCGCACGACGATCTTGCCAAATTATGGCAGGTGCCAGTGGTTTGCCTGTGCGTTTATCCCACACTACAGTCGTTTCACGTTGATTGGTCACGCCAATCGCGTGAATGTCTTTAGCCAAAATACCTGCAGTCGCCAGAGCCTGTTGCACCACAGCAATTTGATTTGACCAGATTTCTTGAGCATCTTGCTCCACCCAACCTGAATATGGGGTCTGAATGTGGGTTTCTCGTTGTGCCGTTGCCTGAACTTGTCCGTGTTCATTGAAGATGATGGCGCGACTAGAAGTTGTGCCTTGATCGAGTGCCAGTAAATAACTCATATTTTTTATTGTGTTTGACTTGAAAAATAAAATATTAGCGCAATTATGTAACTAAGCGCATCGAAATGTGTAATTGTGCAGAAAATACATCGTAATTTTTGCCAGCTATGCTATGATTGCGCTGTGATATGGGGGTGTTATTGGCTTCGACGCTGATGATGAAGCTCATAGATGCATGCCGAGAGCGCATTTTCTCTCGTAAATCAAATTTGCATTAAAATAGTCGCAAACGACGAATCTTACGCTCTAGCTGCCTAAGGGCCGCTTGTCCGCTTCACTGAATACTTGTGGTCAGTGAACCCGACTGAAGCGCACGCACACAAGTCCGTATAGAGTTGAGCCTCGGGACTTTATACCAAACTTAGAGGATCGCACTTTAAACCCTGTTCGTCGGGTCTTAGAGTGTTAAAACAATAGACGATATCTAAGCATGTAGTATTCTCGAGTGTAGTGTTGGCGGACGCGGGTTCAACTCCCGCCACCTCCACCAAATACCTAGCTTAATATGACTGAATATGATGTTATATAAAGCGGAAAGGCTTAAATCTTAAGGGTTTAAGCCTTTTTTAATGCCTAAACACAACTGAACTTAACTGAATATATGAACTTGTATCATGTATCACATTGTGTATCATTGAAAAATAATTGAAACCACTGTGATACATGATGAAGCGTTCAGATATTAAAAAGCGTCCTTTGTCAGATACCGTCTTGGAAAATCTGAAACCTGAAGATAAGGATTATCGGGAGTTAGATGGCAATGGGCTGTATTTCTTTGTACAGAAGAATGGAAACAAGTCTTGGCAATTAAGATATAAAAAGCCTGATGGGAAATGGTCTTGGGTTGGCTTAGGTGGTTATCCTGCGATTAAAGGCAAGCTTGCTCGAAAGAAAGCTCAAGAATTATTGAATGACATCGGCAACGGCGAAAATCCTATTGTTAGCAAGCAAGAGCGAAAGATAAAAGAGCTTGAAACCAATAATGCTACTTTTGAAGCTTTAGCTCGTGAGTGGCTTGATACCAAGCAGAATCAATGGGTAGCCGATACCATGACACGTAATAAAGGTGCATTAGAAAAGCATATCTTCCCAATGTTCGGGAAACGCTTATTTGTTTCTATCCGCCCGATTGAGTGGATGGAGTATCTAAAGCGCATTCAACTTGAACAAAAGATTTATGAGCAAGTTAAGCGTATGTGTGCAATGTGTCGTGACATTTATGACTATGCAAAGGTTACAGGGCGCATTGATTACAATCCTTTAGAAGGAATGCAGAAATACCTTATTCAAGGTAAAAAAGAAAATATGGCTCATGTGTCGGAAAATGAATTGCCTGCACTTCTTCGAGCTATTAATAATTATCCTACGCTAGATAGCCGTATTGGTTTACAACTTTTAGCTATGTTGTTTTGTAGACCAAGTGAATTACGAGAAGCCAAATGGGAAGAGTTTGATTTAGAAAATGCGCTTTGGACTATCCCAGACTTCCGAATGAAAAAGCGCCGTGAGCATACGATACCTTTGCCGAAACAGGCGATTCAATTGCTTAAAGAGCTTAAGAGTATTCATTCTGAGTCAGATTTTCTTTTCCCGAGTCGATCAGATAAGAATAAGCCAAAGTCGGATACAGTTTTCATTATGGCATTACGCCGTCTTGGATATGAGGGGCGTCAGACCCCTCATGGATTCCGACATATCGCTAGTACGCTTTTAAACAACCGTGGCTTTGATGAAAGACACATTGAGTCTGCTTTAGCGCACGTCAAAGATGGTGTGGCGGGTGTATATAACAAAGCCCAATATTTGGAAGATCGTGCACGTTTGATGCAATGGTATGCCGACTATCTTGAAGAGTTGGCGGATATGAAAGTCATTCAGTTTAAAAAGGTGAGTTCTTCGTAATGTTCTTAGGTGTAAATGAAGCAATTAAAGTCCTTAAAGAGGTAACTGGTCAAAATTGTAATGAAATTACATTGTTGCATTATATATGGAATGGTTATTTGGACTTATGTATATCTATAGAAGAAACTCAAGAGATTGATATAGTGTCTGTTGGTTATTACGGTTATGAATGTGATGATGAATGGTTTGTCTATAATTTAGAAAAAAGCTGTGACGATATATTTGTAGTTAAAATTGATGATTTAAAAGCTTCCGAGTTACTTAGTATCTTTGAAAATGAAAATTTAAAGATAAAAATTACTTCGGTATATAAAGCAGATTCTAAAAATATTGAACGTGCTTTTTTGAGCAGAAAAGCTGAAAGTTCAATGTCTACGGTTATCAAAGAATTTTATGAAAATACACCTGATACATTGATTGATGTTTGTGAAATAAATGAAAGCTTAGGTTTAGGTCAATATTTTAAGAAACATCACTTCTCTTTAGATGAAGATCAAATTAGGAATTTGAGATCATATAAAACATCAACTCCAAAAAATGCAGGTCGTGATAAAAAACAGCAAAGGCAAGATATTATAAAGGAACGGCTTTGTTGCACAAAGATTTGAAATGCAAAGCGCCCCTAATTGATCCAAATTTAAGGCGTAACTTGGGTAAGTGGGCGACCTAATTCCGTAAATCTGTTAAGGACTGCTACACGTGCATGGATCTCATTCACCTGACTAGGAAAGCTTCTTGCCATTAATTTATCGCCTAATAATTTGATGCAATGCATCTTGGTTTCCACCAAACTGCGGCGATGATAGCCTGACCATTTTTTCCATAATGTCCTGCCTA